>DATMKR010000061.1:0-4138 GCA_035571115.1 Candidatus Acidiferrum sp. | reverse complement strand
GAGCCCTTGCGGCTGGCGCGCGATGGCCGTTTGGAACGCGACCTCGGGAATCTCCGCGGTCACCAAAAGGTCCGGCAAGATGCGCGTCGTCTGATAGCCGGCGGCCCGAATGAGAACGGCGTACGTTCCGGGGGGCTGATCGAGAATCCGGAAGTTGCCGCCGGCATCGGTGCGAGCCGTCGCGACCCGGGTTCCGTTGCGCTCGAGCTCCACCGTCGCGTTTGGAACCGTCAAACCGCCTTGAGTATCGAGGATTCGGCCCGAAATCGTCGTTCCGCCGGCGGCCGCCGCCGGAACCCCTACCACCAGCGGTACCAAGAGGGCAACAAGGAGCGCTCGCATCCTCCGACAATGGGGCACCAAGTTTATGGATAACTTATGCGCGCGTTAAGCCCGGCCATAAGAGTCACTTCATGTAGAGTTCATTTGCGGGGCGTAAAATTGCAGCGATGCTGTCGCGCAGTCTAGCAGCCGTCGCAGCGCTTTGCCTCGTAGCGCCTTCCGCCCCCGCGGTCGGCCTCGATCCGACGGCAGCGCTTCGCTCACGGATCAAGCACGTCTTTGTCATCTATCAGGAGAACCACTCGTTCGATAATTACTTCGGAACGTTTCCGGGTGCCGACAACCTGGCGACGGCCGAAGCGCAAGCCCACGGCTTCCGGCAATACGATCCCATCGGCCGAACCTGGGTTACCCCGTTTCGCATTGCCGACCCCGACACCGAATCGCCGGCGCAAGGGCGAGTCGTCATCTACGACAAGATGAACGGCGGTGCGATGGATCGCTTCGTCGCGACGCAAGAATCGTTATCGGAAAAAAAGTTCGGTAGCGCCGGGGCGCGCGACGTCGGTCTCACGACGATGGCGCACTACGATTGCGACACGATTCCGTTTCTGTGGAAGTACGCACGAACGTTTGCGCTGTACGACCACATCTTCAGCGCCTTCGCCGGCCCTTCGACGCCCAGCGCCGTCTCGTTAATCGCCGGACAGGCGGGGCAGACGCAATGGGCGCGCGATCCCAGCGAGGCGACCGATGCAAAAGGCAGCGAGAGTGGGCCCGGCGTTCCGATCATGAACGACCTCGACCCGGCCTACGCGCCGTACTCCGAAGCCGGCAAGGGCCACCAGATTCCGCAACGCTATGCGACCTTGATGCTCGCGCTCGCAGGGAGCGATGCCGCGCATGCCGTCAACGAAACCTCGGGCGTGGCGCGCGATCTGCGCGCCGTGGCGGCGAGCGGCCGCACACCGGTTCCATGGGGCTGGTATCAGGAGGGCTACGTTTCGCCCACGGTCGCGCTGCCGGGATACGAGACGCATCACAACGCTCCCCAATACTTCGGTTATCTGCGGCGGAACGATGTTTTTTGGAAGAACGTGCACGACGTCCGTTCGATGTTGGATCGCTTGCGCAACGGCACGCTGCCCGGCTCGGGGATCTTCTACATCAAGGGCGGATCGCGGAACAACTTCGGATGGAAGCCGGCTAATCCCGACCCGTACGTCCAAGCGAACTATAAAGGCGACGACGATCATCCGGGGCCCGGCGACACCGACGCCCAAATCGGCGAAGCCTTCGTCGCGACGTTCGTCAACGCGATCGCGCGAAGCAAATACTGGAACGATTCCGCGATCGTCATCACGTGGGACGATCCGGGCGGTTACTACGATCACGTTCCCCCGCCACACTTCGAAACGTGCTCGGATAAACGCCCGTGCGGCGATGGCCCGCGCCTGCCTTTTATCGTCATCTCGCCCTACGCGCGCGGCGGCGCAATCGTCCACGACGCGGGCGATCAAACGTCGATCCTAAAGTTCGCTGAAACGCTCTTTGGCCTGCCGACGCTGGCCTCGCTACCGGACGAGCAGCCCTACATGCCCGAGGGTCCGCGCGACTCGAATTCGGCCGTTACCGACCTGCTCGCCGGTTTCGATCCCGCGCGGCTCTCGGGAGAGGTACCGCCCATCGGCGCGGCTGACGCCGAGATTCCGGATGCCGTCGTCAACACGATGCCCGCAGCGATGAACTGCGCGAGCCTCGGCGTTGCGCCCGTCGCTCTGCCGAACGCGCCGTCGATGCCTCCGCCGAACTTCACGCCGCGCCCGCACCGTACGAAAGCCGCAGACTAGGAGTCCTGCATGCCGATTTCAATAGCCGCGCCGCCGCAGCCCGTTGCGATCTTCAGCGGATTCGATTACGTCACGGTTGACGAAGTACACCATCGAGCGTATGCGGCGCACCCCGCCAGCAAACGATTGCTCGTCATCGATACTTCGAGCGGGAAGGTGCTCGCGCAGGTTGACGTCGGACCGATGCATGGCGTTGCAGTGGATCCAAACTCCGGCGCCGTCTTCACCGGAAACGGCACCGACCAGACACTCTCGAAAGTCGATCCGTCGAGCATGAAAGTCATCACAAGCGTTGCCGTTCCGGGGAACATCGACGATATTGCGTACGATCCGGCGCGCGGACGCATCTACGCCGACCAAGACGGCGGCGGCTCCGTCTATGTGATCGATTCTCAAACGATGAAGCTGATGGGCACGATCGCGATGCCTGCCGACGATCTCGAATCACCGGCGGTCGATCCGGCCACCGGCATGCTCTACCAGAATCTTGCCAACGGCGGCGGCTTTGCGGTCGTCGATCCCGTAGCGATGCGAGTCGTCAAAGTCGTCAAGACGCCGCAACTCATTGACAATCACCCCCTGGTCTTCTCGCCCGCAGCCGATCAGGTGATCGTCGGAGGCGAAAACGGCGTCCTCTCCGCGTATGCGCCCGACGGCACGCACGTCGGCGACGCGCAGGTTCAGCCGCACATCGATCAATGCAATACCGGCTCGCGCGGAAACTTCGTCGTCTGCGCAGGACGAGGAGTCGTTACCGTCATCGCCGTCAGCAAAGGATCTGCGCCACGCGTCGTGGGCCGGCTCGACACCGATCATCGTGGAGTTCATACGGTCGGCATCGACGAAACGACCAACGATATCTGGGTGGTCTACGCCGATCCGGCGGGCGACTGGGTCCAGCGATTGCGTTGGAGCCCGACAGGCTCCTAGGGCGCCCCGCGTCGTAGAGGTCGAGCGGTGCGAATTCTTGTCGTCGAAGACGACGCCCCGTTGCGGGCGCTTCTCCGCCGCGGCCTTTGCGAGGACGGCCACGTCGTCGATGCGCTTGCCGACGGCCGCGAGTGCGCCGAGTATCTGGAAGGCGCGCATTACGACGCGATGGTGCTCGACCTCAATCTCCCGCTCGAGGACGGGCTCTCGATCTTACGCCGTCTGCGTGCATCGGGTAAGCGCGTTCCCGTCTTGATTCTGACGGCGCGCGACGGGGGAAGCGACGTCGTCGCGGGCCTCGATGCGGGCGCCGATGACTACTTGCGAAAACCATTTGCGTTCGACGAGCTCGAAGCGCGCCTGCGCTCGCTCGCGCGCCGTCCCGCAGGTTGGATCGAGAGCGTGCTGCAGTTGGGCGACCTGATTTTTGACGCGCAGACTCGGCAAGGGCACCGCGGCAGCCGCGACCTGCTGCTCACGGCCAAGGAAGGCATCTTCTTAGAGGTTCTCATGCGTAACCCCGGACGAACCGTCACCCGCAGGATGCTCGAGGAGCGTCTTTGGGATCGTTTGAGCGAACGCAGTTCCAACGTCCTCGACGTTTACGCCCGCCGCTTGCGCAAGAAGCTCACGGAACGAGGCGAGCCGCAGTTGCTGCAAACGCTGCGAGGCCTCGGCTATCGCTTGGAGATACCGTGAGCCTCCGAACGCGGTTCATCGTGACCGTCGTGGCGATCGTCGCCGTAACCGCGACGCTCTTTGCCAGCCTTTCGATCGTCGTGCTCGACCGCACGTTGCGCTCGAACTTCATCGACCGCCTGCACTCCGGCGCGCAGACAATCGCGTCGACGGTCGACGTGCATCACGGCCGCATCTCCCTCGATCCCAGCGATTTGCGAACTCTCAACTCGCTCCAAGCCGACACGCCGTTTGGCGTGTACGACGCCGGCGGGCGGCAAATCGCCGGCGATACGCCGCCAACGGCGGCGCAGTCCGCTCTGACGCAGCGCGTTACGGTCCCCGTAACGCGCGACAATCACACCTTTGGAACCGTCGCCGTCTGGCAATCGAATGAA
>DATMKR010000060.1:0-29495 GCA_035571115.1 Candidatus Acidiferrum sp. | reverse complement strand
GGGAGCGTTTTCGCTGAGTGTTTCGACCTCGACCGAAATCCGACTGACCTGTAGGTGCAATTCAGGCAGCTGATAACTGTGAAGGTGCGTTGATTTTCAGGCTGGCTGCGAACTCCTTTGGCGTTTGATAGCTGAGTGCAGTCGAGCGACCACCGTTCATTCGCGGCGCTAACCGGCGCAATGAGCACGCCGAGTTCGTCGCGAGGTCCTGAGCCGCAACGTCGCGGCTCTCATCGACGACGTCGACCCAAGCCGTTGGCGCTTACTGAAGACGAGCTACGCAAGCTCCTCTTAGAGGCTAAGACACCTACGAGCCGGTCGAAGAAGCGCGGTTACATATCCGCACAGCCGTGGTTCTATCCGGCCGTCGCCTTCGCCGCGTATACAGGAGCAAGACGCGGTGAAGTCCTGGCTCTGAGGTGGAGCGAAGTCAACCTAAAGGAAAAGCTCATTACCATAGCTCGTTCACTCACCGAGCGCATGGAGTTCAAGGCACCGAAGAACGACCGAACTCGGATTGTGGAAATCGAAGACGACCTTTGCGAGATACTTCGCGCCCACGGAGCCGAACAAGCAAAGGAGAAGGACGCGCTAGGACCTGCCTACCGTGACGAAGGCCTGGTCTTTGCTCGGGCGGACGGCTCACCCGTAGACCCTTGGAACTTCGGGCGGCCTGTGCTCGACTGCATCAAGCGGGCAAAGGTAACTCCCATTACGCTGCATGGTCTGCGTGACACGAACGCCAGTCTACTCAGCCAAGCGGGCGTCCCGATTGAGGTCATCAGCAAGCGCCTTGGCCACGCGAATGTCCAGGTCACAGCGGAGCGGTATCTCTATGTCTATTCGGAACGTGGCCGAGAGGCTGCTCGCGCCTTCGAGAACCTGGTTAGGTAAGACGAGCCATGAAAAGAACGAGGCTCCGATATTACACGAATGTTACATGGAGCCTCGGAAGTGTCGAAAACCCTTGTAAAATAAGCACTTTTGAATTAGCCCCAGCGGGATTCGAACCCGCGTTACCGCCGTGAGAGGGCGGCGTCCTAGGCCTCTAGACGATAGGGCCGCAAAACTCCCGATCCTCGACTCGAACGAGGGCCAACGGATTCAGAGTCCGCCGCTCTACCAGCTAAGCTAATCGGGAATGCCAGCGAACGGTTATACTACGCCGGCGCAGGCCTCTCATGCAATCGCGCCTCGCTTGAAGGGTCGTCGGCCGTACGTGTCAGTCTGGCTGTGGCAGTTGGGGCAAAGCATTCGCAGGTTCTCGAGGCGGTAGTCATCCTTGACTCCGTTGATGTGGTCAATTTGAATAGTCAGTCGCTCGCCTAGCCAATCGCTGAGCCCGCACTCCTCGCAACGGTTCTCGAGAAGCCCGGCCCGGATCAGCCGCCTCTTGACGTTGGTTCGGCTATTGCTATTGCTACTTGCCAGGAGCTCTGCTAGCGGCCGTCCGATCGGCCGAGGCCGAATTTCTCCGCGCCGAACCGCCTTATGCCACGAAGCTCGGCAAAATCCGAACCGTCGCATGCAATCGTAGAACGAATTGCCTTCGTTATAAAAAGCTTGCACAGTCGGCCAATCGTAGTGCCGGCGATAGGTCGGCTCGATGCGCAGCTTGCGGCGCCGGATCGCCATGGACCAAGCGGAGCAAGTGATCGTGAAGTGCTCTCTGCACTGCTCTGCCCGGAAGCCTTGGTCGTAGTGTCGTTGTACCGCGGCCCAGTCATGAAGCTTTCTCATGCGCTCTGTCCGGCGAATCTTGCTTGGGACGGAACTTCAGATTGCGCCCCGAAAAGGTCGGCGTCTGACTGTGGCAGTTTGGACAAAGCATCCGAAGATTGTCAAGGCGCCAATCATTCTTTACGCCATTGATGTGGTCGATTTGAATCGTCAGCGCGCGTCCTCGCCATTCGGCGATGCCGCAGCGGCTGCAGCGCTTGCCTAGGACGCCGAGCTCCAGCAGGCGCCGCCTGATCGGGCCGCGAGCCATCTTTCGCTCGAACATTACATGGAGGGGAAGCGCTCTCGCACGAGCCCGCAGCTCGCCGCGTTTCACTGCGGCCGTCCACGTCTCCGGCTGAAAGCCAAAAAATGCTCTGCATTCCGCGTAGGTGTGCCCAGCGTCGAAATACGCTTGCACCTCGCTCCAATCGTACTTTCGGCGCCGATCGCGAAACCGTGTCGGCGCGGCTTTTAGCGCCCCGCGCTTGATGGCCTTGATCCAAGCGGTGTGGCAAAAACCGAAGCGCTTCGCGCACTCGACAAAACCGTGCCCCTCGTCATGATAAGCCTGCACGAGCGCCCAATCATAAATTAGCTTTGGCATGAAGAAAGCCTATCGCGCCAAGGTGCCAACCGTATGGCATTAAAGCAGTGTTTCCAGCAAGTAGCCGCCCTATTAACGCCGAACTAGCGTTATCGTGCAAGCAATCGTCCTGGTTGGCGGCGAGGGAACCCGGCTTCGGCCGCTCACGTACGGCACGCCCAAACCGATGGTGCCGATCGTTAATGTGCCGTTCTTGGCGCGAACGATGGAGCGCCTTTACGCCGCCGACATTCGGGATGTGATTCTTGCGGCGGGTTATATGCCGCAAGCGATCGTCGATTACTTTGGCGACGGCTCGCGACTCGGCTTGAAGGTGACCTATGCGATCGAGGAGACGCCGCTCGGAACCGCCGGCGCGCTCAAGAACGTCGAGGAGCACATCACGGGCCCGTTTTTCGTGCTCAACGGCGACATCCTCACCAGCCTCGATCTACCCGCAATGCGGCAGTATCATCAGCGCAAAGGCGGCATCGGAACGCTGCATTTGATCCACGTCGACGATCCGTCGCCGTTCGGATGCGTCGTGCACGATGCCAATGGGAAAGTTAGCGCCTTCATTGAGAAGCCACCCAAAGGTGAAGAGCCGACCAACGAGATCAACGCGGGCACCTATCTTCTGGAGCGAGAGATCCTCAATTATATTCCCGCCGGTCGCAAGGTCTCGATCGAGCACGAGACGTTTCCGCAAGTGATCGCGGCTGGTAAGGCGCTCTACGCCTATACGACCGACGACTATTGGCTCGATCTCGGAAGGCCGGAGCAGTATCTGGCGGCACATCGCGACGTCTTAAGCGGGATGATGCCGCTGCTCGTCGAGTTCGGAATCAGCGGCGAAGGCAAGGAGGTGCTGCAGGGGCATCCCGGTGTCGTCCCGCCGGTTCACGCCGCCAGCGACGTCGTGGTGGATGCAAGCGCCAGGGTTGGTCCCAACGTCGTCCTGGGCCAAAGCTGCAGCATCGGCGCCGATGCCGTGATTCGGGAATCCGTCTTGTGGGATCGCGTCAGCGTCGGCTCCGGCGCCGTGATCGAGCAAGCGATACTCGCCAGCCGGGTGACCGTGGGGCCGAAGGCCCGGGTCGGAGCTGGCAGCGTGATCGGGCACGACGTAAGCGTCGAACCGGGAGCGACGGTCGAGCCAGGGGCTCGGCTGGGCTCGCCCCCCTAATCCTGGCCGTCATCTGAGCCTGTCATCCCGAGCTCCGTCGAAGGACGAGCGGCAGTTCGGTTTATGGTGCATCCGTCCGAGGGTAAATTAGGGTCCATCGCTGGAGGAGACCGCACACATGCTTCCCCCTCAGGCCTTATTCTTGGGTTCGTACCCCCCTCGTGAATGCGGCATCGCGACCTTCACCAAAGACGTGGTCGACGCGTACGACCGGGCCTTTGGATTCGCGAGCCCGGTTATTGCTATTGACGAACCGGGCGCGGACATGCGGCGGTACGATCCTGAGGTAGTTGCTCGGATTAGGGAACAAAGCCGCGATAGTTACGCATCGGCGGCCGAGTTGGTCAGCATCTATCCCGCAGACCTCATCAACATCCAGCACGAGTATGGGCTCTTTGGCGGTGAACGCGGCGAGTGGCTCGCGGACTTCATGAGCGTGCTCGATAAGCCCGCCGTTTTAACGATGCACACCGTGCTCCCCGAGCCCGACGAAACGTACCTGCGCGTGACCCAAGCGCTCTGCGAAGAGGCTTCGAAGGTCGTCGCGCTCTCGGAGACGGGGCGCGGGCTCCTCGAGGGGGTCTATGGGATCGACCCCGACAAGCTTCAGGTGATTCATCACGGCGTGCCGGATGTGCCGTTCCAAGATACGGCCGCGGCTAAAGCCTCGTTCGGCATCGGCCAACGAACGGTGATCTCCACCTTTGGATTGATCAGTCGCGGGAAGGGACTCGAGTACGCCATTGAGGCGATGCGCGAGGTCGTCAAACGCCATCCCGAAACGCTCTATCTCATCCTCGGCGAAACGCATCCGGTCGTGCGCCGCCAGGAAGGCGAATCCTATCGCGAGTCCTTAATTGCGATGGTGCGTCAGTACGGCCTTCACTACAACGTTCAGCTGATCGACAAGTATCTCGACTTCGACGAGGTCGTGAGCTACCTCGCCGCCACCGATATCTATTTAACGCCCTACCTCAATCCCGCGCAGATTGTCAGCGGAACGCTGGCCTACGCCGTAGGCTGTGGGAAGGCCATCGTCTCGACTCCGTACCTCTACGCGCAAGAGCTCTTAGCGCATAATCGCGGCTTTCTCTGCGATTTCCGCGACGCGTCCTCGATCGCGGGCCGGCTGAATATGCTGCTCGACGACCCGGCCCTACGCCGCGCGACGGAACGGCGCGCCTATCGCTTCGGCCGGCAGATGACCTGGCCGAATGTGGCAATGCAATACGGCCGTCTCTTCAGCGAACTCTGCCCGCGCGGACCGATGGAGCTCGTCAACTCTGCATAAGACGCGACCCGCGCGAGCGATACCGCCGCTGGACCATCTCGCGATCCTCACGGACGACGTCGGAATCATTCAGCATGCGCTCGAGACGGTGCCCAATCGCAAAACGGGATACTGCACCGACGACGTGTCACGGGCGTTCGTCGTCGTTCTTACCTATCTGCGTCTCAATCCGGGCGATCGGCTCAGTCAGCGACTGGCCTCGATCTACCTTTCCTTCCTCGCGCATGCGCAGATGGAGGACGGCCGTTTTCATAACTTCATGGATTACGATCGCCGCTGGAGCGACGAAGTCGGAACGCCCGATAGCTGCGGGCGTGCGATTTGGGCTCTCGGCTACGGCCTCGCAAACGCACCGTCGCCGCCATGGCGCCGCGTTTGCGCCGCAGCTCTCGATCGCGCGCTTTCTACGGTGGGGTCGCTGGGGCACATCCGGTCACGGGCGTACGCGGCGATCGGCCTGGCACACGCCTATACGGCCGTGAAGGATTCGAAATACGCCGATGCGTTGCGATCGCTCGCCGATGAACTGCGTAACGCCTATGAAGCGGCGGCCTCCGACGACTGGCAATGGTTCGAAAATGCGATGTTTTACGACAACGCGCGCCTTTGCGAGGCGATGATCCGCGCCGGCCGGGCACTCTCGGAGCCGTGCTTTCACGAGGTCGGCCTGCGGACTCTAGCGTTCTACGAAAAAGTCACCACGGAAAACGGCGTCCACGTCCCAATCGGGAACGAAGGTTGGTACTACCGTGGGGGACGCCGTGCCCGGTACGCGCAGCAACCCCTGGAAGCTTGCGCGATGGTGAAAGCCGAGCTTGCGGCCTTCGATCTGACCGGCGACGTGGGCCACTTTGCTTCCGCCGAACTCGCGATGGAATGGTACTACGGGAAGAACTCGCGGGGCATCGTGATGGCGCAGGGTGGTGGATGCTGCGACGGTCTCGAAGAAGACGCCGTCAATACCAATATGGGTGCCGAATCCACCCTGGCATTGCTTGCGGCGGCTTACGCGCTCGCCCTCCGACGGGAGCGAGTGCTTCGCGCGGTGCGTTGACCCTGCTGTAAACGTAGCAGTTTCGCCGTTAACAAGGCGTTAACCACGCTTGCGGCGAACCGCTATAAATGCTCCTGGAAACGGAAATCCTCAACGACGTGCAGTCTGCCGCCGTCCGGCAGACCGATGGTCCCGTATTGATATTCGCCGGGGCCGGCAGCGGAAAAACTCGCGTCCTGACGCACCGCATCGCCTACCTTCTGGGCGAGATGCGCGTCGCTCCGGATCGCATTCTCGCCGTGACCTTTACGAACAAGGCGGCGGGCGAGATGAAGTCGCGCTTGCAAAACATGGTCGGCGCCGTCGCGCGCGATCTATGGGTTGGAACGTTTCACGCCATGTGCGTGCGCATCTTGCGTCGCGATGGATCTCGAATCGGCATCGCGCCGACGTTTGCGGTCATCGACGACGCCGATCAGCGTCAGCTGATCCGAGAGATTCTCGATGATCTCGACTACGACGAGCGTCAGCTCACGCCGGGTGCCTGCCTTGCCGAAATCGACAAGGCGAAGAACGCGCTCGTGTGGCCGAGCGAGTATGCGGAGAAGCAAACCTCGTTTCTGGGCGAGCGTCTTGCCAACGTTTACACGGAATACCAGCGCCGGCTCAACGAATCCAACTCGTTAGATTTCGACGATCTGATCGTACGCACGATCGACCTTCTCGAGCGCGACAAGACCGTCCGCGAGAAGTACCAGCGCAAGTTCGAATACGTCCTGGTCGATGAGTATCAGGACGTCAACGCCGCCCAATACCGTCTGGTCGCGCTCTTGGCCGCCCACCACGGCAACATCACGGTCGTCGGAGACGACGATCAATCGATCTATTCGTGGCGCGGAAGCGATTACCGGATGATCCTGCGCTTTGAAGAAGACTTCCCCGGCGCGGCCGTCTTCAAGCTCGAGGAGAACTACCGGAGTTCCGGGCGCATTCTCGACGCGGCCAACACGCTGGTCGCCAACAACCGTTCCCGTGCCGCGAAGAAGCTTTTTACCTCGCGCGGCGAGGGCGACCCGATTACGGTTTATCCGGCGGCCACCGAGCGCGACGAGGCGCGTTACGTCGTCGAAAAGGTCAAGAGCCTGGTACGCGAGGGCGCGGCCTACCGCGATTTCGTCGTTCTCTATCGCACCAACGCGCAGTCGCGCGTTTTCGAAGAGGCGCTGCTCGCCGAGGGAATTCCCTATCGCGTCATCGGCGGCGTCGGTTTCTACGCGCGCACCGAGATCAAGGACGTCGTTGCGTACCTGCGTTACATCATGAACTCGTCGGATGCGCTGGCGTTCAAGCGAATCGTCAACGTACCGCGGCGCGGCATCGGGCAGCAGACGCTCTCGGCACTGGTGCAAGCGGCGAATACGTCGCGCGTTTCCGTAGGTGCGGCGATCTTCAACGGCGAGTTATTGCGCTCGGCCGTCCCCAAGAAACTCAAGGAGCTCGAACGTTTCGCCGAGCTCATCGGCGACTTACGCGCACGTGCGGAGAGCATGACGATTGCCGACCTTCTGGTCGCGGTGATGGAAGATTCGGGGTACGTTCGCGAGCTTCAAAGCGAAGACACCCACGACGCTCGCGCGCGTCTGGAAAACCTTCAGGAGTTGGTCGGCGTGGCGCGCGACTACGAAGCCACCGACGAAGAGCCGTCATTGGCTGGTTTCCTCGCGAACATCGCCCTCGTAAGCGATCTGGACGCCCTCGAGGAGGATGCCTCCTACGTGACGCTGATGACGCTGCACAGCGCGAAGGGCCTCGAGTTTTCCAGCGTTTTCCTCACGGGTCTGGAGGAAGGCGTCTTCCCGCACAGCCGTGCGCTTACCGAGGCCACGGAGCTTGAAGAAGAACGGCGTCTGGCCTATGTCGGCATCACGCGCGCCATCGATCGTCTGTTCCTCACCTATGCCGCGCGCCGCGCGCTCTTCGGCAACACCTACGCCTACCCGAAATCGCGCTTCATCGAGGAGTTGCCTTCACTGGAGATTTTGGAGAGCGACAGCGTTCCGCTCGCGCGTCCGGCAGGCGGACGATGGCGCGAAGTGGCGATTCACGAATCGGCCGGCGCGGGCGTGCACCTCGGCCTGGAAGCTGGCGACCGCGTGCGTCACCCAAAATGGGGCGAGGGCTGCATCGACAATATCGTTGGAGCCGGCGGCGACGGTCTCGTAACGATTGACTTTCCCAACGTGGGGCAGAAGATGCTGATGCTCAAGTACGCGCCCCTCGAAAAACTCTAGCCTCGTAACCGTTGCCGTCTTGCCATCCTCAGCCGTGTCATCCTCAGCCGTGTCATCCTGAGCCGTGTCATCCTGAGCTTGTCGAAGGACGAACACATGACCCCAACGGTTCGGGTTGCGGTGGCGGGCACTACGGGGCGCATGGGCACGATTGCGCGAGAAGCACTCCAACAAAGCGGGGAGTATTGCTGCGGGCTTTCGCGCCGCGCGGATCCCCAGCACGCAATCTTCGATACTTTCGACCAGGTTCTCGCGAGCAAACCCGACGTGCTGCTCGACCTGACGACGCAGCCGGGCAGCTACCAGATCGCGATCGAAGCTGTCGTGCACGGGCTGCACACGGTCGTGGGCGCAAGCGGATGGAGCGACGAGCAGCGCCTCGCGTTGGGAGCGGTTGCGGAGCAGCACGGCGTCGGTGCGCTTATCGTTCCAAACTTCTCGCTGGGTGCGATGTTGATGATGCGCTTTGCGCAACAAGCAGCGCGCTACTTTCCCGACGCGGAGATCATCGAGCTGCACCACGCCGGCAAGAAGGACAAGCCGTCCGGTACCGCGGCGGAGACGGCCGCGAGGATGGAGCTTGCCGGTGGCCGAGCCCCCGTCATTCATAGCGTTCGATTGCCGGGGCTGCTCGCGCACCAGGAGGTGCTGCTGGGCGGAACCGGAGAGTTGCTGACGATTCGCCACGATTCGTTAACCCGTGAGTCATTTGTGGCCGGCATGCTGGCCGCCGTGCGTGCCGTCGTGCATCGCCGTGGGCTAGCGATCGGCCTCGACTGCGTTTTCGGTGAGAGCGTATGAACGTCGCCGTCGTCGGTGCGACCGGTGCGGTTGGTGAGACGATCGTGCAGGTGCTCGAAGAGCGCAACGTTCCCATCGCGCAGCTTGCTCCGTTTGCCTCTCGCGACCGCTCCGCGGCCGTGCGCTTTCGCGGCGACCGGCTGGACGTGCGGACGGCATCGGATGATGCGCTGCGCGGCTTTGACGTCGTCTTTTTCGCCGGGGGTGAAGATGCCAGCGAAAAATACGCGCCGGGACTGCTCGAACGAGGCATCGTCGTCATCGATAACAGCGCTTCATTTCGGATGCAGCGCGGCGTGCCGCTGATCGTTCCGGAAGTCAACGCGGACGCAGTGCGGCCGGAGCATCGGCTCTTCCCGGTCGCGAACTGCACGGCGATCATTCTCTGTACGGCGTTGCAGCCGATTCGCGACGTCGCCGGCCTAAAGTCCGTGCACGTCGCGACGTATCAAGCAGCCAGCGGTGCCGGTCGCGCGGGGCTCGACGAGTTGGCAGCCGACGAACGCGCTCTCGTGGCCGGCGAGCCCGAGCCGGCGGCCTCGGTTTTTCCGCGCCCGCTGGCACGCAACGTCGTGCCGCAGGTCGGCTCATTCGACGCCGATGGATGGAGTGGCGAGGAGCGTAAGGTGCGTGACGAGAGCAAGAAGATGCTCGGCCTGCCCGAACTCCAAGTCAGCGTCACGGCGGTACGCGTCCCGGTGCGCACCGCACATAGCGAGGCGGTTTTTGTGGAGACGCAGCGCGAGACCGGTTGCGCCGAGCTTGCAGCGGCGTTCGAAGCCTCGCGCGGCATCGTCTTTCATCGTGACGGTATCGTGACGCCGCGCGACGTTGAGGGGACCGACGACGTGCACGTGGCCCGGCTCCGCATGGAGTCACCGAGAATGTTTGCGTTGTGGTGTGTTGGCGATCAACTTCGCAAAGGCGCCGCGACCAACGCCGTGCAGATTCTCGAGTTGCTGCTCGAGAAAGGTTACGTCGCGGCATGAACGTTACGTCCCAAAAAGTCGCGGTACTTAAGTTCGGCGGAACCTCCGTGGGCACGCGCGAGCAGCGGCAGGTCGCCTACCAGCGGGTGCGCGACGCCCAAGAGTCCGGCTTTGCGACCGTCGCGGTCGTCTCCGCGATGGGCCGTTTTCCCGAACCTTATGCCACCGACTCGCTGCTCTCGCTGGTCGACGGCCGCAGCGGAACTGCCAATACCGACCTGCTGCTCTCCGCCGGAGAGCTCGTTGCGGCGGCCGTCTTTGCCGACGAACTCAGCGCCGAAGGCGTGCGCGCCGTAGCGCTTTCGGGCGGTCAGGCGGGTATCGTAACCAACGAGCGCCCCGGCGACGCGACGATTCTCCGCGTCGAGCCGCATGCGATTCGCGAGCTGTTGGAACGCGGAACCGTTCCTGTGATCGCCGGCTTTCAAGGGGTCGCGCAAGATGGCACGGTGACGACGCTCGGCCGCGGCGGTACCGACCTCTCGGCGATCGCCATCGGACATGCGCTCGAAGCGCAGCGCGTCGACATCTACACCGACGTGAGCGGGGCGATGACCGCCGATCCGCGGCGCATCGCGGCGGCGCGAACGATCGAGCGCGCCTCGCTGGCGGAGATGACCGAGCTGGCCAACCACGGTGCGAAGGTCATGCATTCGAAAGCCGCACAATACGCGAGTCGAACCGGGACCCGCTATGCCGTGAAGGGTCTGCACAGCGACCAAGGGACGCTGGTGGACGAAAACGTCGACCATCACCGGCCCGTAACCGGCGTAACGTCTTCGGGACGCGTGACGTGGGTGCGAATCATTCGAGGCGACATCGAATCGCCGAGCCACCGGATGGAGACCGAGCTGGAGATGTTTCGACGGGTGGCCGAAGCCGAAATCTCGATCGATCAAGTGACGATCAATCAAGCGGGCGTAGCATTCGTCGTCGAAGGCGACCGAGGCAATGAGATCCGGCGACTGCTGAGCGATTTGAATCTCGCGGTGCGCGTGCGCGAAGGTTGTTCGAAGCTTTCGGTCGTCGGTACCGGAATGCGCGACGCGCCCGGCGTCGTGCATCAGGTGGCCGTAGCGCTCTCGCAGGCCGATGTCGAGATCATCCATTGCACCGACAGCAACGTGACGATTTCGGTTCTCGTTCCGGCCGCAGAGGCCGAGCGCGCCGAGACCGCGGTCCACGCGCAGTTTTGCCTCGACCGAGGAGACCCCGTACTATGAACGGACAACTCGGAGTCATTCTCACCGCGATGGTGACGCCGTTCGACGCGCGAGGCGAGCTGGACTTAAACGAAGCCGGCCGTTTGGCGCGCTGGCTGGTCGATCGCGGAAACGACGGTTTGATCGTTGCCGGCTCGACCGGCGAAGGGCAGACGCTCGAACCCGCCGAGCGCGTGGCGCTCTACAGAGCGGTAAAAGCAGCCGTCGGCAGCGACGCATTCGTCATCGCGAACTCCGGAACGAACGCGACCCGCGAGTCGGTCCGCGCGACGCAGGAGGCGACGGAGGCCGGCGTTGACGCAATCCTCGCCGTCGTACCCTATTACAACAAACCGACACAGAGCGGAATGCTCGGCCATTTCGGCGCGATTGCCCAGGCGACGCGTCTTCCCATCGTCATCTACAATATTCCGGGGCGCACGGCCGCCAACATGCTGCCCGAGACGCTGCTCGAGCTCGCGCGCCGGCACGCGAACATCGTGGGCGTCAAAGAGTCGAGCGGCGATCTCAAGCAGATCGGCATGATTCTGCGCGACCGTTCTGAGGGTTTCATCGTGTGGTCGGGCGACGACCATCTGTTTCTTCCCTGCTTGGCGCTGGGTGCCGACGGCGTCGTCGGCGTTGCGTCGCATCTCTGCTCTCGCGAATACCGCGCGATGCTCGACGCCTACCGAAACGGCCGCGTGGAAGAGGCGGCGCAGATTCACGCATCGCTCTTGCCGCTGATCGACGCGCTCTTTGCCACGACAAGCCCGATCCCGGTGAAGTGGGCGATGCGGCAGCTGGGCTTCAACGTCGGATCGTGTCGCCTTCCGCTCGACGAGATACCGCAAAGCGTCGCGGAGCGTTTGCGGCCGCTCCTGCCGGCGTACGCGTCACATGCCGTCGAGTCGCGGTGACGTCCCTGCAAATTCTGGACTGCCGGCTCGATGTCGTCGATGCCGGCGAAGCAACGCGACGGATTCTTGACGAAGCGCGCGAGGGGAACGGCGCGCAGATCGTTACGCTCGGTACCGAGATGGTCGTCTACGCTCAAGATGACGCTCGGTTTCGTGCGGTCGTCAACGCCTGCGCCCTTTCGCTCTGCGACACCGTCGGTTTGCTGACGGTGGCTCGCCGCCGAGGTGCGCCGCTTCGCGAGCGCGTCACGGGCGTCGAACTCCTGGAACATCTCTGCGAGGGTGCAGCTGTGGCCGGCCTGCCGGTCTATTTCTTGGGCGGCTCGCCCGGCGTCGCCGCCGATGCGGCCGCGATCTTGGAAGTGCGCTATCCCGGATTGCAGATCGCCGGTACGCACGACGGATTTTTCAGCGACGAGCAGACGCCGGCGATCGTGCAAAGCATCGCCGCCGGCGGGGCGCGCCTGCTCTTCGTGGGCATGGGATCTCCGCGCCAAGAGTTCTGGCTCGCCGAACATCTCCACGAAACCGGCTGCGGCGCGGGCGTCGGAGTCGGAGGTTCGTTCGACGTGATCTCGGGCCGCGTCGCGCGGGCGCCGCGCATCGCACGCCGTCTCGGCCTCGAATGGCTTTATCGGCTTATCACGGAACCGCGGCGGTGGCGGCGACAGCTCGCGCTGCCACGCTTTGCGTGGCTGATTCTGCTCGAGGAGCTCCGGTGAAAGCGATGATTCTCGCGGGCGGCCTGTCGACCAGGCTCTATCCGCTCACGAAATCGGTTCCCAAGCCGCTCGTGCCCGTCGCCGGCGTACCGAATGCCGCGCATTTGATGCACTATCTCAAGGCGTACGGCTTTGATGAAATTGCGATCAACGTCCACTATCTCGCCGATGCAATCGTTGAGGCGCTTGGCGACGGTTCGCGCTACGGTGTGAAGCTGCACTACTCGTATGAAAGCGAGCTGCTCGGAAGCGCCGGCGGCCTCAAGAAGGTGCAAGAGTTCTTCGACGACGAGCCGTTTGCCGTGATCGGCTGCGACGAAGTTACCGATATTCGCTTGGACAAGGTACTCGAGTTTCATCGGGATCGAGCCGCGATTGCGACCATCGGTCTCGTCGAATGCGATCTCGTCGATCAGTACGGCGTTGTGGTCCTCGACGCGCGCGCGAAGATCGTCGGCTTCCAGGAGAAACCGCCGCGGGGGACGGAGCGGAGCAACTTAGCCAACACCGGCGTCTACGTTTTTTCGCCCGAGATTTTCGAGCATATCCCGCGAGCCGAGTTCTACGATTTCGGCAAACAGGTCTTTCCGGCACTGCAGAGCGCGGGAGATCCCTTTTATGGGTTCCACGCACGTGGTGCATACTGGGCCGATATCGGCACGCCGGGGGAATACCGGCGCGCGAGTTACGACGTCCTCGAGGGCGTCGTGCAGATTCCCAAGACCACTTCGCATGGTATCGACTCCTCCGCGCGGCTTGGCAGCAACGTTCGCATCGAAGGTCCGGTGCGGATCGGCGCGGCAGCGACGATCGCCGACGGCGTGTCGATCGTGGGCCCGAGCATCATCGGCGATCGCGTGCGCGTCGATGCCGCGGTCACGCTCGAGCGCAGTATCCTTTGGAACGGCGCGACGATCGGCGCGCGAGCGAATCTGCGCGACACGATCGTGGGAACCGGGTACGTCGTACAGCCGGAAAGCGTGCTCGACGACGCGCTCGTTGCAGTGGAGGCCTCCAGCTAGGCGTTTCATCGCCATCGCGTGATCGAGTGGCATGGATTGGCGCACGCTGCTCGACGTTGTCTTCCCGGCGCAGTGCGCGAACTGCAATGCCATCGGTGCCGGGCTCTGTAACGCGTGCCGCCCAAACGGGAAAGCCGTTGCAGTTTATCTTCCGTCGCTGCGGGTTGCGGCCGTTGCTGCGTACGAAGGCAGCCTTCGCGCGGCGGTGCTGGCGCTCAAGGATGGGCGCCGAGACGTCGCCGAGGCGTTAGGGCGTATCGCGGCGCCCTTGGTTCCGGCCGGTGCGACCCTCATTCCGGTCCCAACGACCGTAAAGCGCCGGCGCGTGCGCGGGCTCGACGGCGTCGCGCTCGTAGCTCGTTGCGCGGCTGCAATCGCCGGGGCCCGCGTCGTTCTGGCCTTAGATCAGCGATCGGGCGACGCGCAGCGCGGGCGGTCGCGAGCGCAACGCCTTGCCGCCCAGGGACGATTTGCGTGTCATGAGGCCGGCGTCGCGGGCCGGCGTGTGACGCTCTTCGACGACGTCTGCACGACCGGATCGACGCTTCGAGATTGTGCCGACGCGATCCGTGAAGCCGGCGGACTCGTGGACGATGCGATAGTGGTCGCGGTGGCGAAGAGCCCCCACCCGTGGAGGAACTCCATCGCCCGCTGACGCCACTCGACGAGCTTTACTTGCAACGTGCCTACGAGCTCGCCGCCCGCGGTATCGGCAGCACGTCTCCGAATCCGCCCGTCGGCGCGGTGGTCGTGCGTGCTAATCGAATCGTCGGCGAAGGTTACCATCGCCGCGCGGGCGACGCACATGCGGAAGCCAACGCTTTACGTCAAGCCGCGCGCGAAGCGCGTGGCGCAACGCTCTATGTGTCGCTGGAACCCTGCCGGCACGTCGGCCGCACGCCGCCCTGCGCGCAGGCGGTCGTCGAAGCCGGGGTCGTACGCGTCGTCGCGGGCACCCTCGACCCGACCCTGCACGGCGGTGCCGCCGAGTTACGCGAACGCGGTGTGGAGGTCGCGGTCGCGCACGATCAGGTCGCTCGCGACTTGATCGAACCCTTCGCTCGCGCCGGTACGCTGCAACGGCCTTACGTCGCGCTGAAAATGGCGATGTCGCTCGACGGCGCGATCGCGAGCCGGCCCGGCGTCGAGCAGCAGCTGACCTCGCAGGAGGCGCGACGCTACGTGCACGATTTGCGAATCGCGTACGACGCCGTCATGGTCGGCGCAGGCACGGTGCGCGTCGACGATCCGCGGCTCACGGTCCGCCCGGCGCACGATCGCCTGCGCCCTTACGTGCGCGTCGTTGTTTGCCAAACCGAAGGCGTCAGCGCGCGCAGCCGAATATTCGCTAGCGAAGAAGGCTACGCAAGGAGCGTCGTGCTCGCCCCCAGCAGCCTGGCAAATCGTTTGGACGAACTCCGCGGCGTGGCCGACGTGATCGGAGTTGGGCCGCCGGAGAGTCTCTCGCTCGATTTGCGGCAAGCTCTCGAAGCGTTGCGCGCGCATGGTATCTACAGCGTCGTGTGTGAGGGCGGGCCCACTCTGGCGGCGCGATTGCTCGCCGCCGGGCAAGTCGACCGTTTTTACTGGGCCGTCGCGCCGCTCTTTCTGCAAACTCAAGACGCGGTGCCGGTGCTCGCGCGTGGGGATTTGCTTCGCGAGGGGGTACGCCTGCAGTTCGACCGCGTCGAGCGGACGGGCGAGGACATTATGATCAGCGGAACCTTTGCAAATGTTTAGCGGATTGATTCGCTATCGCGGCACCGTCATCAAGGCCGGTGCGACATTGGTCGTGCGGTGCGAGGGCGCCGAGTTGGAACGGCCGATGCCCGGCGACTCAATCGCTATCGACGGCGTCTGCCTCACCGCAACCGCACTCGACGGAGATGCTGTTGCGTTCGACGTGGTTCCTGAAACACTCGCATGCAGCACCCTGGGAGAGCGCAAAGCGGGCGACGCCGTGAACGTGGAGTACGCGTTGCGTGTCGGCGACCGTCTCGGCGGCCATTTCGTCTATGGTCACGTGGATGCCGCCGCGCTCGTACTCTCGCGCACTCCCGAGGGCCAGGGCGAACGCATGCGCGTCGAGTCGCCGCCGGCGATCGCGACCATGATTGCACCGAAGGCTTTCATCGCGGTGGACGGCGTCAGCCTGACCGTTGCCGCGGCCGGCGACGGCTGGTTCGAGGTGGCGCTCATCCCCGAAACGATCGAACGAACCACGTTGCGCGCGCGCCCGCCCGGCAGTCGCGTGAACCTCGAAGTCGACCCTATCGCCCGGTACGTTGCTGCCAGTGGCTCGCTTTAAAGACACCCTTCCCGCCGGGGCGCGCACGTTCGAAGCGCGCTTGCAAGTGCAGTGGGCCGACATCGACGTCGTCGGCATCATGTACTTCGCGGCCTATCCGCGCTTTGCCGAGTACGCGGAAATGCAGCTCTTCGCCGAGCTGGGCTTTCCCTACGAGACCGTGTTCACGCAGTACGGTTTTTGGCTTCCGCGCGTTCGAGTGGAGGCGGAGTATCACGCTCCGGCGATGATGAGCGACTGGCTGCGGATGCGCACGCACATCGAGCGCGTCGGGTCGTCGAGCGTCCGATGGAAGACCGTCCTCTTCAACGAGCGGACGGGCGAGGCCGGCGCGGCGTTGACGTTCATCGTGGCCGCGGTCGACGGCACGACGAAGAAGAGCCGCCCGTTGCCGGAACCAATTCGCTCGGCGTTGCTGGCCTGCGTTGCAGCGCCAAGCACGTGACCGCATCGGATCGTTCGCGCGTCGCGATGCTGGTTGCACCGAAGACGATCGAGCTGCGCGAAGAAGCAGTACCGGCTGCGCCGGCGGGCGGAATCGTCGTGCGCGTGCGTGCCGCTCTGACCGACGGAACGGATCTGAAGACCTATCGTCGCGGCCATCCGAAAATGCCGATGCCGACACGCTTTGGCCACGAGTTTTCCGGCGACGTCGCATTGGTCGCGCCCGGCGTCACCGGCTTCGCCGTTGGCGACCCCGTGATGTGCGTTCACACCGCGCCGTGCGGTCAGTGCTATTGGTGCCGCAACGGGCAAGAGGAACTCTGCGAGTATCTTCTCTCGACGATGATTTTGGGGGCGTACTCGGATCTGATCGCGGTTCCGCAGCGTGTCGTCGAGCGCAACTGCTTTCACAAACCTCTCGACATCGGTTACGCGCAGGCGGCATTTCTCGAGCCGCTTTCCTGCGTCGTTCACTCGATCGAACTCCTCGCGGCGGCCCCGGGGTCGACCGTTGCCGTCATCGGCAACGGCGGCTTTGGAATTCTCCATGCTTTGTTGCTGCAGCGGCGGGGCGTCGAGGCGCTGATCTTCGGTCGCCGGCCGCAGCGCGTGGCCCTGGCTCGCGAACTTGGGCTACAAAGCATCGATGTAACGGCGTCGCCGATCGGCAACGTCGTAGCCGAGCGAACCGGCGATCGGGGCGTAGATGCCGCGATCGAGTGTACCGGAAGCATCGAGATGTGGGAGCGCGCGCCGGCGCTCGTGCGACGCGGTGGGCGCGTTTCATTCTTTGCCGGTCTGCCCGCCGAGGCCCGCGTCTCGTTCGATGCCGCGCGGCTGCATTACGATGAAGTGCAGCTTATCGCGCCGTTTCACTTTACGCCGCGCGATGTGCGCAGCGCCTACGAGCTTATCGCGAGCCACGCGCTACCGCTAAGCGGTTTGATTTCAGATAGTTATTCGCTCGATCGAATCGCCGAAGCTTTCCAACGGCTCGACACAGGCGACGCTCTGAAGCTATTGATCGAACCATGACGCCCGAAACGATGCGAGCCGCGGTGCTCTACGACGTCAACGACGTGCGCATCGAAGAGCGCGCCGTGCCGGAGCTGCGCGACGGGGACCTGCTCGTGCGAACGATGGCCAGCGGAATCTGTAGCGGCGACGTCATGGGTTGGTACATCGCGCGAAAGGCGCCGCTCGTGCTCGGCCACGAACCGGCCGGCATCGTGGCGGCCGTCGCGGGCGACTGCGCGCTTTCCGTGGGAGATCGCGTATTCGTGCATCATCACGCGCCGTGCTTTGAGTGCCGCGCCTGCACGCGTGGCGATTACGTGCAATGTGCGACCTGGCGCGCCACAAGGATCGAGCCTGGCGGCATCGCGGAATATTTTCGCGTTTCGCGAGAAAACCAGCGCGACACGCTGCCGCTGCCCGCGAGCGTCCCGTTTCGCGATGCTTCGCTAGTCGAGCCGCTCGCCTGCGTCGTAAAATCGCTGCGCCGCAGTGGCGTGAGAAAGAACGACCGGCTGTATGTGATCGGCTTGGGCGTCATGGGATTGCTGCACGTTCTGGCCGCGGGAGCGCTTGGCGCCGAAGTCTTCGCCAGCGATTTTATCGAGCAGCGCCGCGCGATCGCGCAGCGCAACGGCGCGACGGTCTTTCCTCCCGACGAGGTCGACCAAATTCTCCCCGGCGGCGCCGACGTCGTGATCTGCGGTCCGGGCACTGCTCCCGCGATGAAGGCGGCGTGCGCCGCGGCGACGGGCGGGGGCACCGTCGTGATGTTCACCCCGTTCCCACCCGAAGTACCAATCGCGATCGATCCCACGCGTTTTTACTTCGGCGACTTTCGCCTCGTCGCAAGTTATTCGTGTGGCCCCGACGACACGCGCGAGGCCTTGGCCTTGATCGAGCGTGGCGTCGTCACGGCCGAGAGAGTCGACGCCGCGCTCATCTCCCTCGACGACGTCCCGCGCGCCTATCGGGAGCTAGCGGAATCGCGCATCGTCAAACCGATCGTCTGTTTCGATTAGGCTCTCGCTGCTTGGCGTGCGACTAGCCCTTCGAATCGTCGGAGCGCTGAGTGTCGCTCTCTTATTTATCGCAGTCGCGCTATCCGTCGCCGTTACGGTCAGTCCGTTCCCCGCGGTATTGTTAATCCGGCACGACTTCGATCGTGGCGCCGCGAAAGCGTCGGCGGCGCTCAGCGCCCTCAAGCGCGAGCACGTTCGCGTGGACTCGCTGTTCTTTTCAAAGGGCCAGTCGCCGCCATTAGGCCACGAATATCAATTCGATCTTGCTACGAATGCGGGGCAAACGGCTCTACGGCAGTCGGCGGCGTTCCTCATCAGCCTTCGACGTATAGCGGGGGTGCCGCTTCGACCGGCAGCACGACGTCGTCGGCGCGCGACGTGATTCGCCAAGCGACGCAGAACGCAATGACGTAGAGCATCGCCGCCAAGTACCAAGGTGCGCCGATGAGCCCCAAGCCGCGCCACGGGCCCGCGAACTGCGCGAAGGTGAGCGTGAAGATGGCCGGTCCGATCAGCATCGAGAGGCCGCGTACGGATCCGAGCGCGCCTTGCAACTCGCCTTGCTCGGACGCCTTGACGCGCCGCGTCATCAGCGCCTGTGACGAAGCCTGATACATCGGCAGCGAGATGACGACCGCGGCGAGCAGAAATACGAAACCATTGGTGGTTCCCATCAGTGCGAGGCCAAGAGCGGCGACGACGAGGCTGGCAAGTAACGTCCGGCGTTCCCCCAGCCGCGCGACGATCGGTCGAACCATCGTGGCCTGATTGATCGCCGCAATCGTACCGACCAGCGCGAGCGTCAGGCCGATGCTGCCGGTGCTCCAGCCGAATGCCGCGATGCAATAGATCACCCACACATTCGGCAAGACTTCGTGCCCGATGTAGGTGATCAGATTTACCCAAGTAAGGCCCCATAACTCGTGATGCGAGCGCAGCAGCCGCAGCGAGCCAATCGGATTCGCGCGCTTCCACTCCAACCGTTTGGTCCGGCGCTCGCGCGAGAGCGATTCTGGTAAGACGAAGAGTCCGTAGAGCGTGTTGATCAGCGCGAAGGCTGCCGCCGCCCAGAACGCCAAACGCGGATTAATCGTCCCAACCAAACCGCCGATCGCCGGCCCGAGTACGAAACCCAGACCGAACGCGCTGCCGATAAGGCCAAACGCGGACGCCCGTTTCTCCGCAGGCGTGACATCCGCGATGTAGGCGCTCGCGGTCGCCATGTTGGCCGTCGCGATGCCCGAGAGTACGCGCCCGGCGAAGAGCCACCAGAGATTCGGCGCGAGTGCCATGATGGCATAATCCACCGCCCCAACGGCGTTTGAAATCAGGATGACGGGGCGCCGGCCGACGCGGTCGGAGAGCATGCCCAAGAGCGGCGAGCAGAAGAACTGCATCAGCGCCCAGACCGTTGCGAAGAGTCCGATAATCTCTGCCGCAAAGGCGTAGTTATTGCCGACGAAGCTCGCGATCAGCTTGGGCAGCACCGGCCCGATCATGCCGAACGTCATCATGTCGATCAGGACGGTGATGAAGATGAAGATCGCCGCGCCGCTGCGCGGGCTCTTAGTCTGGCGCATATACCAGTGAAATCCAGCGTTCGACCGCGCGGTCGATCCGGGCGCGGTCGTGCGTCGCGGCGAGGTCGAGCAAGAAGCCGCGGAATCCCGCAACCAAGAGCGTTGCAAGCGAACGGGCCTCGCTGCGGCTGCGGCCCGGCGCCTGCGCGCACTTTTCGAGCGCGCGGAGCCATTCGTTCACCGAACGGTCGAGGTAGCCGGGAAAACGTGTGCGATCCTGCAGCGCGAGCGCGTAGATTTCAAAGGAGAGGCGCGTCAGCGCTTCCCACTCCGGTTTGCTCCACTCCCGCCAAAGCTTTCGCACGACCTCTCGCGGCGTGAGATCGGTGAGCTTGAGGCGCGCCATCATCGCTTGTTGACGGGCTCGGCCATGGAGGACGATCTCAACGACCAGGTTCTCCTTTGATTCAAAGTAGTGAAGCAGGACGCGGGGACTCGATCCCACTGCCTTTGCCAGCGGGCGTAGCGAGAGATCGGCCAAACCGTTCCGGCAAACGTAATCGACGCAAGCCTCGAGCAGTTCCCGGCGCCGCGCTTCGTCCGGTGTTCTCGACACGGCTCATCCTAGCATACGTGAAACAGTCGTTTCAAGTATGCGGGTCGACCAATGTTCGGAGTCTTTTCAGGCTCAGTCGTCAGCGTCGCGCGTTGCAGCGCCTCGCTTATTGTTTCGGGCTGACGGTTACCCCGAACGGCCGGTCGACGCCGTGGGTGAACGTGGTGGTGGGCTCGCCGCCTCCCGGGTAACTCCAAATGCCGACCGCGCTGTTCCCGCCTTCACCGTCAAAGAGTCCCTCGACGAGCTGCATCTGCGAACCCGACTTGTAAATCCACAACGGCCCCGACGGGGAGTGCTCTTCGGGGTAATCGAGTAAGATCTCGTCGACGTAGTAGGCCTGCCCGTGGATCAAGCTCACGCGATATACGTAATAGGCGTCGAGCACGAAGTATTGACCGTCCCACGCGATGCCGCTGAGGTCCCAGTTCTGCTCCCCCTTGGGACCCGGCACGGTGACGTTGAAGAGCCGCGTGCCGCCGTGCGGCAACCACGCGAAGCCAGTTTGGCGGCCGTAAGAGTAACTGTCGGAAACGAGCAGGTTGCCGCTGCCGTCATAGGCGGCGGCAGAAAAGTTGAGGATCTGCGGATCGGTGTAGCGCGTGGGCTGACTGCTGCCTGGCGGCCAGATGGCGATATCCCCTGCCTGCGACGAGTCGCCGTTATCCGCAACGGCTAAGTCGCCGGTCGTCGGGTCGATCGTGCAGGTATACGGCGAGTAAGGCGAATCGCTAAACGTCTTGATCGGTTTGCGACCGCCGTGCGCGTACTCGAGAATCTGCTCGGCGGTGTAATCGGCGATGTAGACGTTGCCGGTGCCGTCGACGCACTCGCCCTTCGGCTGCGTGAAATCGGTGAGCACGCCGACCAGCTTTTGGTTCGACGCGCTATAAACAGTCACTTCGTTATCGACGTTCGAGACGTAGATCAGATCTTGGTTGGTCAGGCCGTTCACCATCCACGAATAGTGTGCCGCCGGCATCGCGCTCGGCAGCGCATCGCGCGACTGCGATGCGGCGCAACCGGAGAGCGCGACGAGCGATGCGAGGAGCAAAAGACTGGCGTTTATGCCCAGTTTCATTGGCTGATCGCCGCTCCGACCGGCGTGACGTCAGTCGAGTTGTTGTAAGCCGATGCTTTCCCGCCGGCGGGGTACGACCAGGTATAGGTAGCGCTGGCCGTCGAGCCGCAGAAGTCGTTATCGGAGCCGGCGATCTTATTGTTGAAGATTACCCCCTGCACGAGGTCGCAGATCCCGCCGCCGCTATAGTTGAGAAACGTCGTGCTGCCGGTGATCGTAGCGGTGCTCCCACCGAGTTTTAGGGCGTAGACGCAGCTCGCGTATGTGTTGGCGCAGGATTGATCCCCGACGACCAGGTCGGCGGCAGATGGATTCCACTGCACCATGCCCGGGAAGTAGATCGTGCCGCCGGAGATCGTGAGGGTATAGGCTGTCTTCTGGCCTTTAGGGAGCTCAGAGAGCATGAAGGCACCGTTTGCGGCGCGCCCGTCGACGAACAGATTCCCTTGGGGGTCGTAGCCGCCGAAATTATAGTAGTACTGTTCGGGATTCGTGATGCTAACCGGCGAACCGGAGCCGCCTTTGTAGAGCAGTATTGCGCCTTGTCCGCCGCTGCCGTTGAAGAGTTCCATAACGGCCAGAGTGCCGGTCCTTTTGTCCCACGCGCACCCGACGGGATAGCCGTCCGAAACGGGCAGCTCGTTTTCGAGCAGACCGTGATGCGTGACTTCGTAAACCTCCGCTGCGTTGGTGTCGGTGATCCAGACGTCGCCGTGCGTGTTAGAGCACTCGCCTTGCGGCTGATCGAGCCCGGTAATCGTGGACAAGAGTTTGAGCGTCGAGAGATTATAGATGTAGACCGACGCCGTGCCGGAGTCAGAGACGAACAGCAGCGGCCCCTTAGCCTTTGCCAGCGCCGGAGAAGACCACGATGGCTTTCGGTCGGGATGCGCAGGCGCGGCCCAGCGCGCGACCGAGGTCGCGAGTCGCGGCGGACCGGCGCCGTTCGGCGAGACGGGCGTGTTGCCGCCCGTACACGCAGAGATGCCGGAGAGCGCAATCAGCGCCCCGAGCATGGGTCGAACGAACGGTGAGCGCATCATTGTTTCAAGCTGATCGCGACGCCGAACGGACCGTCGAGATTGGTAGTGATCTCGTAATAAGGGTTGCCGCCGGCCGGATATTTCCAATAGCCGGCAAAGGCGTCGCCGTCTTGGTTGGCGCCGGCGCCGACGACCTGCGTGGCTGGTGCTTTTGGCGTTTGACGATAGAGCCAAATCCCGCCCACGTAGCCGGTTCCGCCCGAAAGCTGCAGTTCGTCGAACTCCTGTGCCTTGATGTTAATCGTGTAACGATATAGACGGTCGCCGTAGACCGTAAGCACCCAGTATTTGCCATCGTAGTTGATGCTATCCACGAAAGGCCAACCCGAGGAGAACTGCGTGTTCGGGAGGTCGATGCTCAGGAGCTGCGAGCTTTTTTTGGGCAAATAGTAGAACATCGTCTGGTCAAAGTAACCGTAGTACTCATACTCTCCGTCCGCGATCAGCAGGTTACCGTGATCGTCGTACCCGAGGCTGCTAACGCGCCCGACGTCGCTTGCGTAATAGACGGGTTTGCCTTTGGCTCCCAGATAGATCGCGACGTTGCCGGTGTCGTCGCCGTAGCCGGAGTACGTCGTATCTTCGTAGTTTGCGACCGCGAGATTGCCGGTCGCCGGATCGACGGCGCAGCCGTAAGGATGGAAACCGGTATCGAGGATCCTTCGCAGCGGCTTGGCGCCGCCGTGCGCGTACTCCACGAGCGCTTTCTCCGAATAGTCGGCGATGTAGACGTCGCCGGCAGCGTCGACGCACTCGCCAAGGGGCATCGTGAAGGGCGTGAGCACGCCGGCGAGCGTATGCTGCCAGTACCGATAGACGCTGACCAATCCGTTGGAATTGGTGACGTAGAGAAGCGTTTCATTCCTGGTACTCGGGTCCATCCAGGAGTGCCGGCGCTCCACGTTGGGGTGCGCCGCCTGAGCCGGGACGAGCACCGGCGGATTGCCGCCGCATGCGGCTAATACAGCCGCTGCTGTTATCGTGAACAGCCAAATCCTCACGACGATCGCTCCTTTGCCGGCGTGGCGTAGGGAAAATGTTCGACGGGTGCCCTTCGACTCCGCTCAAGGTTAGTTGCTCCCGCGTTGACCATTTCGCTACCTGCTGCGAAGGCGTCGTGCATACGAACGCCATCGGTCGTCACGCCGTACAGTATGCCGTTGCCATCTACCAGCCCGCTATCCGGCACGAACCGGCTGATTACGCTACGCAATATCTATAGCTCTTTAGTAGCCTTTTGTTCCGTTTGGCGAGCCCCAGCCGCCCGGGCCGGAATAATGCTTTTTGTATCTCCCATCTCCGCACAAGTAGTTGCCGCAGCCGCGTTCGCCAGACCCGGAGGGGTGATGGAAGTATTCTTGCTGCTCCTTGCTCCCGAACGTCCAGAAGGTTTTGCCCGCGCCCAGCTTATCTGCATTCCCCGCGAGCGCGATAACGCCGGCAGTGAACGGAGTGCTAACGCTCGTTCCGCAGACTTCCGTCCAGCCGCCGTAGATGCTGCTGTAAGCGGCAACACCCGGCGCGCAGCCCGCCTCGGCCGAGACATCTACGACGGTGCGGTACTTGCAGTCCGGGTCTTTCTGCCATGATGGCTTCGGGATGCCCGAACCTCCGACTTCGCTCGGGCTAGCGCATCCACCGCCGCCGGAATCCGGCCACAGAGTTTCGCGGTACTTAGAACCACTCAGCACCAATTGCGTACCACCGACCGCGATAACGCTGGCTAAGGCCGCCGGAGCGCCGACGTTACCGTACGGGTCGCCATATCCGACGCCAGCCGCGCCGAGATACGTAATTCCTGGGGTGTCGAAGTAGTTGGGAAAGGTCGGATCGCCGCAGTCGTAGCTTCCGGGGCAACTCCAGCTATTGCTGAGAATCGTCGCGCCGAGCGTGACGGCTTCGGCTTCGGCTGTCTCGAAATCGCTGATGCCGTCCTTGCTTTCGATCAAGAAGATATTGCACTTGGGGCAAGCCGCCGAGACCATATCGATGTCCAGATCGCTCGCGATACACCAGCCGTAGTTCTGACAGCTCGGCGGATAGTTGGATTGCTGTCCGTACTCGTTGTACTTCGTCAAGTTGCCGGTGCCGAGTCCATAGTCGCCTCGGTACGTTGAGAGATCGGACGAGGCATTAACTAGGTCGCCCACCTCGATGAAGGCGATGTTCGTCCCCGAACCATTACCCAACGCGCTGGTGAGCCCATACGCGGTTTCGAGTTGGGCCGGCGTCCAGCCGCACGTCAAGGTCGGCGAGCACGGCGGCCGCACCTTATCCGACAAAAGGACCATGCACCTCGGCTTGCCGACGACTTGCGGGCAGACGGTTCGCGTGAGGCTTTGCGGCATACCGCCTGGTACGCTCGGCGGCTGCGAACCGCCGCAGCCAACTAGCATTGCCGCGGCGGCACTGATGCTCAGTGCACTGCAGCGTAGTGCAAGGGTTCTCATTCCCGTTTCTGCGCTCCTTATTCCATTAACCCGAATCGTCGCCCTCAAATATTCGAAAGGATCTCGCCAACATGGTTACCCCGGAGGTACCATAGGTGTCCATTGGGACCACCGACCAGCGCGGTAACTGCCGCTGTGGGGCCAACGAACGGAAGCGATACTTCGCTAAAATCTCCGGACGGTGTAAGTCGTCCGAGGTTTGGTCGTGCCTTGTCATCGCCTCCGAGAGTTATCCAGATGTTACCGTGATAGTAAGTTACCGTACCGAATCCGTTTGCAAAGGCCAGGTTCTTATATCCTCCTGACCTCTTTCCGCCAAGCGTGTATCGTACAATTATCCACGTGTTTTGATCGTCGATATAAACGTCTTGATCCGCAGACGAATATGCCATTGCCGTCCCATAAAGCGCTCCAACAAATTTGTGAGGAGTAGGGCTACGTCGGTAAAAACACTTGCCCGTAGTGGAGCAAACGTGAAGGCCGCCCTCGAAATCGTAGAACCACATCTTCGGGCCAGGCGTGCCTAGCGCCATGATGTAGCCATCTCCGGTCGAACGCGATTCATGAATTGGAGCTACCTTATTAACGATGCCATCCGTCGTCGAAATCGTTGCGAGGAAGTTCCGATCCACTTCGTCGCCATGTATGATCGCGAGAATTGGAAGCCCAAAGTATAAGGTTGAGTCGGTGTTTAAAAGTCCCGTTGGGAAATTGTTATTATCAATAGGCAGGGGGAACGCCGTAAGCCGTCCCTCGGGAGTTACCCGATATATCAGCTTTACGACGAGATAAAGAGGCCCTGTCGGAGGCAAACATTGCGTTCCGTCCTGGGCGGCGTTCGCCCAAATGTCTCCATCCGGACCTACGGTAAGCAATCCCGGGTCTGATTGTCCCGGCCTTAATTTCGTTACTCGAATCTGGCCGTTGAGGGTTATCTGCGCAATGCCGCACCACTCAGTAAACCACAGGTTGCGATCTGGGCCGACGATTATGGAGTCTGTGGCAACCTGCTTGCCAGGCAGCGTGTACTCTCGCACCTTCACGACCTTGTCGAGATAACTCGTCTCGATATTTCCTTCGATCTTCCGGGTGACTGCGAGGAGGCGTGGCCGATCTGTCATAACCGGCGTTGCGAGTTTCTGCCGAACCGTTTCAATTATCCGTCCCTGAGTGCCCGGCGCACCGATCGGCGGCTGCGATCCGCCGCACCCCGCGAGCATTGCCACAGCGACGCAACTGCTTAGCGCGTAGCGGCTGAAATCCAAGCTCCTCACCTTGCCTTGCTCCTCGCTCCGCGAACGCCACGGGGCTTGGCGATGTTTCGGCGGCCTCTGGCTCAGTCCCACCGAATTAGTCGAACGGCGAGAAGTTATCCCCGACCAACGCGATCTGGTGAATCCTTGGAACGGTGCCTGATGTTCTTCGTGCGCGCTCCGCGCCGCAAAATAGAAGTCCGGCAAACACTTCACGACTCCGCGCAGTCACCAACTGCGCCGAACACTTGTTACGCGCCGCGCAAGCGAATCAGAACCGCGACAACGAGTACACGGTGCCGCAACCGTAGCTCCCGCTACAGCCCGTACCCCCGCCTCCAGTCGTGCCGTAGAGCGCGCCCTTGACCTTAACAAGGCCCGCTCGCGGGAACCCGCCGTCTCCCGAGCCGGGTCCCTTGAAACTGTAGAGCACGGTTTCGGCGCCCGACGGCGTGATTGAGAAGACGGTTCCGTCGCTATTCGCGCCTCCTACGTAGGTCGTGCTGTAGAGCTTGCCCTTTACGTCGACGAGGCCCGCAAACGGGACTGCGCCGTCTCCCGAGCCGCCGAAACTATGGAGCACCGTTTCCGTGCCGGACGGCGTGATCGAGAAAACGGTTCCGCGGCCGTTTGTGCCCCCATCATAGGTCGTGCTGTAGAGCGTGCCCTTGACGTTGATGAGGCCGGCTTCCGGGTTATTGCCGTCTGGGTCATTTGCAAAACTATGGAGCACGGTTTCCGCTCCGGACTTTGTGATCGAGAAGACGGTTCCGCAACCGCCGCTTGAGCCGCAGTCCGCTCCCCCTTCAAAAGTCGTCCCGTAGAGCGTGCCCCTGACGTTGATGAGGCCCGCAAACGGGTATATGCCGTCTCCCGAGCCGCCGAAGTTATGGAGTACGGTTTCAGTGCCGGACGGCGTGATCGAGAAGACGGTTCCGCAACCGCCACTTGAACTGCAGTTCCCTCCCAGATAAGTCGTGCTGTAAAGGGTGCCCTTGACGTTGATGAGGCCCGCTCGCGGCTGTTCGCCGTCTCCCGGGCCGCCTTTGAAACTGTAGATCACGGACTCGGTACCCGACGGCGTGATTGAGAAGACGGTGCCGTCACCGTTTACGCCTCCTTTACCGGTCGTCCCGTAGAGAGTGCCTTTGATGTCGATGAGGCCCGCAACCGGGTATGCGCCGTCTTGCGAGCAGCCGAAGCTGTGGAGCACGGTTTCCGTGCCGGACGGCGTGATCGAGAAGACGGTTCCGCCGCCGATTCTGCTGCATGAGCCTCCTTCGTAGGTCGTGCCGTAGAGCGTGCCTTTGATGTTAACGAGGCCCGCAAACGGCTCTTCGCCGTCAGCCTCGCCGCCTTTGAAACTGTGGAGCACGCCGTATCTAACCGACAGCGGAACCGCGGCGTGAGCGCCACTCGGAGCCAATGCGGGAGCGCCCAGCCCCGACTGTGACGCGCTGCTGCTGCACGCGACGAGCAAAGCGGCGGCGCAAACACCGAGCACGTTATAGCGCAGATTCAGCATATTTTTCATTTCATGCTCCTCTTCTTGAGGCGCGCTCGGTGCCTACCTTCGTTGTTCCGCTATCATGCATGCCGGTGGGGCACCACCCTAAAGGCACGACGCAGTTAGGTAACTGTACCATTAACAATAGCTCTTATTACAGAAGCAACGCTCTGCCGAATTGAGAAGTTTCCCCTCAAACCGAGGAAAATTGGTCAGTCAGCCTTGGAATGCAAGGGTTGCGCGAACGCCCGAGTTCCAGCAGCGTGGATCTCGCGCTGCAAGAGATCTGCAAACGTTGAGACTGCCTGGGCGCATGCACCAAAGTACAGTCCCGGCTCGATTAGTTCGACTTCACTAACACACGGCTCACCGTCTGAGTCTCGCAGTAGGTCGACTCGCGCTTACATGGATCGACCAGGCGCCATCGTAAGCGCTTTAGTCGCCAGCTCGATCTCGTCCAGCGTAGCCTCGGCTGCCGGACTCGCGCTTCCTCCCACTGCCAAGACTTTATCGAACGGCTTCTTTATGACCGCGTGCGAAAAGCGATTCTCAAAAAAGACCAGGGCCCGCTCCCCATAGCTCATTACAGAGTCTAGGTACGGTTGGACAAGACCATCGTGTTCCCGTAGTAGCCGATCGAGGTGCCCCTGGCCCTCAGCCAAAGTGTCGTCATCCCGATGCACAAGTAAAACATCGTGCGTTGCCGCGCCTCTTGCCGGCTTAATTACGACGTCCCGGAATCCGTGCTGTTCACAACACACCAGATTAAAATCCTCGCCGCGTCTCGCCCAGACTGTAGGAACGATGCGGACGCCATCGCCAGGCGAAGTACGGGCGAGAGGCTCGAATGTCGAAACCGTGTTCCACATGGTTAAGTCGAAGTTCGGTAGCCGCATCCGTTCCAAGACGGAAACCGCGCAGGTGAACGAAGTCCTCTGCAAGATTCTCGTCCACAATCTCTGCGTGTTGGTACATTCGATCTACGAACTTGGGGTTGAAGAAGCGTTTTGGAAAGGGGTTGCCTAGATGGACGACTTGGACCGCGTAAAGCTCCTGTTATGGAATGATTGGGACCCGATTGGCATCAATCATATCGACGGTGCCCCTCAGAGCGAGTATGACAATTATGCGCCCAAGGTGCTCGGAATGGCCCGGGAGGGCGCTTCAATAGACGCGATAGCCGCGTATCTCGGAAAGGTCGAGGTCGAGTGGATGGGGGGACTCCGGGCGAATACGGAGCGGAATCGGGCCGTGGCAGTCAAGGCCCTTGGTAAATTCGGACGCTTGGCTTGACAAGGTCGGTTTCAAAAGGCTCCGCTGCCGACGACAGCGAGAGGTCTGCCCAAGAAGTCGGCGGCCTGCCTATAAAACAGGCCGCCGAGAGCCCTTTGTAGGCAAAGCCACCTCAGGTATGGCGATTATATACTTGACACCACAAGAAGAAGGCGCTAGAATGGTAGCATGGCAAGCAACAAGATAGCGGCGCACTTCACGAACGAAGATGCGGCTCGTCT
>DATMKR010000059.1:0-5696 GCA_035571115.1 Candidatus Acidiferrum sp. | reverse complement strand
CGTGAATACCGGGCAGAACTTCCCAACATACGACACGTTCCCGGGATCGCTCGGACTTGCCGCGCAAGGCTTTGGCTCGCCGTACGTTGGAACGCTGTTGGTGAACTACAAGCACCAACGGTTCGCAATAACGCCGTCGGTACAGTTCCAAGGCGGCGGCAAGTATGGTATCCCGATCACCGAGGCCGGCATCGACCCCGCCAGCGGTTGCGGTAAGCCGCTCTTCGGCGACCGTTACAATGCCTCAACGTGCCCGGGCGTCGTCGACATTCCGAATCCATTCACCGGCGTGTTCGATCCGATCGGCGCATTCACGGAACCCAACGAACTGATCGCCAACTTGCAACTCTCCTACGACGTTAGCCCGCGGATTCAGCTCGTCGGACAGCTCACCAACATCGTGAACTACTGTTGGGGCGGCACCAAGACGCCGTGGACCTTCAACGACGGCAACATCTGCTCTTACTCCAACGTGGAAGGCACGGTTTATCCCGTCGCACCATACGGAACGCCGGGCGCGATCGTCAATCCGCCGGGTAATCCCGGTTCGCAAATCCAGCCGTTTCGGAAGTTCCCCTATGAGCCGCAGCTGGGGCCTGCGATCATCGATGCGTTGAACGGCTCGTATAAAACGCCGCTCAACTTCTTCCTCACGGCAAACCTCAAACTGTAGCGATAACGCGCTCGGGGACTGCGAGGCCTCCGTCGACGGACGGGGGCCTCGTTCTTCCCTTTTCCTACCTGTCCCTGGAGCGGACGATGGTCAGCGAATAGACGGTGCCGTAACCATAAGCGCCACCGACGTAGGTTGTACCTACGAGGCTTCCGCCTTCGTAGGTCATGCCAGCCAGGGGCTGGACGCCGTCGGTGCCTTGGCCGAAGCTGTGCAGCACGTTCTCGATGCCACCCGTCGTGATGCTGAAGAGTGTGCCACCGTTTTCGGTACCGCCGCTGACCGTCGTCCCGTACAGCGTGCCTTTTACATTGATCAGCCGCGCCGCAGGGGAATGACCATCGGCTCCCCCGATAAAGCTGTGCAGCACTCTCTCGGCGCCGCCCGTCGTGATACTGAAGAGTGTGCCACCGTTTTTAGTACCGCCGGCCACGGTTGTACCATAGAGCGTGCCGCGTACATCGGTTAGGCCCGCCTCGGGCTGACTGCCATCGGGTCCCTTGCGGAACCTGTGAAGAACTTTTTCCGTCCCTCCCGTGGTGATGGTAAAAACCGTGCCATGGTTGTGCGCGCCGCCAATGAACGTTGTACCGTAGAGCTTGCCGGCCACGTCGATCAGGCCTCCCTGGGGAATATCGCCATCGGTGCCCCCGGCAAAGCTGTATAGCACTTTCTCGACGCCGTCCGTCGTGATGCTGAAGACCGCCCCCGCATTGTACGCGCCGCCATATGCCGTCGTACCGTAGAGCTTGCCATCTACCTCAATCAGGGATGCGACGGGACCGTTGCCATCGGTTCCGCTGCCGAAGCTGTGCAGCACTTTTTCCGTGCCGCCCGTCGTAATGCTGAAGACTGTGCCCGCATTGTATACGCCGCCATTCCCCGTCGTGCCGTAGAGCGTGTTCCCTACGCCCGTAAGGCCCGCGAACGGGAAACTGCCATCGGTGCCGTTGCCGAAGCTGTGCAGCACGTTTTCCGCGCCGCCCGCGGTGATGCTGAAGACGGTCCCGCAGGTACTCGAACCGCAATTGTATGCGCCGCCGGCGAACGTCGTGCCGTAGAATGTGCCGCCCGTGCCGATCAATCCCGAGTGGGGGTAGTCCCCATCGGGGAGTGCGCCAAAGCTATACACGACTTTGTAGTTTGCGCTATTGGTGCGTGCCACGAGCGCCGAGGTTTGCGGCATCGCGCCCGGCGCGTCGATCGGCGGCTGCGATCCGCCGCACGCAGCGAGCACTGCACCGACGACGCAGCTGCCTAGCATGTAACCGCCGAAACCCGAGCTTCTCATCTGTGTTGCTCCTCGCTTCCGTAAACCGATCAGCGCCGAAGGATCTTCGGCGCAGTCCACCCCGCTGCCTAGGGCGTTCCGCTGTCGGTCGTGAGGCCGTAGAGCAAACCTTTTGAGACGACTAGTCCTGGCCGTGCAGCGCGCGGCTCCGTGGGTCAATTTGTGGCGGGGCTTCTCCATTTTATTCATCAGTCTCGTTGGGGCAGGCCTTTTGGTACACAGCCTTGCCCGAACCATCTTCATTTATTTAGCCTTCACATTTTTGGCATGCGTTACAGCGACGGTCTTGATTAGAAAAATCAAGCCTTCGTAACTGACCCCCAATCACTCGATCGGCTACCACGACGGGACGGCTCCGCGATTCGCGAAGCCGTGTGCGGGCAGAGAAAAGTCCTAGCTAGGGACAACCCTCGGTGCCGTACTTATTTACGACTTTGACGAAAGCCTCACCGATTTGGGCTTTCTCGTCGTAGGCATTAAAGGCGATTTCTTCTTTACCGCAGTAAGCCTGCGAAGAGATTAACCATTGCGTGGCGGTCACTTGATAAACGACGCATACACGATTGCAGCCTGAAGCACTTGTGGTGGTCGTGATGATTTCTGGTCCGCTAATCGTAATCAGTACCCTGCCGCCATTGGACCGCTTCAGCACGACCGGGCACGGCGCTGCGGCGACCCCGTTAGTTCCCGCGCAATAATACTTCGCACTGGGTGCTGCGCTCACACCCTTCCAACTAAGCGGCCCCTGCGCTCCTCCGCAGCCCGCAAGCATAGCAACGGCCACGCAGACACCGAAAGCGTAGCGACCAAAAGGCAAATCAGTCATTTTCGCTCCCTCTGTTGACGGCTAACGTTCGACAGCACCCTTTTAAGCCCGGCGCTCGCTTCGCAGTAGCCGCGCAATCATCCGACGCGTGGAATTATTTAAGCGGTGCTGCGAAAAAGCACGAAACGGCCGGCGATTCGCGAAGCCGTTTAACGAAGGACTGGCGCTTTGCTAGTGGCTAGCCGTCGCCGTCACTTCACCACCCGGCCCGTCAACCTTGTAGCTGGTTGAGCTTGCGCGGCTCCCACTTGCACCAAGTGCCACGACCGTGATCTTAGTCACCTGCGCCGGAACTTTGAACTTCTGCTCATTGCCCGTGTATCGGAATATCGAGATTTTCATTTCCGGCTACCAACTGATGACGACTAGCCCGTTACGTTCCGGGGTTTTCCAGCCTTGCCAGCTCCGGAACTTCGACGCCTGCGGCTCGACGTAAGATGAGCCGCCTCCACCTCCGCCTCCCGCGCCCGACCCACGCGAGCTGTTGATTTGATACGTGATCGCGGCGCCTCCGCCGCCCCCGCCATAGTAGCCACCACCACCTCCACCACCGCCCGGCGCCGTGGAGCACTCGTAACCGTAGGAGGTGCAAATCCGTCCGCCGGCGCCCGCCCCCCCAGAACCGAGCTTTCCATGCCTTCCTGGCTTAGCGCTGAAACCTACGCATTGGGCTCCGGCCCCGCCCGTTCCACCAACGGTCTGCCGGCCGCCCCCACCGCCGGCGCCGCCACACAATTCTGAAGCCGAACCGGAGTGCGCACCCCTGCCACCCGAGCCGCCCCAGGCACCGCCTCCTTTTCCGGGCGTGCCCCCGCTGGTATGGTCGGTGGTGCTGCGGATGTCTCCGCCTTGCCCACCGCTGCCACCGGCGACAAGCACCCGGTTCTTCAATCCATCGCCACCTTGTCGCACATCGGAAGCGCCGCCACCGCCACTACCCGAACAAATGAAGCAGCTATCGTAACCGTAAGGCCCCCCGTTTGCTCCGCCATTGAAGCCGCCCGTTTGCGCGGATGCTGCTCCGCCCACGAACACCCACAGCTTTTCACCGGGGGTCACTGGAATGGTGGCATGAACGCGTCCGCCGCCCGCGGGCGGATTCCCGTCGCCCACTGCGCCGCGGGCGACGATGTCGAGATTCCTCACGCCGGACGGCACTTCAAACGATTGCTTGGACCCGGTGTAATAAAACGACTTGTGGTACGGAAAAGAGCTAGGCGCTGCGTCGGTCGGCATGACGCCGTTACTGGCGTGGCCGCCGCACCCTGCAAGCATCGCGACCATTACGACGGCACCCGATGCATAACGACGCAAATCAGTCATCTCGCCACCTCTTTCCGACGCCTTAAGGATTCGCCGGTCCGTCACGTTACCCCGGCAAGCTCCGGATATTGACGAAGCAGCGCCGCATGCCGTTGCATCTCTGCAGCGACGACCGTCAAGGCTAGAATTGCTGCACCTCTCATGATGCTTGCAAACGACATCGTGCTCTCGGACAACAAGTTCGTGAACGTTGACTTTCAGTTCATTGCACGAGAGGACGCCCCACAGCATCGAACGCGCCCTTGCGTTTTTGCGAGGGGGGCTTCGCCTGTTTTCGGCCGGACGGGGGCCGCGCCGCTTTCTTCCGCGAGTTTTTGGGCCGCGGCCTCAAGAAACACCTCGAGGCGGCATCGTCGTTGTCGGACACTTGCCGGACATAGCCCCAAGCCCCAAAAACGAAAGCCTCACAAAACGTTATATTCTGCAAGGCTTTTGGAACTCTCCGGATGTTGGACTCGAACCAACGACCCTCTGATTAACAGGCACTGCAATCCGTGCGGAGCCGGCGAAAAATGGGCTTTTTTGCGTCGGTTGTGTCGCTCGAGTCTCCCTAGTTGTAGTGCGGTGGCTACACGGTGGCTACACGACGGGCGTGTTTATGAGCGACGCCGTTAGGTGCGAGGACCACGGGTTCCGCATGCTATTCAGCCAAGCAAACCGCCTACCGTAAGCAGGCGCGGAGGCGCAGGGTCGCCTCGGAACTCCCATTTGCAGACCTTCGCGATCAGGGCGGCCGCTCTGACACTCTGCGCGTCCTCGCCATAGAGCGCGGTCCGACATTGCCGCGAGAGGATCGCTTCACGATCGGCGTCGAGCCGCCCGAGGTCTCGTTTCAAGATTGCCCGCACGCCGGGCGTCTCAAAAACGCGGGCGATGTATTCTTTGTAGAACTTGACCTTATCCGGCGGTAGCCGATTCATGGCCGGGAAGCCGAGGCGAACCAAAGCACGGCCATGGTCACCCCACTCGGCAACGAATGCGCGCGCGGCCAGAGGATCGCGGATTTCCTGCGGCAGCATTTCCCAATCGTCGATTGTTCGCGGCTTGCTTAAACCGAGCAACGCCCGTAGGTCTTCATTCTCTCGCCGAAGCTCGCGTCGCGTCATCGCATCACTATCATACCAAGCGCGAATGGCAGATGCGATCGCGCCGTCCACTCGCAGGTTGAAGACACCTCGCGCGACTGTTAGCCAGGCTTTGTCGACCGACCAATTCTCATGGCGTACAGCGACGCAACCAACATCACAGAGACACTTATCAAGCCGAGGATCGCGCTGGTGAGTTTGGCGGTATCAGCATGAAGGCCGATAAAGACCTGCTGGAGGGCAAGCGTCGCCCCGTAGGACGCGGCCGACGTACGTATCGTTACGATCAACCAACGAGGGCAACGCGCATAATAGCTCGGTGTCATGGTAGCCAGGTAAACGGCAACGAGGACGCCGAGCCACGGTCCAATCGTTATCAGTAGCTGAGCCATCTAAGTTTCCTCCGTGGATTCAGACCGCCGAGACATGAATTCGACTCCCGCGGCCCTCAGCCCGTCTTTTGCCAGGTGCCACGATCGCCAAGTTCCGCGCAACCTA
>DATMKR010000058.1:0-43635 GCA_035571115.1 Candidatus Acidiferrum sp. | reverse complement strand
CGTCGAGTCGTAGGGCGGATCCATGCGCCCGGCGCCGCTTCCGTCCGTAACCGCAGTAAGACTTGAAGCGTCGACGTTTCCGGTCAGGGCGAGGATCGAGTTTTCGGAGCGAAAGGCGCGCTTGGCAAAATCGCTGATTTGCGCCGTCGAAACACTAGTGATTTGCGCGACGGTGGTCGGTAGCGGCGGGTAGTGAGCCGGGCCTCCTGCAAAAATTTGCTTGAAGAGAAGATCGTGTAGCGTCGCATCGGTTTCATAGCGCTGCTGCACGCCGAGAACGGCGGCGTTTGCCCGCGCGGTTTTTACGGCAACGTCGTCGACGGCCGGAGCGTAATAGGCGGCTGTGATGGCGGCGACGACGCGTCGCGCGGCGGATGCCGGGACGACGACCGCGATGCCGACGATATCCGGATAGACTTCGACGTTCAGCTCTCCGCCGACGCTATGCACCAGCGCGAAAAGCGACTTTCCACTAGCCAGCGGCGCAACCGCGGCGGCCGTCGCTGCGAGATCGGCAATGCCGGGTGTGGAGTCGTCGTAGCCCGCTCCGGGCGCGCGAAACCAAAGGCCGATGGCTGCCGAGGCAATCGTCGAATCCGGAGAGATGACGTACGTGCCGCCACGCGGCAGCGTGCCGGTTTGCTGCAACGCGGATTCGGCTGCGGCATCGCCCGCAGGAAGAAACCACGCCGCAGCGAGCGCTGCAGAGAACAGAAGCGCGCGCAACGTCACGCCGGTTCCGGAGAAATCTTGGGCGGGAAGCGCGTGGGCTTTTCGGCCCGTTTGGATTCGTCGGTCGCAGAGCGTTCGCTCTGCCCGTCTGGCGCCGCAGGCACCTCGGCTTCGCGCACTCGATCGTACGGCCGGCCGTCGAGGATCGACTTAACTTCCTCGGCTTCTACGGTTTCGTACTCTAGCAATGAGGCAACCATGCGCTCGACTTTACTCCAGTTTTCGGTGAGAATGCGCTTACCGTTCCCGTAGCACGACTCGATGATCTTGCGGACCTCGGAATCGATCTTGCTGGCGACTTCCTCGGAATAGTTGCGCTCCTCGCCGATATCGCGGCCAAGGAAGACTTGGTGCGCTCCGCGTCCGTACTGAATCGGACCCAACTCGCTCATTCCATACTGCGTGACCATCCGGCGCGCCAGCTCGGTCGCCTTTTCGAAGTCGTTGCTTGCGCCGGTGGTTACGTCGCCAAACTCGATTTCTTCTGCGAGCCGGCCACCTAAAGCCATCGTGATTTGCGCGATCAGCTCTTCGCGGGTAACTTGATAGCGGTCGTCTTCTGGGAGCGACCACGTCAAGCCAAGCGCCATGCCTCGCGGAATAATCGTCACCTTGTGGATGGGATCCGATTTATCGAGCATCCCCCCAACGATGGCGTGCCCGGACTCATGGTAGGCGGCAATGTTCTTGCTCTTTTGCGACATGACCACCGACTTGCGCTCCGGGCCCACCATGACGCGGTCGATCGCTTCATCGCAGTCGATCATCTCGATAACGTTCTTGTTTCGACGCGCCGCCAGCAGCGCGGCTTCATTGAGCAAATTCTCGAGATCGGCGCCCGAGAAGCCTGGCGTTCGTTTGGCGAGCGTTTCAAGCGAAACTTCGCGGCCCAGGGGTTTGTTGCGAGCGTGGACTTCGAGAATCTTCTCTCGTCCTTTGAAGTCGGCGCGACCGACGACGATTTGACGGTCGAAACGCCCCGGACGCAAAAGCGCCGGGTCGAGGACGTCGGCACGATTTGTAGCGGCGATGAGGATGACGCCCGTGTTTTGATCGAATCCGTCCATCTCGACCAAGAGCTGATTGAGCGTTTGCTCGCGCTCGTCATGGCCGCCGCCCAAGCCCGCTCCACGTTGACGCCCGACGGCGTCGATTTCGTCGATGAAGACGATGCACGGTGCGGACTTTTTCGCCTGGTCGAAGAGGTCGCGGACGCGAGACGCACCGACGCCCACGAACATCTCCACAAAATCCGAACCCGATATCGAGAGGAACGGAACGCCCGCTTCTCCTGCGATCGCCCGCGCGAGCAGTGTCTTGCCGGTTCCGGGCGGCCCCAGCAGTAGGACGCCTTTGGGAATCCGCGCGCCCAGGGACTGATACTTCTTGGGGTATTTGAGGAAGTCGACGATCTCCGCCAACTCTTCTTTGGCTTCGTCGACGCCGGCGACGTCGGCGAACGTCACTTTCGGACGGTTCTCGGAGAGCATCTTCGCGCGCGAGCGGCCAAATGAAAGCGCTTGGCTTCCGCCGCTCTGTGCTTGCCGCAAGATAAAAAAGAGCAGCAGCACGGTAATAGCGAGCGGCCCGAGCGTCATCAGGCTGGCGAGTAGCCCCGCGCTCGATTGCTGATCGAAGCTGATCGCTCCGCTCTTGACCTTGCGATAGACTTCGTCGACGAACGTTTGGTCGAGGTTTGGAACGGCGACGGAGTATTTGCTTCCGTTGGAAAGATCGCCGATGGCGCTCAGGCCGGTGGCGTGGAACGATTGAACCTGACCGGCCTCGAGCTTCTGATAGAAGGCCCCGTAGTCAAGATGGGTCTCTCCTTCGCTCGGCGCGACGAAGCGCTCCACGATGATAAAGACCGCAATGACCGCTAGGATGATGAGGACGATGGACCGGAGATGTTTGTTCACGTTTACGTTAGACCGTTTGACCCTCTCGAAGCTCGGCTAGGTATGAAAGATTGCGTCAGAGTTCCCGATACTCCAAACCGTAACCTATTGCGAAAGGGTTCGGCACGGCCGATCCCTGGGCGTTACTCCGTGGTTATGATACCCGCAATCGAGCCGGCCTCGACTCTCAGCCCGACCCCAGGCTTCATGAAATAGGTGCCGCTTCGGCCGCTTTCGAGGGCTCGAACCGCGGCCTCGACGTGGGTGAAATCGAGGTCGCGCAGATCGTCGTCGGCCGCGAAGTGCTCCCTGACCGATCGCCGCAGACGTGCTCGCGGGCTGCCGCGCTCCTCCTCGGCGATTACCTCGGCCGCGCGCGAGACAGCGCGATCCAATGCCGGAAAGAGGGGGCGCAGGTTCGCAAGCGCCTCGCGAACGGCATTGCGTCGCCGCCCGGGATCGGAGTTTGTCGGATCGACGGCATAGGGCAACGCTCGGGCGTGGCAATAGGCACGAAGCGTCTCCGGCGTAACGCCCAATAACGGCCGCGCGAGATCCAACCCCGGTTCAAGCGAGCGGCGCGCCGCCATTCCGCTCAAGCCGGCCAATCCCGATCCCCGCAGCAATGCCAGGAACACGGTTTCGGTTTGATCTTCGGCGTGGTGAGCGGTCGCAATAACGGAGCACGATTGTGCGCTTGCGGCTTTCGCAAGTGCGCGGTAACGTGCCAGCCGAAGACGCGCCTCGTCGTCCGTGCGGCTTTGGAGCGCAATGACGGAGAGCGGCACTCCGAACTGCGCGGCCAGCTGCAGCACGATGCACTCGTCTTGCCGGGCCGAGCTTCGCACACCGTGATTGACGTGTGCCAGCGATACGTTAATACCCATTCGTGGAGCGGCACTATGCAGCGCTCCCGCCAACGCTACCGAATCGGGGCCGCCGCTGCACGCGACGAGCACGTGCTCGCCTCGACGCAGTACGCCGCCGCGCTCGATCGTCGCTTCGACGTCGCGTTCGGGCCGGGCGCCTCTCATGACCGGCGAACGTGTGCGGCGATTTCCCGTTCGACGTCGCGCTTAGCCGCGTCGGCACGCTTATCCCAAAGTTTCTTGCCGCGAGCGACGCCGAGTTGCACCTTGGCGATGCCGCGCGTGAAATAGAGCCGCAGCGGTACGATCGTGAGTCCTTTTTCGCCGACGCGATTCTGGAGCCGCGCAATCTCTTCCTTATGTAGCAACAGTTTGCGCGGCCGGTTCGGCTCGGCATTTGAAAAACTTCCCTGCTTGTACGGCGGGATATGCATTCCGAGCAGCCACGCCTCACCATCGCGGAATCGCGCGTAGGCTTCGCTCAAACTAACGCCGCCGGCGCGCATCGATTTAACCTCCGTTCCGGTCAATACCAGCCCGGCTTCGAACGATTCGAGAATGTGGTATTCGAAGCGTGCGCGGCGATTCTCGACGATCATTTCGAGAAAGGATTGGCTCGGTCGTTGGCGGCGTCCAGCTTACCGCGCGAAACGAAACGGCCGTCGGCCTGCGCCAGCAAATTCTCGGCGGCGTCGAAGACACCGGCCTCCACGCCGAGGACTCGGTGCCGTTGCCAGGCCACGCGACCGCGGACCTCGATCGGCTCTTCGACCGGAACCGGCCGGCGAAAGCGCACGTTGACCGCCGCGGTGACGCCGCGATGTCCGGCAAATCCGGCAGCGTGTGCCATGGCCTCGTCCAATAGCGCCATCACGATACCGCCGTGAGCGATGCCTCGCCAGCCTTGGTACTGCGGCCCCAACGTACAGCGAGCGCGGACGCCGTCGGAGCCCTGCTCGCGCTCGAAGTGCACGTGCATGCCGATGGGATTATCCGGACCGCACGCAAAGCAGTTTCCATCGTCAAACGGAACGTCGTTGGTGGCCACTAGCGTCCTAAGGCCAATCGTTCCGCAAGGTAGGAGGGCAGGCCGGCCGCCCGCAGCTTGCGCGCCACCTGATCGATCGCATAGCTGTAGCGGATCCATTCGACGCGGCGCTCTTCCGAATCGTAGAGCACGAATGATGGATCGGGATTGAGGTCGCGCGGCTGACCGACGCTACCCACGTCGACGATGTACCGTTTGCCGGCTTCGAGCACGAGCTCACCGCCATGCTGCATGTGCTTGTGACCGATGGCGCCCTCCTCGTCGCAGGTCCAGTACTCCGCGATATGGGTGTGCCCGATGAAGACGAGCGGCGCGTCGGTGCGTTCGAACGCCTCGGCGGCGGCCGCTTTATCGAGAACGTAATCGAAATACCGGACCGGCGCGCCGTGAACGAGCAAAAACTCGGGAAAGCGCAGCTCGTAGGGAAGCGCGTTGAGCCACGCGCGGCTCGGCTCGTCGAGCACACCCTGAGTCCAGATGATGGCCGAGCGGGCGACGCTGTTGAAGCTTTCGACGCCGAAGTTCTCGAGTGCGGCGAGATCGTGGTTGCCCAGCACTGCGTGCCGGCAACGATCGCGGAGAATCGCCACGCATTCGTTCGGATTGGGTCCATAGCCCACGACGTCACCGAGCGATACGAGGGCGTCGGAAGGTTCTGTCGCCGCGAGCGCTCGCTCGAGCGATTCGAGATTGGCGTGGACGTCGGACACGATCGCATATCTCATCCTTCGCCTGCGCTCAGGACAGGCTCGTTCGAGAGGGATGCGAGGACGGCGCGTAATGCCTGGGAAAAGGCTCGCCGCATCGGTTCGGTTCCGGCGCTAACGCGGATGTACGAATCGAGCGGCGGCGCGCCGGGTTTGCGTACCCAAACGCCGCGCAAGAGCAGCTCGTTCATTACCCGCGTGGCACGCTGGGCACTCTCCATGCCGATACAGACGAAGTTGGTTCGCGACTCGATACAAGGGGCGCCCAGCTCGCGCGCGAGCCCGTAATACGCCTCTCGCGCGCGGGCGGTTTCGGCGACGACGTGATCTCGAAACGCGTCGTCCTGCAGCGATGCGAGCGCGCCGATCTGTGCGTTGCGGTTGATTCCATATTGCAGCCGAATCTTCGCAAAGGTCCGAATGTTGCTCTCGGTCGACAGCGCATAGCCGATCCGCGCTCCCGCCATTCCGTACGCTTTCGAAAACGTGCGCAGGCGTATGAGCCGGTCCTCAAACACCGGCGGCAAGAGCTCGGCGTCGTCGACGAAGTCGGCATAGGCTTCGTCGAGAAGCAGCAGGCTGTCGTGGGGCAACGCATCGTAGAAACGCTGCATCTCCTCGCGCGATACGAAGTGCCCGCTGGGATTATCCGGATTCGCGAAATAGACGATGCGCGGAAGGGCTCGTCGCGCGATCGCCGCCAGTTCCTCGATGTCGGGCCGGCCGTCGTCGCGGTAGGATGCATAAACCGGCGTCCCGCCATAACCCACGACGTGATAGAGAAACGTGGGATACGTTCCGCGCGCCATCAGCGCGGGTTCGCCCGGTGCTACGAACGCGCGGACGGCTAAGCCCATCAGATCGTCGATCCCGGCGCCGACGACGATTTGCGACGAAGCGCAACCATGTTTTTCGGCGAGGGCGTCGCGCAGGTCGAGCGATTCCGGATCGCCGTACCAGGAGAGCCGCGGCAGCTCGGCGGTCATCGCGGCCACCGCTTTGGGGCAGGGTCCGAACGCGCTCTCGTTCGCTCCCAAACGAACCAGTTCTCGCCGGCCGGTTTCGCGCATCAGCTGCTCCGGACCGATAAATGGCGTCGTCGCTGGAAGACCTTCAACGGCGGGGGTCGGTCGAATCACGGGTGAGATTTAGCCTCCTAGAAAACGATGCACGGTCACGAGCGTGCCTGCGGGCCACTCTTCGTCGCCCTCGTCCATAATGATGTAGCCGTCGGCGCGTGCCGCCAAGCTCACTGAAAACGAGCGTAAGGCGAGAGGATGCGCGAGAGGTACGCCTCCATCATGCCGCAGGCTGACCGGAACGTACCACGTCCAGCCCGCGCGGCTGGTGGCCGGTTTTTCCAAGCGTGCTTGCAGCGTCGGCGGCTTCAGTGGAGCGCCGGTGAGGGCCGCGACGATCGGCGCGGCAACCGCTTCGAGCATAAATAGGGCCGAGGTGGGGTTTCCGGGCAAGCCCAGAATCGGCTTGCGCCCGTCGGCGCCAAAGAGCGTCGGCTTGCCGGGCTTGACTCGCAAACCATGCACGATCACGCCGGGCGTCGCGATCTGCGCCACGGCTTGCGGCAGGCGATCGCGCTCGCCCACGGAGGAGCCGCCGGTCACGACGACGCCGTCGCATTGCGCGAGCGCGCGCGCAAGCCCCGATTCAAACGTGTCCGCTTCGTCGCGCAGTGTCGGATAGTGGCGCGGAAGGGCGCCCATCGCTCGCAGTGAAGCCGCGATCGCATAGCGGTTCGAGTCGCGAATCTCTCCGGGGCGTGGCCGCGTCTGCGGCTCGACGATCTCGTCTCCGCTCGACAGCACGGCGATCGTAGGGCGGCGGTAGACGAGAACGTCGGTCACGCCCAGGGTGGCGAGAACGCCGACTTCTCCTGCACGTATGCGGCGCCCCGGCTTCAACAGCGCATCGCCGAGCCGCATATCCGCGCCGCACTCGGCGACGTTCGCCCCAATCTCGATGGAGGTTTGCACGCGAAGCCGGCTTCCGTCGACGGCCGCATCTTCGATCGGCACGACCGCGTTGGCGCCGGGCGGAAGAAGGCCGCCCGTGGGAATCGGCATCGCCGTCGCCGGCGTCAGCGGGATCACTGGAGCGACGCCCATCATCACGCCGGCGACGAGCTCGAAATCACCCGGCGCAAACTGCGACTGCAACGCAAAACCATCCATCAGCGAACGCGCGGCATTCGGATAATCGTCGTCGGCGGCGATGCTTTGCGCAAGTACGCGCCCAAACGCGTCATCGAGCGTTACCACCTCGGTTCCCGGCGGCGCGAGCGGAGCGCGCGCGAAAAACGCCACGATCGCCTGTTGCGGCGCGAGCAGCGTTTCCGTCACAAATCCAACCGTCGGTAGGAGTGGATTTACGGACTGGTTAATGGCGCGGTTCTCCATGCTCGATATTGCTCTGGTTCGGCGCGATCCCGACCGCGTGCGACTCTCACTCGCTCGCCGCGGGGCAGATCCGTCGATCGTCGACGAGCTTCTGCGCTGCGACGAGGAGTACCGCTCGGCGCTGACTGCGACAGAAAGGGCGAAGGCAGAAAAGAACCGTCTTTCCGCTTCCGTCGGCCAGGCCGACGACAAAGCCGCGGCGGCGCGCGAAGTGCGGCCAAGGATCGATGCGCTCTCCTTGGAGATCGCTGCATCGGAAGAACGAGCGCGCGCGCTGTCGACTTCGGGTGACGGCTCGCCGCTGCGAGCGCTGCTCGAACAAACTCCGAATCTTCTCGACGACTCAGTTCCCGATGGAAACGACGAGGCATCCAACGTCGAGCTGCGCCGCTGGGGAACGCCGCGAGCTTTCGATTTCGAGGCGAAACCACACTGGGAAATCGGCGAACGGCTCGGTATTCTGGATTTCGCGCGAGCCGCAAAACTCTCCGGCAGCCGGTTCGCCATTCTAACCGGCGCCGGCGCGCGCCTATCGCGAGCGCTCGCAACGTTCTTCCTCGATCGTGCGCAGGAGCGCGGGTACCGCGAGATTTCGCCGCCGTTGCTCGTGTCGCGTGCGACGATGTGGTCGACCGGGCAGTTGAGCAAGTTCGCCGACGCAATGTTCGAGGATCGCGATGGCGACCTTTTTATGATTCCGACGGCGGAAGTTCCGCTGACGGCCATGCGCGGCGGCGAGATCCTCGAGTTCTCAGACCTGCCGCAAAAGTACGTCGCGCATACGCCGTGTTTTCGCAAAGAGGCCGGGGCGGCGGGTAAAGACACGCGCGGGCTGATGCGACAGCATCAGTTCGAAAAAGTCGAACTCGTCTGCTTGGCGGCGCCGGAAGCCTCCTTCGAGGCACTCGAGATGCTAACCCGCGATTCCGAAGCACTGCTCGCGGAGCTCGAGCTGCCGTACCGGGTCGTCGCGCTCTGCGCCGGTGATACCGGTTTTAATGCCGCTAAGACCTATGACATTGAGGTCTGGATCCCGAGCAGCAATGCCTATCGTGAGATTAGCTCGTGTTCCAACTGCACGGATTTCCAAGCACGCCGCGCTTCGATACGCTTCCGGCGCGAGCCCGGCGCGAAACCGGAGTTCGTGCACACGCTCAACGGCTCGGCTCTGGCGATCGGGCGAACCCTTATCGCAATTCTGGAAAACTATCAGCAACGCGACGGAACGGTTACCGTGCCGGAGGTTCTGCGGCCGTACGCCGGGTTCGATCGAATTCCGGCTTAAGAGACGTCCCGGATCAGCTCCAAAAGAACTTCGCGATCCAGGTATCGGATATGCCCGTGCTCGCGGCGTAACGCCTTGCGAGACTCGAGCTCGGCGATCGCGCGAGCCGCGACTTCCTTGACGGTGCCGGCGGCAGCGGCGATCTGCGATTGTGTAATGGTAGACAGGGAGGTCGCGGCCTGCACGAGGCCGCGCTCGTGCATCGCGTACGGAAGCAGCACCTTCGCGATACGACCGAGAATCGGAAGCGATCCTTGCGCGCCGAGCGCATCCGCGAGCAGCCGAACCCGCTGCGCCAAAACGATGCCCAGCGCATTGGTCAGCCCTGGATAGCGCGCTGCGACGCGCGAAACGGCCTCCCAGGGCAGTTTGAGGACGTGCGCGGTCTTCGAGAAGACCGCGATCCGCGCCATCTTCAGACCGCGATCGAAATACTCGGCGACACCAAAGACCTCGTACGGAAAAATTTCATAAAGGATGCGTTCGCGATCGCGCCCGCCGCCGTTGGCCCGCGCGACGATGCCTTCGGTTACCATCCCAATAAAAGGCCAGTCGGCATTCTCGGCAACGAGCGTCTGTCCGCGCCGGCCGGTCTGCCAGAGCACGGCTGCGACGAGCTCTTCTCGAACCTCGCTATCGAGCGCAGCAAAAGCAGAACAGCGGCTTATATGCTGGGCCGCCGAGTTGCGATCGGTCTCTTCGCCCATGCGAGGAGTCAAGCGCAGATGCCACATGCGGCTCGCGATGCGGCGCGCTTCCATTACAAAACGGTCCGGCCGGTCCTGACTGATCCGCACCGACAATGCTCGCGGTTCGTTCTCCGTGATGAGAGTAAGCGAACTCCCCGATGGGAGGCGGTCGAGAGCTTTGCGGACCTGGTCGGGGCGTTCCCACGCCGGGAATGTCCGGAGATCAATTTCCGCAGGTTGTGCCACGTCCGTCACGTTCTCGGCGCCCTAAGCGCTCTACTCCCTGAGAAGGTCAACCGAGAGGAGTCAGAATGGTAAGGTCTTTGGGACGGCTGGTCAAATGCGTTGCGCTTGTAGGCGCGACCTTGCTTGGAGTGCAGAGCGTGGCGTCTGCTCAAGCCACGGCTTCGGCGACGCAACTCCATTACACGACGGCCATCAAGCAGTATTACGGGTCGCAGTACCCAATCACGGGCAGGCTCGACCTCGAGGTCTTTCCCGCCGGAAATATCAGGGGTTATTATCACACTTCCTTTTACAAGCTCTATATTCCGGTGGTCGGGGGTCGCGACGGAAGTTACATGTGGCTGGACATCGGACCCTCCAGCGTCGATCTCGGGCTGGGCGCCGGTCCGGAGGGAAAACTGCACCTCGTCGGCACGGTAAACAGCGACGATACTTTCAGCGGGCAGGTGTATCCAGAGACGGCCGCCGTGCTCTCGGGCATGGCGATGCAGAATCAGTTCCCAAATCCGCAGCCGACCTCCAACGACCAGTACATTTTCACCGCGACGCCGACCACCGAGCCCGCCCCACCGCCTCCCACGCCCTAGCTCGAACTCGTCGCCTCGCTCTTGACGGCTTTCCAAACGCGCTCCGGCGCCGGCGGAAGGCCGTCCATGTGTTTCAGGAAGAGCGTCAACTGCCAGAGCTGTCGATCATCGAGGGCCTTGCCAAACGCGGGCATGGCCGTGAAGCGGATGCCGTGGGCGACCTTCCAATAGGTCACGCCCTCGGGATCGTCTTCGACTCCGTCTTTGACCAGTTGCGGCGGCCTCTGATAGACGCCTAGCGCAATATTTGACGGCTTGCCGTCGGACGCACCGTGGCAGATGGCGCAGTTTGCGGCATACAGCTTGATTCCGGCAATCAGGTTGGCATCGTCGAGCGGAAGCGGGTTGGCTCCCTTGGGCGCCTCTCGCTCTAGCGTCGCTCGAAGTGACGCTTTCGCCGCCCAGCGCTCGAGCCGCAACGGCTTGCCGTCGGCGTTGGCGGGTAGCAGCCCGGCCTCGACTCCAATATACGCTCCCAGTCCTAGGACCACGAGCGTAGCAACGATTCCCAGGACGATCCCGCGTGCCATGCTCGCGGCGTTCGACGCCCGACGGACTGCAACCATTTAAGCCGAGCGTCCGATAGAAAGTCGCATGAGCGTGAAGGTCTATGGAATCAATCACATTGCCATCGAGGTCGACGACGTCCGAAAGGCTGTCCAGTTCTATCAAGACGTTTTCAATCTCGAGAAGCTCGATGAAGGCGAAGGCGACGCCTTCTTCAAGGCCGGCGAGCACCAGTTTCTAGCAATGTTCGAAGTGCCGAAACCTCAAATAAACCGCACGCGGCATTTCGGCTTAATGGTTCGAGACGAGAAGCAACTTGCCGAGGTCCGCGAAAAACTGACGACCAAATACGGAATCAAACTGATTCCGCCGTTTCGCTGCGACTTCATCGATCCATTCGGCAATCGCGTGCAAGTCGTCGATTTGCACGATGAGTCACTCGTCTGGTTACTACCGTACCAAGAGGTTCAAGAAGCCGGCATCGTGCTAGCGTAGAGACGAGCCATCACGGCTACCGCTAAGGTGTTCGGGGCGGAAGCCCAAACCCACGAGATGCCCGGGAATACGCGGAAGAAAAGGCAGCCACCGTAGAAGGCCCGGTAGACGACCCAACAGCGGCGCGCGTCCATTTGCAAGGACCTTGCCGATGACCTTGCTCTGAATGAAGAGCTGCAGCGCCTGCGTCAGTTTGGCTGCCATTTCGCGCCGTCGCTGAACTGCCCGCAGATCGCCAGTCGATAGTGTGTGGGCAAGTAGTCTGGGGGCGAGGATGTTCGACGCTGCTACCGCGTCTTGAATCGCGAGGTTGATTCCCACACCGCCGATCGGCGACATCGCGTGGGCGGCATCACCGATGCAGAGCAGCCCGGGACGGTACCAGCGCCGCAAGCGATTCACGCGGACGGTTAAGAGCTTAACGTCGTCCCAAGTCCGCAGCTCGTCGGCTCGATCGTTCAGGAAGGGCACGATCTCGCCGATCTGCCGCCGGAACTCATCCAAACCGCGCTCGTGCAGTTGCGCGAGCGTTCCCTTCGGGATGACGTACGCACACTGCCAATACTCCCCACGGTCGATCAGCGCCATAATCCGTCCGTCCCGAATGTAACCGAACGTTTCGTGTGGATCGGCGGATCGCTTGGTGAGCCGTAGCCACAGCACGTCCATCGGAGCGCCGAGCTCCACGATCTCCAGCCCGGCTTCCTTACGTACTACCGATTCGCGCCCATCGGCGGCAATCGTGAGATCGGCGCGGATTTCCAGCGTGCCCTCGGGAGTCTGAGCCCGCACGCCGGCAACGCGACCGCTCTCCCATACCAACTCCTTGGCGCTCGCCTCCATACGAAGGTCCAAAGTCCCGAAACGCTTGGCTTCGTCGGCAAGGAAGTTGAGAAAGTCCCATTGCGGCATGAAAGCAACGAACTTGCAGCGCGTCGGCAGATGCGTGAAATCCGCAACGGTAACGACCTGGTCGCCGAGGTTACCCGCTAAGGTCGTGACCTCTTGATGCGGATGTTTCAAGAATGCTTCGAGAAGCCCGAGTTCCGCCATCACGTCGAGCGTCGACGGATGGATCGTGTCGCCGCGAAAGTCGCGCAGAAAATCCGCGTGTTTCTCGAGCAAAACGGTCCGGATACCCGCACGCGCAAAAAGCAGTCCGGCCATCATTCCGGCCGGACCGCCTCCCACGATGCAACACCCGGCCTGCGCTTCCCTCACCCCGTCGTTCTACTGTAGAAATGATAGCGGGCAAACTCGGCTTCGCGTTGATCGACGCGCGCTTGGCACGCCTCCGCGATTTCGTCGATGAAGTTCTCGAGCGAGAGCGCCGCGACATTGGGCATAAGCGCGCCGTCGAGCAGTTTCCCAAAGAACTGCATCGGCAACTCGTATTCGCCCGACAAACGAAGCTCCGATTCCCCGATCTCCCCGGGCTCGACACTCATCGAGCCGGTAAAGCCGGGAAATGCGGCCGGAAGATTGGCCGAATTAAACCTAATATCGAACGTGCGGGCTTCCTTAGCATTCTTCTCCACCGTCAAACGGATCGGAATCGCGACATATCCGACGTCGGGGAGATGCAAATCGCCAAAGCTTACGTGCAGTGCAAAACCGCGCCACGGCCCCTCCTGCTTTGCGATCGCCTGCAGCAGCGCGCCGAGCGCCTGAGACGCCAAATCAGCTGGAATCCGCAAACGGCGTTTGAGTCGAACTTCTGGCACGCCTTTCTCTTTCGCCGCCGGTGAGGCTTTGCCTTAGAACGGTTCCGCCGAGCCGTTACGAGGTCGATAGGTGCAGGCAGGGCGATTGATTTTCGATCAGGCCAACTTTGCGGGGAGGTTGGACGAGTTTTGGACTTGCCCGACCGCCACTATTCCGCGTATCGCGCGGTGGACATGGAGCTCAACGCTCCTACTTGACGGCCGTCCGGTGCGTTCCAGCGCCGGAGAAGCGCAAGGAAGTCGAGCCCCGGGGAACCTAAGGCATGCGTCGAACCGTCGAGCCTGTAAGCTCGGAGGTAGACGGAATGATTAGTTCACGCTTCGCTTTAGTCGCGTCTCCAGCGGTACTTTTTCTTGCCGCTTGTGGCGGATCGCAGCCAATGACGGGTGCGCCGAGTACGGGGGGGCAACCCGCCGCGCGCTCTCAGCAGCAATCGCTTAAAGGGTACTACCTGGCTACTCTCACTACCCAGGTCGGGAGCGGGCTTCCCAACCCTTCTCTTTGCATTCGGTTCAAGCAGTCGGGAAGTTGGTCTAGTAGCGGCAGTGAGAACTTTAACGGCACATACCTCAGGTCGGGTAAAAATTTGTTCGCGTCTGGCGTTTGGCTCCCCTCGCCAGCGGTCTATATGTACTTGGCCGGGTCCGTCGATGCGAAGCAAGGATCCGGCAAATTTATCATCCCCGGTACAAGCGACTACCTATCCGGAGGCGGGAAGTTCACCATGACGCGCGCACAAAAGGGCTGCAACTAAGGAACTACCCCTCGCGCATTGTTGAGAACCACGCCCGTCTGGGGAACGCCCAGCCCCCGTCGAACCGTTACTGGGTCGAAGGGGGCATCGTAATGTTTGATTTCCGTCGCGCTTTTGGAGTCTTCGTGGCTATCGGTATGCTCGCGAGCTGCGGCGGATCGCAGCCCGCGGTCCGCTCGTCAAGCGCGCTCGACGCGCCATACGCGATAAGTGGGGCGCTGCCGCAGGGCGTGACCGCGAACGGTGGTCGGGGGCACCGAGCCGCTGGATCGGGCGACCTTCTCTACGTAACGACCGATGTAAACGTCTTTTTTGCAGTTAACTACAAAACTGGTAAGAGGCAGCAAGTAAGCTATATGAACTACGGTGCGGGAGGTGGCGACTGCACGGATAGCGGTGGGAACGTCTTTATTGCTGCCTCGGAAGGGAGTCCCAGTGTCGGCGGATTTATATTTAAATTTGCTCACGGCGGAACGGCTCCACTCGCCACGCTTTCCGACGGTAGCTACTATCCCACGGGATGTGCTGTCGATCCGACGACGGGGAATCTCGCAGTATCGAACGATGCTACTCCCAACTGTAACGGAGGCGGAGACTTAGCAGTCTATCCTGATGCGCAGGGATCACCCATTAGCTACACCGATCCCGGCTTCCAATGCTTCCTGGGCGCGACATATGACAACGACGGCGATCTTTTCATTGGCGGCATGGGCTACGGATCAGGACATCTCTTCGTACTTGCCGAGCTTCCAAACGGTGGTTCGGCACTGACGGATATTACGTTGGGCCAACCGATAGCGTGTCAAATCCTAGAGGGCACCTGCAAGAATAGTCTTCAATGGGATGGCCAGTACGTAGCTGTCACCCAGCACAATTCGAAGGCATCTCCCAGCGTCTCCCAAGTGTTGGTTTATGGCTCTAATGGAACGGTCGTGCGGACCATAAAGTTCAAAGGCAGGTTCGGGAGTAAAGCGGGAGGTGACGTCTCATTCATTGACGGGGGCAACATCATCCTCGGACGACAGCCGGGCAGCCTATCGGTCTGGAACTACCCGGCAGGCGGCAAGCTGCAACGAACGATCGTTAAGGGACTCACGCACTTTCAATACACAGGATTGACACTCAGTCCGGGACGGTAAAAGGATCGCTTATTTTTCGACTACTAACCCCGTCCCGAGGTGGGGTTGATGCTTTTATAGGCAAACGCAGGCGCGCGCTAGGAGAAAGGTGCGCCTATCGGCAATCTTAGGCGCACCTAACACATGAGTTCCCTGCTTATTCGGCTGGTCACGGTGGTTGCCGCCGCCGTCTTTCTAACGTCTGCGGCGATGCCGGTGGCGGTTTTGGCCGATGCCGACGAAGCAGTTTCGCCAAATTCGACGTCGCTCGGCTTGCAGCCGATCGCGGGACCGATCCCGTTGGCGACTGCGGCCCCGGGTGAGTCGCCATCATTCGAGCGCCCGGACGGAGCCTATCAAGCCGTCCCCATTAAGCAGGGGCGCGTCAGAGTTTTTCACCTCGTCGAGCGCTCCGCGCCGTGGACCCTCCAACCAGGCCTGACGGTGATGGCGAACACCTACAACGGCGTGGTCCCCGGTCCGGCGTTGGTCGTGAAGCAAGGCGACACGCTGGTCATCGATTATACGAACGACGGCGCGATACCCGACTCGATCCACATGCACGGAGTGCACGACATTCCGGTCGCAATGGACGGCGTCGGCGGCATCTCGCAACCGCTCGTTCCGCACGGCGGTCACTTCGTCTACCGTTTCGTTGCCGACCAGCCAGGCACGTTCATCTATCACAGCCACGACAACGAAGCGATGCTGGATTCCGGACTGTACGGCGCGATTATCGTCGAGCCGTCGGCTCCGCGTCCGATCGAACGTGGCTTAGCGCACGACTTCCTCGAGATGATCTCGTCCTGGCAAATTCAAAGCGCCGCTGAAAATCATTTCACGCTTAACGGTAAAGAGTATCCGGCGACGCGCGCGCTCGACGTTCGCGCCGGAGAGCGTTTTCGAATCCGCTGGATCAACATCTCCGGCGAAGAGTTCCACACCATGCACACCCATGGGCATTACCAGCAAATCATCGCGCGCGACGCCGAACCGGTCGACTACCGCGACGTCGAGGACACGGTTCTCGTCGCCCCAGGGCAGCGCGTCGACGTCGTGATCGATGCCAATGCGGCGCCGGGGACGTGGCTCATCCATTGCCACGTGATGGACCACATCGAAGATGCGAACGGAATGCCCGCCGGATTGATCACGGCGATCCATTACATCGGCACGCCCAACACGCTGCTCTCGATGTACCGCGCGATGAAACCCGCGGCCGTCCCGACCGGCCATGCATTAAGCTTTTGGTGGACGGTGCTGCTCGGCGCCATCGCGGGCTTCACCATTTTCCTCGGCCTGCCGATCGCCCGCGCACGACGGCTTTCCGTGCAGACGATCGCGCTGCTCAACGCCCTCGCGATCGGCATTCTTCTCTATCTCGTCGTCGAGATCGCGCAGAACGCGATCGCGCCGGTCTCGGCAGGCCTCAACGCTTGGCATGCCGGCGCCGCGCCGTTCCCCGTAACCTTGATCGCGGTCTTCGTCATTGGCCTAGCGATCGGTTTGGTCGGCTTAGGCAGCGCGGCAACGCATTTCACGCGCCAAGCCGCGGCGCATGCGGAGAATCCGATCGTCCTCGCCGCAATCATCGCAATCGGAATCGGAGCTCACAATTTCGGTGAAGGCCTGGCTATCGGAGCGTCGGCGGCATCGGGAGCCACCGCGGTCGCGCTGGCGCTGATCGTCGGCTTCGGCCTCCACAATGCGACGGAAGGCTTCGGCGTCGCGGCACCACTCGTTGGGCGAGTCGTTCCGTCGTGGGCGCAAATCGGCCTAGCGGGCTTGATCGCGGGCGGCCCCACTTTCCTCGGAACGATTATCGGTTACAGTTTTTACTCCCCGACGCTTTCGGTGCTTTTCCTGGCCATCGCGATCGGCGCGCTCGTCTTCGTGATCGGCGAGCTTTGGAGCGTGCTGCGCCGCACCGGATTGACGGCCTTCGTAACTGCGACGATGTGCGCAGGTTTTCTCCTCGCACTTGCGACCGAGCTCTTTCTCGACATGAACGGAGGTTAGAGAAACTCAAATGAGTCTCGCGCTGGTCCTAACCTTCGCAACGGCCTTGCTCTCGCACGGAGCGCCCGCGCAGGCTTCGTCGATCGCGTCCGCGATTCGTAGTATCGTCGCACGGCCGCAATTCGCGCACGCGATCGTGGCCGCCGAGGTTTACGATCTCGACGCTAAGCGCCCGCTTTACGTGCGCAACGCCGACGTCTTGATGGAAGCGGCCTCGACCACGAAGCTGGTGACGACCGGGACGAGCCTGGCGTTGCTCGGACCGGCCTTCCGCTGGACGACGCCGGTCTATCGCACCGGACCCGTCGATTTGCGCGGCGTCCTCCACGGCGATCTCGTGCTGGTCGCCAGCGCCGACCCGAACCTCTCGCAGCGCGTGCGCTCCGACGGCACGCTCGCCTTCGAAAACGAAGATCATTCCTACGACGGCAACTACAACACAAAAGCGGTTCCGGGCGATCCACTCGCCGTTCTGCGCGACCTCGCCGCGCAAGTCGCGCGCTCCGGCATCAAGCAGATCGACGGAGCGGTTGCGATCGACACGTCGCTTTTTGCAGATCAAGGCTCCGAGGGTGGGACCGGCGCGATCGTTTCATCGATCGTCGTGAACGACAATCTCGTCGATCTGACTCTGACGCCGGGGGCGAAGGCCGGCGATCCGGTTTCAATCGCCGTCTCCCCTCAAACGCCCTACGTTACGTTCGTCAACGCGGCGACGACCGGGCCCGCGAAATCGGAGCCGACGATCGATCTCCCCAGCGACAAAACGAACCCCGACGGATCGCATACGGTGACAATCACCGGCGCCATGCCGGTCGGGAAGGCGATCTTATATTCGTACCGCGTGCCCGAACCCCAGCGCTACGCACAAGCGGCGTTTGTCGTTGCGCTGCAGGACGCCGGCGTGACGGTGCGTGCGCCGTCGGGCGCAGCGTTCTTCAGTCACGACGCGGTTGCGCCGTCTTACGTGCCGGCAAATCTCGTCGCACGTCACGTATCGCCGCCGTTGTCCGAAGACGTCTACGTCACGCTCAAGGTGAGTGACAACTTGCACGCAGCCTTGATGCCGTACCTCTGGGCGATCTATGTGGCGCAGGCAAAGAGCGGCCTTTTGAAAGCCGCGTTCGCCTGCGAACGCGCGCTTCTTTCGGGCGCGGGCCTCGATCTGAGGGGCGCCGCGCAACAGGATGGGCTCGGAACCTTTGCCTTTTTCACGCCACGATTCATGGTGAGTTATTTGGCGTGGGTCTCTCGGCAAGCGTGGTTCTCCTCGCTGGAACGTGGTTTGCCGATCATGGGCGTCGACGGAACGCTCTTCAATATCCAAAATGGCGTTCCGGCTGCGGGTCACGTTCGCGCGAAGACGGGCACGTGGACGTCGGCGAATTCGCTCGACGGCAACGAACTCGTCACGAAAGGGCTCGCTGGGTACATCACCACCAGCCACGGCCGCCACGTCGCCTTCGCCTTCTACATCAACCGAATGGCGGGCAAGGGGAGCGTCGATTCTAGCCGGGATGCCGTCCACTACGCCGGTCAAACGCTCGGCGAAATGGCCTCGGACGTCTACGACGCGCTCTAAGGGGTTCTTTTTGCCGCCTTCGCGAATGTAGATCCTACGTTTTCGAATTTGGGAGCGAATTGCTTGCCCACTCGGGGGCGAGGAATGAGGACACCATCACAACCGCACCCGTTGTCAAGAAGCGCGCGAAAGCTGCCCCGAAAGTGTACGCACCGCACGAACATTTCGGAAGTCCCCTCAACGTTTGTCGCATCTGCGGCGAGAAGTACACCTACGTTGCAAAGTCGACCGACCCGTTTAGCGCCGACAAGCGCTAGCTCCTAGCGGTAAAACGCCTATGAAACTCGTTGCAGCGATCGACCCCAGCAGCCTCTCACCGGATCGGCTTCTCGCCGAATCCAATGAATTCGCCATATACGACGTTGGGAACGACACCTATGCGCTGGTGCATCGCCACCAGGGCGTCGAGTGGCAAGCGATCACGATTTCGGGTGATGGTTTGTTCCGAGTTGCCCAGCTGCTCGCCGGCGCCACGCGCGCCCTGTATCGCCACGTCGCATCCGACCTATCACAGGAACGCCGGCCCGGGGCGCTCTAGCGCCCCGATCAACTCGCAGAACTTCGCAAGCTCGATATTGCCGCCCGACACGACGGCAACCACCGGACCGGCATCTTCCGAGCAGCGCAGCGCGGCAGCAACTGAGAGTGCGCCTGCGCCTTCGGCGATGACGCGCGCCTTCTCGGCGAGCAGACGCATTGCGCGTTTGGTTTCCTCCAGCGTAACGACAATCGATCCGTCAACTACGGGCCGCATTCGCTTCCACATCCGCGGGAAAACGCTCTTTCCTCCCGCACCATCGACGAACGTTGCTTGCCATTGCGGAAACGGCGACGCCTTGCCGCTCGAAAAGGACGCTGCCCCAGGCGCCGCGGTCTCGGGCTCCGCACCGAACACGCGAACGTGAGGCTTGCGTGCGCGCACGCCCGAGGCAACACCCGTAACGAGCCCGCCTCCACCGATGGCGGCGATAACGGTCCCAACCTCGGGAAGATCCTCGACTATCTCTAATCCCATCGTTGCATTGCCGGCGATGAAATCGTCGTCGTCAAACGGGTGAACGAACGTGCCTTCGACACCGGGAAACGTGCGCCGCTCCATCGCTTCCCAACACGCGTCGAATGAGGCGGTCACCAGATGCGCGCCAAGCGCCCGCATTCGCTCGACCTTCGTTTCGGGCGCCGTCTCAATCGTAACGACCGTACACGGGACACCCGCTTGGCGCGCGGCGTAGGCGACGCCTTGCCCGGCATTGCCGGCGCTGATGGTCCAAACGCCGGCCGCACGTTGCGCGGCCTCGAGACAAGCGACCGCATTGGCGGCTCCGCGCAATTTGAACGAGTTGATGGGTTGCAGATTCTCGAGCTTTAGATAAATCTCGGGGCCATGCGCGCCGGTTTGAAGTTTGATCAGCGGCGTCCGAACGATGGTCGCGGCGATCCTTTTCCGCGCGGCCTCGATAGCGTCGACACGTATCGGCGTAACGGCGGGCAGCGCTTTCTCCATCGACTTACGCCGACCTCTCGGCTTCGATCTCGTCGTAGCCGCGCGCCCTGTAAACCACGACCGAAACTCCCCAAGCGACGACGAAGACGCCGGCAATCAGAAATCCAAGCGTCCCGAAGTTGTCGGTCGCGCGATTCAAGAGCGTCCAGGAAAACCCGGTGAGTTTGAATTGTGCGGCCAAGACGCTGAGCGCTTCGACGGTGCCGACGAGCAGCGCCACAAGAACCGAGAGGAGCGTGATATTCATATTGTAGTAGAGCTTACGAATCGGCTTCATAAAGGCCCAACCGTACGCTCCCAGCATGAGAATACCGTCGCTGGTATCCACCAGCGACATGCCGGCCGCAAAAAGGAGCGGGAAAATCAGGATCGTGAAGACGGGCAGCCCTTTCCCCGCCTCGATGGCCGCGATCCCGAGTACCCCCACCTCGGTCGCTGTATCGAATCCCAAACCAAAGAGTAAGCCGAGCGGATACATGTGCCAGCTGCGCCCGATCAGGCCGAGCAGCGGGCGGCAAAAACGCGCGATCATCCCGCGCTGCATCAGAAGATCGTCGAGGCTTTGCTCGTCGTAGCCGCGCCCAGCCTTCACCGCGCGAAACGCGCGGATCACTTCGACCAAGATGAATAAGTTCACGGCAGCGATTGCATAAAGGAAGATGGCGGATACGCTCGTCCCGACGAGGCCGCCTACTTCTTGCAATCGCGGAAACGCACGCGATATGGCCGATGCGGCGAGCGCGATCGCGACTGAAAGCGCCACGACGACCGTCGAGTGCCCGAGCGAGAAGAAAAAGCCGACCGCGACCGGGCGCTTTTTCTCGTGCATGAGCTTACGCGTGACGTTGTCGATCGCCGAAATGTGGTCGGCGTCCACTGCGTGACGCAAACCAAAGGTATAGGCGAGAAGTGCACTGCCCAGGAGCGCAGGCCGGTCGTGAAACGCCGCGAGTGCGACCATCCAAGTTCCGGCGTTGGCTGCGATCAGGAACGCATAAATTCCGGTAATGCGGCCGCGCACGCCGCTCGTGCTGTCGTCGAAGACTCGCTTGAGCGCCGCGAGATCGAATCCGGTGCTAGACGTTCTCGTCACGCCGCGAAGGTTCAGTCGGCGTTAGTGCGTGTGGTCGTGTGCCTCTTCGCTCCCGGCGTGGCCATGCGAATGACTGTGCTTCGTTCCGTCGGCGTGCGAATGCTCGTGCTCGTGGACGGCGTGTTCGCTTCCGTCGGCATGGGTATGCTGGAGGGTGTGCTCTGAAGGCTGCATTGGATTATCTTCACGGTTGCTGCAGCGCGCTCCCGCGGCCTCGCGCACGCCGGCCGCCCCGTTGTCCTCGCTGTCCTCCGTCGGGCGGATTACCGTACGTACGCCCGCCAGCCTGGGACCGGAAGGTCTGGGTGTGAGTGGGCGGGGCCGATAGGGTTTTGCTCCGCCCACGCTTCGAGCGATTGGGTATGGTTTTGAAACCTAGCGCGGCGATCGACGAGCGCCTCGGGGTATTGAATCCGGCGTGTACGCGGCTGCGCGATGGCACGCTGCAACTCTATCCGCGCATGGTTGCGCCGGGAAACGTTTCGCGGATCGGCTCGTTCGGAACCGAAGAGCGCCCCGACGGGGTTCTCGAACTCGAACTGTGTGGCTACGTGCTCGAACCAACGGCCCCTTACGAGTTGCGCACGCAGCCGGGCGGGTACGGCTGCGAAGATCCGCGCGTCACATTTATTGCGGCGCTCGACACATACGTGATGGCGTATGTAGCCTTGGGTCCGCGTGGGCCCGGGGTCGCGGTCGCCGTGTCGGAAGATGCCTTGCATTGGCAGCGCCTGGGGTTGCTTCGCTTCGGCCGGAGCGAGGCTCCGTTTGCCGACAAGGATGCGGCGTTCTTTTCCGAGCCGGTCGTGTCGCCCGCCGGAGTGAAATCGCTGGCGTTCTATCACCGTCCAACGCTGCCGATTTCGCTGCGCGGAGGCGAAAGCGCAGTCGCCGCGCTGGCGGCCCTGCCGCAAGAGCAGCGTGAAGGCATTTCGATCGGCTACGTGTCGCTCGATGCAGTAAAAGCCAACATTGCAGCGCTCTGCACGGTTAGCGAATCACACCCGGTCTCGCTGCCGCCCGCAACGTGGGGGGCGATTAAGGTTGGAGGCGGAGCACCGCCGGTACGGATCGCGGAAGGCTGGCTCGGAGTCATTCACGGCGTGGACGAGCTCGCCCATCCCACGGGCGCGACGCGGCTGCGCTATAGCGCCGGGCTGATCCTTCACGACGCAACCCACCTTGACAACATAATCTATCGTTCACCCGAACCGCTGTTCGTCCCCGAAACTACCGGTGAGCTCTACGGGACGGTCGGGCAGGTCGTCTTTCCGACCGGAATCGACCGGCGCGACGAGCGTACGTTCGACATCTATTACGGCATGGCCGATTATGAGATCGGTCGTGGCAGACTGACGTTTTCGCCGAGAGGATGACACCATGCTGATTCAGTCCGTCCAGTTCACGTTCGCTCCCGGAGACGCAGATAAAGCCGAAGCGATCTTGCGAGAGCTGCGCGAGGCCTCGCGTAAGGAAGAAGGCGTGGTCGCGTTCGAGGTCGCTCGAAGCCAAGAGAAGCCGAACGTGTTTGTGCTGTGGGAAGAGTACCGGGATGAAGCGGCTTTGGACTTTCACAAAGCGACGGAGCACTACAGCCGACTCGTGCTCGACGGCGTGCGGCCACTCGCGCAGGAACGTACGGGAGAGATGGCCGTTCCGATCTGATCTTCCGCAGGCAAGCGCGGCGCCGCCGCGGAAGCGGACGCCATGAGACGTCGCTATCTAACAATTCTCTCGCTCTTCGCCTTTGCCGGATGCGCATCGAGCGGCCAAACTCCGTTTGGCTCGGCCGGGGATTTGCCTTCGATGCGGAGCGACGCTGTTTTGCGAAGCCTCAGCGCCAGCGGCGCCGGGAAGATCACGCACGTCGTCTACATCGTTCAGGAAAATCGTAGCTTCAATAATCTCTTCCAAGGTTATCCCGGCGCGTACACCGTCCCCACGGGGAAGAACTCTTACGGCGAGACGATTACATTGCAGCCTGTGACTCTCGAGACCGTCTTCGAGGTCGATCACTCGGCGGAGGCGATGTTCGCCGCCTGCAACGGAACCGGAAGCCTCCCCGGAACCGATTGCCAGATGAACGGCTTCAACAACGAAGAATCGTATGGCGGACCGACCAACCCGCAGTATGTCTACGTACCACATAGCGAGTCGAAGCCATACTTCGACATGGCGCACGAGTGGGTCGTCGCCGACCACATGTTCCAATCACATCTCGACGAAAGCTTCGTCTCGCATCAGTACGTGATCGCCGCGCAAGCGCAGTCGAGCGTGGATCTACCCAGCTCGCTCCTCTGGGGCTGCGCGGGAGGCTCGGGCGACGTGGTCGATACGATCACGCAAGAGCGTACCTACGGAGGCTACCAGCAAGCCTGTTTCGATTACACGACGCTTGGCGACGAGCTCGACAAGGCCAATCTGACGTGGCGCTTCTACGCGGCGCGCTACGGCGACGACCGGGGCGGCAACGGCGGGACGTGGTCCGGCTATCAGGCGGTCAAGCATATCTTCTACGGTCCCGATTGGAAGAAAGACGTCATATCGCCCAACTGGAAGTTTATCACCGACGTGCGCAAGGGTGAACTTGCGAACTTCACCTGGATCACGCCCCAATGCGCCGAGTCCGATCACGAACAATGCGGCGGCGGCTACGGCCCCTCGTGGGTGTCGGCCCTCGTCAACACAGTCGGAGAAAGCAAGTTCTGGGATTCAACGGCGATCTTCGTGCAGTGGGATGATTGGGGCGGCTTCTACGATCCGGTTCCGGCGCCGTACGAAGACTACGACGGTAACGGCTTTCGCGTTCCGCTCTTGGTCATCTCTCCCTATGCCAAAAAGAACCACGTCTCGCACAAGCACTACGAAACGGCAAGCGTCTTACGCTTCGCCGAAGATCTCTACGGTCTCGGCCAACTCGCCGCGGCCGACAAGCGCGCGGCTTCGCCCGCGGGCGACTGTTTCGACTTTACACAGCAGCCTCGTCCGTTCGTCGCGATCAAAGCGCCGCATCCGGCACAATTTTTCATACACCGTAAATTTGACGGCGACTACTTCGCTCCGGACTACGAGTGAGGAACCCCTAGCGAGAAGATCGGGTTAGCGGCCACTTTGTAGCAAGGCCTTGACACAAAGGCTGTGTTTGTATTAGAGTCTTGGTACAATGACGTTCGCACACATTAGCCACGACCAGCTGGCGCGCGATTGGAGCGCGATCGCTCTCGCTACATTAGGAATCGTTCAACTGCTCTCGCCGGGGTGTTTCGAGAGCATCCGGATGTATTTTCGCGGTGCCTGGACGGGCCTTTCATACGAACAATCCAACCGGCTCGAGTCGGTGATCGAGGCGCGCACTCGCGCCGAGGGCGCCGGCGGAGGCGCCCGCTACTACGCCGGCCTGTTCACGATCGCGATGGGCCTGCTCGGGTTGTGGCCCGCGATCCCGTACGTTATGCCGTATGCGGCGAGTTGTTTGGCGATGGCCTACGCCACCTGGATGGCCTACCGAAGGTTCCGTCACGCGACCGAGCTGCGCTTCGCGCCGCTGATGCGCCGCACGCCGTTCGAAGCACTTCCGCCGGTGACGATCGTTTCCGTAGCGCTCTGTCTGATCGGAACGGCGGCGTTTGCCAGCGTTCCGCAGTTTCGCCTCGCGGCCGCGCTGGTCGTCGTTTCGATGACCGTCTTGGTCGCGATCGCATGGCGCATCGCCGTTGCACCGGCAGTGCTCTTCGGCAACGATCCGCAAGTAGAATACGCCGTCGACAAACGCGTGCGCTTCTGCCGCGCGACCGGGCTCGTAACGCTCGCGTGCACCCCGCCGACGGTCTTCGCGACGATGGTCGTGAGCCTGAATCCGATGCGCGAAGGCATCGCGCTGGCGTGAGTGCTTCGTATCTCGTTGTCGACGAATCGTCGGAGACGCCGCCGTACCGGCAAATTGCCGAACAGATTCGTGCCGCCATCGAGCGCCGGGACCTGATGCCCAACGCAACGCTCCCGACGGTGCGCCAACTGGCCGGCGATTTGGGCATCGCGCCCAACACGGTCGCGCGTGCGTACGCCGAGATGCAAAACGAGGGCTGGCTCGTCGGGGAGGGCCGGCGTGGCACGCGCGTCGCCGAAAATGCCCCGCTTGCGAGCGGCCGCGAACGCGCGCGCGGCCTGCGCGAAGCGGTCGCGGGCTTCGTCGAAGGGCTACGGCATCGCGGCTTTAGCGCGCAAGAAATCTCGCGCGCATTCCAACAAGCTCTCTAGCGCGCGCACGTCAGCGAGAGGGTGCCGGCATCGTATTCGGTGCGAGCGCTTGCGCGAGCGCACGGAAAAGGGGAACCGCGCCGAGTCCGACGTTGCCTTTGTCATCGTAGGCGCCGGGGCCGTTCGTCGCTTCCACCGCTATCGTTAGCTTCTGCGCTGGCAAGTAGCCCGCAACTCCGGAGGCGCCGGCGAATCCCAGCGACTGGCTGATCCACGGGCCGCTCAGGATCACGCCCAGGCCATAGTTGAAGGCCGCAGTGTTTTCGCCGCACGCGGAACAGCCGGCTTGGCTGTGGCCGAATCCGATGAGGCTCGGAACGATCTGCGCGGCGGACGACGCCGGCGATAAGAGCTTTCCCGTCGCGACGGCTTCGATCGACGCGGCGAGGTCGGAGATATCGGTCGTCTCCACGGCGCCTTCGGCAGTGGTCCACGAGGGATTCCAAAATGTCGCCTCCTCGTAGAACGGCACGCCGGGTTTAATTCCAAGCACCTCGCGCCGCTCGGAGCTGAATGCGTGCAAAACGGGCTGCGGAATCTCCGGCGTCGTCAACGCACCGGTCTGTTTAAGGCCCATCGGCTCTAAGACGTACTGACGAATTGCATCGACGAGCGGCATGCCGACGATCTTCTCGAGCACGCGGCCAAGGATGACGTAATTCGTGTGCGAGTAGCCCCAGTTGCTGCCCGGTACGAACTCCATGGGTTTTGATACGCCGATCTGCGTTAACTCTTCGGGAGTCCACTGGCGAAATGGATCTCGGTAGACGCCCAGCGACGTTTCGGGCTGATACACGTAGTCGGCGTAGCCCGACGTCATCTGCGCGAGATTCCTCAGCGTAATGCGATCGGCCCTGGGGAGCCCGGGAAAGTAAGCCGAGAGTTTGGTATCCAGGCTCACCTTTTTCTGGTCGACGAGCTCCAGCAGCAGCGTCGCCATGTACGCGAACGCCATCGCTCCGTTGCGAAAGTGCATGTCGGGCGTCGCCGGAACCCCGGTCATCGAGTCGCCGAAGGCGCCGGTATAAACCTCGCTTCCGCTCGTGCGAACCTGCACGATGACCGCCTTGAGGTGGTTCTCTGCCATCGAGCTGCGCACGATGTTCTCGATTGCGGAAACCGAAGGCGTGTCGGCCGCGCGTGCCAGGGCGAAGCTCGACCAGACTAAAACCGCCGCCAGAACGGCGACGATGCGGATGCGGCGACGCAGAGCCTCGTGCATTGTGGTTTCCTCCGCCGACGCCGTTTCGCATGCCGTACGACCTCCGCCTGCGTCGCGCTGGACCACGTGAAACCACAACTGCTATACTAGAGCCGTGGCCGATCATGCAATGGACATACAGATAAGCGAGAAGCCCGGCTTTATCGCCGCACTGGACCAGAGCGGGGGCTCGACACCGGGGGCCTTACGTCTTTACGGCATTCCGGACAGCGCTTACAGTGGCGACGACGAGATGTTCGCGCTCATGCATGCGATGCGCGTTCGCGTCATGACGGCGCCGGCGTTCACCGGCGAGAAGATTATCGCAACCATCCTGTTTGAGCGCACGATGGACGGCACCGTCGGCGATACGCCGGTGCCTACCTTCTTATGGAAGGATCGTGGCATCGTCCCGTTTCTGAAGGTAGATAAGGGACTCGAGGAGGAGCGCGACGGTGTAAATTTGATGAAGGCGATCCCCGGCCTCGACGCGCTGCTCGCTCGTGCTGCCGGATTGGGCGTCTTTGGCACGAAGATGCGGTCGACCGTTCGGCTTCCCTCGATCAACGGCATCGCAGCCATTGTCGATCAGCAGTTCGAATTGGCCGCACAAATCGCCGATCGCGGCCTCTTGCCGATTCTCGAGCCGGAGGTGCTGATAAAGAGCCCCGACAAGGCGGCGGCGGAAGCGATACTGCTGGCGGCGATCCTCCGTCAACTCGACGCTCTGCCGGCGCGTCGGCGGGTCATGTTGAAGCTGACGATTCCGGACGTACCGAACCTGTGCGAGCCGTTAATTCACCACGAAGGCGTGGCCCGCGTCGTGGCACTCTCCGGCGGCTATTCACGCGATGAGGCTTGCGAACGCCTCTCACATAATCGCGGCATGATCGCAAGCTTCTCGCGAGCGTTACTGCAGGGTCTTACACACGATATGAGCGATGCAGCCTTCAACGCCGAGCTGAAGCACTCGATCGATGAGATTTACACGGCTTCGACCGTGAAAAGCTAGGAGTCTCTCCGACTTAGGCCTTTTTCGCCTCGTACTTGACCAGCGTCGCGCCAAAGTGCTGTGCCGGCCCCAGCGGCGTCATGCCGATGGAGCGCATGACGCCGATTGAGCGAACGTTTTCCGGAAACGCTACGGCGACGATTCGCGAGATACTCAGTCTCGAAAAGCCGTGGACGATCGTTGCCCTGGCTGCCTCGGAAGCATAGCCTTGCCCCCAATAGCGAGAGTCCAGGATATATGCGACCTCGATCTCCGGCGTTTGTTCGAGAAAGCCGAGCCCGCAATGCCCAATGATCTTTCCGAGGCTCTTGAGCACGACTGGATAGAATCCAAATCCCTGTTCGATATCCAGCTCCCGCATCCGCGCTACCACACGGGCCGTCCGCTCCGGGCTCCAAACGCCGCCTGGAATGAACTCCATCACCTCAGGCTTGACGTAAATATCTTCTACTGCCGCCGCGTCTTCGTCGTTCCACTTACGAAGTAGTAGACGCTCGGACTCAACGACCACGCAGCTCATCGCATCATCTCTCGCTCTCAAGTATAGCATCGGAGCGGATTGGATCCGCAAACCGAGGAAGATACGTCTTCATGAAATGCTCCTTTCTCGTCGTCCTGGGAGTGCTCGTTGCGTTGTCGAGCACCGACGTCGCCGGCGCCGTGCCGGGCACCCAGCTCAGTCCCGGCATCCAAAACGCGATCGGAATCGCCGTCAACAAGGAGCTCGCGGCTTACGGCGGCTCGCAGCCCGTACCGGGCGCGGTCGTCGGAGTCTGGGTACCGGGGAGAGGCGAGTTCGCCCGGGGGTTCGGTTACGCGCATCTCGCGACGCGCAGCCCGATGGCCCTCGACGACCGCTTCCGCATCGGCAGCAACACGAAAACGTTCGTGGCGACGGTGCTGCTTCAGCTGGTCGACGAGCGGAAGCTAAGCCTTGACGATACGATCGGCCAATTCAACCTGGGCGTCCACGTGCCGAACGAAAAGCGCATCACGCTGCGCCAGCTGGCCGAGATGCGCAGCGGAATCGTCGACGCGTACTCGATTCCGGCGGTCCAGAAGCAGAGTGACAGTTGGTGGACGCACCAGACGCCGAAACAGTGGGTCGCGATCGCCGCGAAAGAACCGCCCTTGTTCGCCCCAGGAGCGAAGTACAACTACAGCAACACCAACTGGTTCTTGCTTGGGCTCGTCATTGAGAAAGTGACCCACGACACGATCCAGAACGAAATCCATCGTCGGATTCTCGCTCCGATGTCGCTCGGTCACACCTCGTTTCCAACGACGAACTGGGGCATGCCGACCCCGTACGCTCACGGGTACTCGCTGAATGGGAAGGGCCAGTGGAGTGACGAGTCGGCAGTTCTCGCGCCTTCCGTTTCGTGGGCGGCGGGCGCCATGATTTCCGATATGGGGGACATGAAGAGATGGGTCAAAGCGTATGTGACCGGAACGACGAACGGCGCCGCTTCGCAACGAGCGCGACTCACGTGCCTGCCGACGGGAGAGGGAAACCTCTCGTTCGGTCTGGGCATCGGCTGTTCGGCCGGCTGGTACGGCTATACCGGCGGGATCACCGGCTACAATACTGGAGCATATTACATGCCAGCTGCCGGTGCGACGGTCGTCGTCTTCGTTAACAGCCAACGGGAAAAGCCCTTTCCCGGCGTTGCAAATGCCATTTTTCGCGACATTGCCAAGATCGTCACACCGAAGAACGTCCCCTTCGTAAAGTGATCGGTTTACGCAGCGAACGTTCAGCGCATTGTAGTTGCCGTAGAAACGTCGCTGACGAACGTCAACACATATTCGCTCTGATGCTCCGGGGTTCTCGCTAGGAGAGACGACTAGGCCTAGCAAAGTCCAATTTCTCTTTTCACGTGCTTCAAATTGGAGGCCCCCCATGGAGATATTTCTGCGCCGTGCACTGGTACTGGCGGCGCTTTTTGGAATCGCGGGATGCAGTAGCGGATTGACTTCGCAACCCTCCTCGGTTTCGTCGCAGGCCGCCACCGCCTTCGTGCACTCCGGCGTACCGGTCGCTCCGCCAGTTCAGCATCGCGCGTTCCGCCACGAATCAGGTTCTGGAAAATACCCCACGAAGAAGTCGTTGCTCTTTGAAGGCGATCAGGACGCAGTGGCGGTCAATATCTACAAGACCGCTGATCTCGCGAGCAATCCCGCGCCGATCGCCACGCTTCAGCCTGCCCAAGGTTGCCCGTACGGTCTCGCAGCCGACAAGAAAGGCACCATCTATGTGGCTGATAACTGCCCCTCGGGTTCCTTCACGGGCGACGTCGAGGAGTTTCCCAAGGGATCGACGACGCGAAAAACCACGATTACCGACGGCATTAGCTCTCCGCTCGGGATTGCGGTCGATAAGAGCGGAACGCTCTACGTGACCGGTTATCCGGGGTCGATTAGCGAGTACCCGGTCGGAGCCACTTCGCCGTCGAAGGTAATCACCGGGGGCGGATTGGACGAGCCCTTCGGTCTTGCCCTCGACAGCAGCGGGAATCTCTACATCTCGGACTTCGGCGCGAGTGCCGTCTTCGAACTTCCGGCGGGCGGATCGAGCGTCACGAATTTGGGGCTGCAAGGTCTCGACGAGCCGCTTGGCCTCGCAATCGATCTGAAGAGCGGCACCCTCTGGGAAAACGGCGGCTCGGGGAATGTCATTAACGTCTACCAGCTGGGCGGATCGACGAGTCCAATAAAAACGATCACGGGGAACGGCTTCCCGTACGCGCTCGCCCTGGAGAACAAAGGGAAGCCAAAAGGCGAGGTCGTCGAATCGGATATCGACACCCACGCCGTTTATGCTTTCGCGCCAGGATCGTATACATCGTACGCGACGCTCACGAACGGAGTCGAACAGCCCACCGGTCTTCTCATAACCAGGCCTTAGAGCATTACAAATGCGCAAACGAGCCCGCCTCGGCGGGCTCGTTTCGTTATCGCGACACCACTAGGTCGCGGCCGAGATCGAATCGATCGAGGTTCATGACCTTTTCCCACGCAGCGACGAAGTCGGCAACGAAGTGATCGCCCTCAACGGCGTAGACCTCCGCGATTGCGCGGAGCTGCGAGTTCGATCCGAAAATAAGGTCGCAGTTCGTGCCGGTCCAGGTGAGCTCGCCGGTACGCCGGTCGGTACCTTCATACGTGTGGTCTTTGCCGGCCGGTTGCCATTTCGTCGTCATGTCGAGCACGTTAACGAAGAAATCGTTGGTCAGTGTACCCGGCTGCTTCGTGAAAACGCCGTGATTCGATCCTTCGGCGTTCGCGCCGAGGACGCGTAGGCCGCCAACGAGCGCGGTCATCTCGGGAGCGCTCAGCGTAAGCAGGTGCGCGCGATCGAGGAGCAGCTGCTCGGGCGAACGCGAGTGTCCGTTCCCGAGGTAGTTGCGGAAGCCGTCAGCAGCCGGTTCCAACACGGCGAAGGAGTGTGCGTCGGTGTTCTCTTGCGTCGCATCCGTGCGTCCCGGGGCGAAGCCCACCTTCACGTCGTGACCGGCACTTTTCGCGGCCTGCTCGATCGCCGCAGAGCCGCCGAGAACGATGACGTCGGCCAACGAGGCCTTTTTGCCGTCGGAGAGCGCGGCGTTGAACTCCACTTGAACCTTCTCGAGCGTTTGCAGCACCTTCGCCAACTCGGCGGGCTGGTTAATGGCCCAATCCTTCTGCGGGGCGAGACGAATGCGCGCGCCGTTCGCGCCGCCACGCTTGTCGGTGCCGCGGAACGTCGACGCCGATGCCCATGCAGTCGTAACGAGTTGCGACACCGTGAGTCCGCTGGCAAGGATGCGAGCCTTGAGCGCGGCGACCTCTCGTTCGTCGATGAGCGGGTGGTCGACCGCCGGCACGGGATCTTGCCATATCTGCGGCTCGGGCGGGACTTCAGGACCGAGATAGCGCGTGATGGGACCCATATCGCGATGCACCAACTTGAACCACGCCTTGGCAAATGCGTCGGCGAACGCTTGCGGGTTTTCGTGAAAGCGCTTCGAGATCGGCCCATAGATCGGGTCTACCTTTAACGCGAGGTCCGTCGTGAGCATCGTTGGCGCGTGCTTTTTCGACGAATCGTGCGCGTCGGGAACGGTGCCGGCGCCGGCGCCGTCCTTGGGCTTCCACTGATACGCGCCGGCCGGGCTTTTCGTCAGCTCCCACTCGTAGTTGAAGAGATTGTCGAAATACAGATTGCTCCACCGCGTAGGCGCCTGCGTCCAAGCACCCTCGAGTCCGCTGGTGATCGTGCGGTCGCCGTTACCGTTGCCGAATGAGTTGCGCCAGCCAAGGTTCTGTTCCTCGATCGCGGCACCGGCCGGACCGAAGCCGACGTACTGCGCGGGATCGGCGGCGCCGTGCGTCTTGCCGAAGGTATGGCCACCGGCGATCAGTGCGACGGTCTCCTCATCGTTCATCGCCATACGCGCGAAGGTCTCGCGAATATCGACCGCCGCGGCGAGCGGGTCGGGATTGCCGTTGGGGCCTTCCGGATTCACGTAGATCAGACCCATCTGCACCGCCGCAAGCGGCTTTTCGAGATCGCGTTCGCCCGTGTAGCGCTTGTCGTCGAGCCACGTGGTTTCCGGGCCCCAATAAATGTTTTCGTCGGGCTCCCACGCATCGACGCGGCCGCCGCCGAATCCGAAGGTCCGCAATCCCATCGATTCGAGCGCGCAGTTTCCCGCGAGAACCATGAGGTCGCCCCACGAGATCTTTCGGCCGTATCTCTGCTTGATCGGCCACAGCAAGCGGCGCGCTTTATCGAGATTTGCGTTGTCGGGCCAACTATTGAGCGGCTCGAAGCGCTGCTGGCCCGAGCCCGCACCGCCCCGACCGTCGCCGATGCGGTACGTGCCCGCGGCGTGCCAGGCCATGCGAATCATGAGCGGACCGTAGTGCCCGTAATCGGCGGGCCACCAATCCTGCGAAGCGGTCATCAACGCGAACAGGTCGGCCTTGACCGCTTTGAGATCTAAGGTGTTGAACTCACGAGCGTAGTCGAAATCGGGACCCATCGGGTCGGAGAGCGCCGACGGCCGATGAAGCACCGAAACGTCCAATAACTCCGGGAACCATTCGATGTTGACCCTCGGGCGCAGGGGAACGTGCTTTACAGGACAGCCGCGGTCGGCGTCCGACAGTTCGGCGATCGTATTTTCCATATGTTGCTGGTCTCTCCGATTCAGGGGGAAGGTTGGTGATGCCGGCGAAGGGCTGAAAGTGATTTTCACTTTCACACAGGATGGAATCCTGCTGCCCGCGGCCGCCGTCAGCTAAAAATGGCGCCGTCCGTCCGGCCAAAGCTGCCGAAGAACTACCAGCTCATTTACGAAATCGTGCAAGCAAGCGGGATCGGCCGCCACCTTACGCCCTCGGACATCTTCACGAAAGCGCACAAGCGCCGGCCGGGCATCGGATTCTCTACCGTCTATCGCGGCCTGGAGCGGTTGCGCGAACTCGGTCTGATCTCCGAGCTGTACGTGCCGGGCGTCGATGCGGCGACCTACGAGCCTTCGGGGCCGCGGCATGCGCACTTTCGCTGCGGCACCTGCGGGGCGATCGAAGATGTTGCGTTTGCGATTCCGCCGCGCACGCTCAAAACGCTCGCACTGCGGCACGGTTTCAAGATTGCGAGCGAACGCGTGACGTTCGAAGGTCGTTGCGCGGCCTGCGGCCCTGACCTCTAAACGTCCTTACTCAACGTGGCTCCTGCGCCAGGCCGACGGCGATGTAGTCTTCGCCACCTAGACCCGTCTCGACGGCCCTTTCGAACTCCGCGAGCGCGCACTCCATCAGCGGCGCATCCACGTGCAGGCTCTGCCTGGCTAGGCGAGCGAGGCGCACGTCTTTGAGAAGTGCGTTGCCTGAAAAGCGCGGTTGAGTGTCGCGCTCGACGAGCTGCTGGCGCTTGGCAGCGACGCGCTCGAGCGCCTGCACGAGCGCGTCGATTGCGAGCGTGCGATCAACGCCGGCCCGCCCCATGATCCCGAGCAGCTCGCCAATCGCATCGGCATTTACGCACAGCATCGAGTTATAAGCGAGCTTGAGATGCCCGCTGGCCGCCGGCGAACCGGTAAATTTAATCGTAGAGCCCATCGCGCTCAAGAGCTCGCGAGCGCGTTCGAACGCCTGGCCGGTGCCGCCCGGCAAGAGCGTCAGCGTACCGGCTCGCGCGCCGTCGACGCTGCCGAGAACCGGGCACGCGAGAAAGTCCACGCCTCGCTGCGCTGCTGCCGTTGCGAGCGTCTCATACATCTGCGGCGAAAGCGTCGACAACTCGATAACGAGCTCGCCTTCGCGAGCGGCGGGAATGATTCTGCCGAGCGAGATCTCTCGCGCGACTTCATCGTCCCAGAGCATCGCGATCAGCGCATCAACGCTCGCTACGAGGCGTTCGAGGCTCTCGAACGGCGCTGCGCCTGCAGCGACCAACGGCTCCATCATATCGCGATCGACGTTCCAAACCGATACTCGATAGCCACGATCGAGAAGATTGCGCGCCATCGCACTTCCCATTTTTCCCGTGCCTGCAACTCCGACGTGCGTCGTCAACGTCCTCACAAGCCCCCGATGGCGCCGGGCGCCAAGAGTGCGATAACGGCAAGCACACTGAGAACCACGCCGACCGGCACAACGACTCGGTTTCCCAACGGCGTCGCCTTCTCGACAAACATAATCACCGCGAGCACGCCCATCCAAGCCAGGTGCGCGACTCCCGCCGCAAACATCACCAGCATGAGCGCCCAGCAGCAGCCGACGCAGTAGAGCGCGTGACCGAAGCCTAGGCGTAACCCGTTGAGTGCGCCGCGCCGATAGTAACGCATGAGATAGATGCCGGGATGGCGACACGATTTCAGGCAGGCATCCTTGAGCGGCGTGAACTGATAGATGGCGGCGAGAGCGAGCGTGGCCGCCGGTATCAGCGCCGCGTGCGCCGCCAGCCAGGGCCACGCATCGACGGTTCGATGCAGCTGCATGTCTCCGCTGAACGCAGCCAATGCAAACGCCGTCCAAACCGCGAAGTAACCGCCCAAGAACAAGATCAACGCGAGCGGGAAGTCCGGCGCGCGCGCGGCGGCCGTCGCATAAAGCCGGATGAATCCGAGCGAAGAGGGCAGCATCATCGCAGCGGTCATGAACTGCCATGCGGCCACCACGACGAGCGCCGCGAACCAATAGGGCCGCCCACTTTCGTAGAGCGCGTGGTGATGAAGTTGCGCGGCGTTGCCGGTCAGCTCCGCCCACGCGCAGACCGCCCACGCGGCGGCGATCGCGCAACCAAGAACTCCGACGGCATTAAAGTGGACGTGCCGGTGCGCGGCGTTCGCGGCCATAGGACTACGCCTCTAGCAGAAAGTCGCCCTGAATCGCATTGCGATCCTTAAAGGTCCAAACCATTCCGTGCTCGGGAATATTGACGACGTGTTCGGAGGCCTTCGCAATATACGCGGGTGCCCCAGGGATTGTGCTAAAGATGCTGTCGCGCAGCGTCGTGACCGCCCCGTATGCGCTGCGATACGGCGCCATGGTCGCGCGAATCTTATCGCCGACGACAAGCGTGCCTTCACCGCCCTTGAGGTCGTGCTTGATCGGCGCCGTCTCAACCGCGAGGTCTTCTCCGACCAACGCGTTGAGGTCTGCTAATGGTCCGCCTAAGCGGCCATGCCAAGCATCGAGAATCGCCGCCCGCTGTTCGTCGGTTGCCCGCGCATCGACGTAGCTCACGCGTTTCCAGCTCTGCGGCGTGAGAACGTTTCCCGGAATCTTGACGACTTCCACGTAGGTCAGTCCGGTTACGTCGACGCCGTTGATCTCGCCCTTCTCGATGTTATAGGCAAGGAACGAGTCGCAGGCACCGCCGTCCGGGTCTTCACCAATCCAGCAGCGACACAGCGTCCGGCACGAACACGCCTCGAGCAGCGTGCCCTGCAAACTGTAGGTTTTTGTGGACGTCGCGGAGACAGGTCGCGTTTGGGTCACGGTTTGGTTCCTTCCGGCGCGAGAGCGGCTTACGAATAGCAGTACGAGTCCGACGAGGCATCGCCGCCCTGCAGGCGTACTTGATGCACGCGATGCGCGTCGTCGCACTCCAAATAGAATCTCTTGTCGAAGGCCATCGCTCCGTCGTCCGCGACGTCGAGCTTCACCATCCAGCTCTTCACACCGTCGGGATAGAACTGATCGTCCCACGCGCGATAGAGCGAGTTGGTGAAATAAACGCGCTTCCCATCCCGGCTCACTTCAACCATCTGCGGTCCGCCGGCCAGGGGCTTATTTGGATTTGCCGGATGCGGCGCGCGGCGAACGATCCCGCCGATGTGCACCGACCCAACGAGCTTCGGATTGAACGGATCGCTGACATCGTACTGACGCATCTCGCCCGTCCCCCAGCACGACGCGTAGAGATATCGATCGTCGACCGAGAGATCGATATCCGAGAGCAGCGGCGGCACGGCCGAGAACCCTTTGAGCAGCTCGGGCAGTTGGGCGGGATCGGCCGCCTCCGCCGGAATCTCGATCACCTTCTGCGCGTCCCACTCACCGTTTTTGCGATGCCAGAGCCAGATCGAACTCGAGAGATCTTTCAGCGAAACGACGACGCCGGCAAATCCGTACGTGTTGGCCGGGTCGTGCGACGGACGCAGTTCGAGCACCATCTGTTGCTCGGGGCCAAGATCGATGCTCTGCTTATGCCTGCGCGTGCGCAGATCCCAGAAGTGCAGATGATGGCCGTACTTGCCTTCGAGCAGCAGCCCCGGGTTGAGACCGTTCTCGATCATCTTCGGCGTGCCCCATTCGCTCGAAATCATCACGTCGTGCGTGATGTGCCACCAGAAATCGTACGCCAGGTACTGCGGGCCGCGATCGGCCTCCCACGGCCCGATAACTTCGAAGGTGTCGCAATCGAGCTTGAAGATGCCGCCCGGGCCGTCGCCATCGGCGTTGCCGAGCGCACTGACGTAGATCGCGTCGGGACCGCAGTGCACCGTATGCGGGCGCGTGTAGCCGGTCTTCGCGATAATCTCTCCCGGCTCGATGACCTTCACGATCCGCGGTTGCGCGGGATTCGGCTTCGTGTCGATGATGTAGATGCGCGAAGAACGCAGCCCCGGTACGATCAGATACCGCCGCTCCACGTGCGGGTGCGGAGCGAACGGGCACAGCGCGGCGCTGCATGCGTTCCAGCCGAAATGGTGCAGCTCGTCGCCGGTATTTGGAAGATCGACGCCGCCGATCGCGGTTCCATATCGCGGCGATGACGGATCGGTATCGACGACCGCGAGCCGATCCGGAACGCCGTTGCCGCTTGCGCTCAGCATCGCGACGTAGGCGAGCCTCTCGGGCGGTGCCTTCATGGCGTCCTTCGGGGAAGCGTAAAATGTGGGGTCGGGCTTTAGTTGCATGCGGGCTACTCCGTTTTGTTGACCCAGGTCTCCTTTTTGACTCAGGTAAGGAGCGCGATGAGACCGGTCACGATCAGCGCGATCGCCCAAACGAGGTCCAAATTGAGCCAGGCGAGGCGTAGAAACCGGACGCCTACCTTCGTATAGACGAGCAGTGCCACCCCCGTCGTGGTCAGCAAATATCCGAGCGTGTGCACGGCAACCATGAGCCACCCAATCGCGTAGGCACCGTGAACCCCGGACGCCATCGGCATTGCCATGGCGGCCTGCGCGCTTGCGTGCGCGGCGGTGACGAACGGCAGCAGCATCAATCCTGCACCGTGCGCGCTCGACATTAAGAATCCCCAAAGAACGAGACCCCAAAATCCCACACGCATGCCGACCCAGCGGAGATGGCGAGCGCGCACGAGCCGGTAGACGCCGAACCCAATGAGAATCGCCGCGGCGGCCAGATGCACGGCGACGTGTGGAAGCTGGACGGCCGCGAACGTCGCGATCGCCACGACGATCGCAACGGAGAGAATGTGCCCGATCGTCAGCGGTACGATCGCGCGAACGACGGCGATGGTGCGGCGTTCTTGAAAGCCGATCGCAACCGCGAAGAGCCAGCCCATCCCCGGATTGAGGCCGTGATAGCAGCCTAGCAGGAAGAGCGCGGGCCAGACGAATCGATCGCCCACGCGCGGACCTTAGAAGCCGGCGGTTTTCAGCGTCTTATAAACCGTGGTTGCGAGCTTGCCGGCACCGTCGTTTGCCGAGCCGGGACGACTATTGAACGAAAATGTGACGACCGCGTCTTCAGTCGGAAGGTAGAAATGGGTCGTGCGGAAGCCGAGACTTTCACCTTCATAGAACCAGATCGTGCCGATATCGGGCACCATCATTTGAGCGACGCCGAGACCGAAGCCCCGGGGCTCGTCTTTGCTAACTTTGGCGAGCGGCTTTCCGGTCTTCGTTGAGACGAGGCTGAGCATTTCGGCGCGCTGCTTCGGCGCAAGCATCGGTCCGGTATACAACTCGCGGGCCCAGCGTCCGAGATCTTGCATCGTGGCGGAAATTCCGCCGGCGCCCTGCATCCACGAGAGACTGTCCACGCTCACGTTCGTTCCAAATAGCGGCGCAAGCGGCTTGTCGTCGGGATCGTCGTTCACGAAATACGCGGCAGGTAAACGCGCGAGGATGTCGTCCGGATACTGATTCGCCGCGTAAAACGTATCGTGCAGGCCGAGACCGGATTGCAGAAAGCGCTTGTTGAGCTCGTTGGGATACGTGTCGTGCGACGCCGCTTCGACGATCAGCTCGGCGAGCAGATAGTTCGTGTTCGAGTAGGAGTAACCGGTGGTCGCAGGAGGCGCCTTCGGGTTGGTCGGGTAGACGTACGCAATCAGTTCGGGAATCTTGAAGTAGCGCTTTGGAGTCTTTGCATAGTCGGCCAGCATCTGCGGGTTATTATCGTAGGTCGGAATGCCGCTGGTCATGTTGAGCAGCCGCCGAATCGTCACGTTTTTCCAAGCGGGATACTGCGGCAGCCAACGTCCGATCGTCTGATCGATCGTCAGCTTCCCTTCGGCCTCGAGCTGCAACAGCGCGACCGACGTAAACGCCTTCGTGTTGCTGCCGATCTGGAAGATATTATGCGGCGTGATCGGTTGACCGCCACTGCCGTACTGCGTGCGTCCCGCCGTGACGTTAATGACGGTCGACCCGTGTAGGCTCACGCTGAGCGAGATCGCCGAAAGATGCTCGATCTTCGAGCGCGTCGCAAGATATTGACTGACGTCGCGCTGGAGCGCGGCTTTGAGGGCCGCGTCGGATTGGCTCGCCGCCGCGGGCGCAGCGAGCAGTAGCGTAACGAGCGCCAGAGAGAGCATACGTGTCATATCGAAGTGCCTTAGGGAAAGACCGGGGCGACTCCGCCTTCGGCTCCGGAGGCCAAAAAGGGAAAGCGCTCCCGCGCGCCTGACCTGTACGCACGGCGGCTTTTGTGTCACCCAGGTCGGAGGAATTAACGTGCGGATGCCTCAGCGGGTCGTTTTTGTCGCGGGACTCTCGCTCTGTCTTGCCGCGTGCGGCGGCGGAGGACAATCGAACTCGACGGCCACTGCCAGCCCCACGTCGGCTGAAAGCGGCACACCGGCGCCTGGGGGGACGCCGATCTCGGCACCGACTCCGACGGCCGATCCAAACTTGCTCAGCGCCGGGAACGGCACGATCCTACGCAGCTATTCGCCTGCGGTACTCGATGGAATGAACGACGGGAACCTCGCGAACGCCGCAGGCGGGATCGGTACCGAACTGCCGGATGCGGCTAAACCGCCGTTTGTGTTTACGTTCGAACTACCGGGCCCGGCGACGATCAATGGATTCCAAGCCAGCCTGCGCGACGCGGCGGCGAACGGCCCAACGCCGAGCGTCGCGTTTGCGGTCTCAACTACCGGCGCCGATCGCGGGTTCAGCGACGTCGGTACGATCGCAAGCGGAAGCACGACGTTGTCGGCCAATACGCGGGCGCGCTGGGTGCGCGTGACGGCGAACCAGCTCTTCAACTCGGTCGGAGCCACCGGGACGATTGCGCCGCCGCCGGCACTCGACCCGACCGGCATTTTCGTCGAAGACATCTACCCGGACAAGAATGGGGCATTCGTGACGACCGGAGCACACGACGGGGACCGGCGCGTGCGTTTCGTCAGAGTGGGCACGGCACTCGTTGGAACCGAATGCACGCAAACCGACTTGTTCGGGCCGTACATCGGTCAACTTGCGGGCCGAAACTGGAGCGCGAGGTACCCGGGAAATACCCACGGGAATCCCACCGCGGTCCGTGCGGTTGTTAACGACGACGCCTCGATCATCGCGGGAACGAACGAGGGCGGCACTGCGATTTTCTTTTCACGTACGACCGAACGCCCCGCCTTTTGCATGGCTCGTTCCTCCGGCACGGGTCCGCACGGAATCTTGGTGCTCGACCAAGACCCGATGGGAACGTTCTACCCGGCCGATAGTCAAGTGCCTTTCCCTGGATACACGTTCACTAGCATCGGTGCGAGCATGTTCGACGGCAGCGCACTCGTCGGGAAAGAGGCCGCAATCGCACGCGACACGTGCAAGGTACCCGATCTGATGGCCCCGGAACAGCAGGCCTTGCTGCTGCAGTGGGTCACCGCGGGGCACAAGCTGCTGCTCGCCGGCGGCGAATGCGGAAATGGTTCTGACTTTACCTGGCTTCCCTATCCGTTCACGTCGGTCGGCCCCGGGCCGGAGACGACCCACGCCAGCCTGATTCAAATCGAGAACAGCGCGCTTGGCACGAACGACAAGAACGATACGCCCCACTTCGTAGACGTCAACGCGTACGCTCAAGGCGCCAACAACAACCTGGTCAACGCGGCGGCGGTCACGACGACCGATCCGCACTGGTGCGGTCATCTTTTTGTCGCAAAGCCGACCAACGTCAACGGATTCGTGCAAACCTACGCGGTTGATGGCGGCGGCATCCTGATCTACGATGGATTCAACGGAGATAACGACAACCCGACGCTGCAACGCATTCGCCAACTCGAAGTCGCCCTTCCGGTACCGGCCGGCCTTCCGTGTACGGAGCTGGTCACCGAATCGTTCATCCTCGAGCCAAATGGGGAGGCGTCGTTTGCCGCCGGCTCGGCGCAGACGATCCGCCTGCCGATGGAGGTGCTGGCGAACCAAGGCTGGAGCGGACCCGTCACGATTACAACGGCGGGCGATCTTCCCGCCACGGTCACTCCCAACAACTTCAACCTGGCGGGCGGGACGATGGACCTCACCGTTGCCGTGCGGATTCCAGCCTCAGCCAAAGCCGGCGTCTATACCGTCAACGTGAATGCGAGCAACGGTGCGGGGAGGACCGCCCGAGCATCGGTCACGCTGACGGGAAATGCGCCGCTGAAAAAGCAGCTCACGCCCACTCAAAAGCGGATTCGTATCTACGGCATTCACTTTGACGTCGACAGCGCGGTCATCCAGGCGCGCTCCGAGCCCGTAATCGGCGAAATCGCGCAGATCATGCGGGAGAATCCGAGTTGGCGCTTCCAGATCGAAGGCCACACCGACTCTGACGGCGGCGCGCCTTATAACCTGGCTCTGTCGCAACGCCGCGCTCAAGCGGTCGTCGACGATCTTACCAAGCGTTACGAAATCGCGCGGAGCCGGATGATCGCGAAAGGATATGGTTTAACGAGGCCGATCGCTTCGAATGCGACCGACGAGGGTAAAGCGCTCAACCGCCGAGTCGAACTCGTGCGCCTGTAGCGCGAGTCGAGATACACTCCCTTACAAAATACCGTCCGTGAAAGGTGGGCTCTGATGTTCGAGCAACCGTCTGACAACGCGAAACCGGCTATCGTCCTGGTGCACGGCGCATGGGCCGATGCATCGAGCTGGAATAGCGTTATCGGGCAGCTACAAGCCGCGGGCTATACCGTCTATGCGCCAGCTAATCCGTTGCGCAGTATGGCATCGGACGCCGCAACCATTGGAGCGTTCGTTAAGTCGATTCCCGGTCCGGTAGTTCTCGTCGGCCATTCGTATGGAGGCGCGGTCATCAGCGCCGCATCGCCGAACAACCCGAACGTCAAGGCGCTCGTCTACATCGATGCGTTTGCTTTGGAGGCGGGTGAAAGCTGCAGCAGTGTTTTAGCTTCGAGTCCGCCGCCGCCCGCAGACTTGTTCACTCCGGTTCCGCTTCCGACGGGGAGCGACGTCGATCTCTACTTCACACCGAAGTATTACGGTGCGGTCTTTGCCTCCGACGTTCCCGCGGCGACGTCGTCGCTGATGGCGGTGACGCAGCGTCCGCTAACCAATGGCGCACTCAATGATAAAGCGCCGTCCGCCCAAGGTTGGAAGACGATCCCGTCGTGGTATGTCGTCGGCGACGCGGACCTGGTCATCCCGCCGGCCGTGCAACTGATGATGGCTCAACGCGCGAAGGCACACGTCACGCACGTAAACGGGTCGCATCCCAGCATGATCCAGCATCCCGAAGCGACCGTCGGCGCAATCACGGCGGCCGCCGGCGCGTAACGAGAGCTCCTCAGGCGCGCTTCCACACGAGGATATTCGAGCTGCCCCAAATCTCCGGAGGCGCCGTGCGAATGGTCAGCACGTCGCCTTCGATTTTGAATTGGCGTTCGAGCGTGGTTCCCATGAGATTGGTGAACACACTCACGTCGACGTGGTGGAAGACGCGGTCGCCGCGTATGTCGTAGCGACCGGCATATGCGAGAAAATTCGCCAGAGACTGCGTGCGCTGCTCTTCGGTCGACGAGGTTCCGGAAGGCGATTTCAACTCGGGACGATGCGTTCCGGCAAGCACTGCAGCCATGTGCCCGTCGGCGGTATAGAGCAAATAGCCGACGGGGTCTGGCCCAAAGCGAGGTTTAGAGGCGCCGCTTCTTTCGTCGGTGTCGAAGCTCACGAGGCTCCACGCACCCACCACACCCTCGCGCGACGCGGCACTCGCGGTGATGTTGCCAATCGCTGCGAATACTCCAAACGAGGCTGCGAGTCCGAGTACGCCGCTTCGCGAGATAGACGGGGTTTTTATGGCACTCATTTCATCTCCACGCGATGTCACAGGGGACTGACCGCGACGCCTTCCGGAACGGTGAAGCCTGGAAGATGAACTTGTGTGAGGAGCTTACACCGCGGATACGAATAGACCCATAAGCCGCCGTCATGTCCATCCGAGCCGGCATCGGCTACGTATAAGTGCTGGTCACGTTTGTCGAAGGCAATGAGTATGGGCTGAATCAGGCCCTCAGTGATCGTTTTCGACGGCGTATTGGAACCGGGCGGATACACGTAAATGGCCTTTGCGCCTTGATCCACCACGATGACGTCGCCTTTCGCATCGACCGCGATGCCATACATTACGTCGATACCGCTGATTCCGAGATCGTTGGGCGTATCCGAACCGACCGGAATCTCGTAGGCACGAGCCGTAGGATAGCCCAAAGCCGAAACGAACAGGTCGTCCTCACGATCGAGAGCCATGCCGTAGGGATCATTGCCTTCCAAGGATACAAACGAAATGGTCGTATCTGGAGTGGTCGATCCTTTAGCGTACTCGGTCACGTCATTCGCATCGAAGTTTGCGACATACAAACGTCCCGTGTTCGGCGAAACGACGAGCCCGACCGGGAAGGATATCCCGTCGGTGTAACTTACGGAAGACTGCGTGCTGCCACGCGAGTACACCTCGACGGTGCTATTCGAATTGGCGACATAGAGAGCGCCACGCCGATCCACCGCGAGGCCGTTCGGAGCCTCGATTGCGTCGGTTATCTCTCCGATCGGCCCTTGCGCGAGGTCATTCTTATCGAAGACGTAGACCGCGTTCCCGGCGTTGTCGGAGACGTACACAAGACCTTTGCCGCTCTTGGCGCGGGGCGATAGCCAACCGCCTCTCATACCCGAAACTGCTCTCGCAGCGCGAGTTGC
>DATMKR010000057.1:0-69819 GCA_035571115.1 Candidatus Acidiferrum sp. | reverse complement strand
GCTCCGGCGCTCGAAACGGTCATCGGGGGCACGCCGCAAACCCTGTGCTTGGGAGCGAACGCTCCGTGCTATCTGCAAGTGAACGGCGAGACGGTATCGGAGCTCTTTTACTACGGCACGATGACCTCGTTCGTGAACGTGACTGCCGGCACGCTTTCGCTGGTTGCGCGCGACGGAGCGGGCTATGCGGTGGGCCCCTTCAAGACCACCGCGCTCGCAGCGGGCAAGCAATATACGCTGATCGTGGTGGGAACGTATCCGACGTACCGCGTGCTGGCCTTCGAAGAACCGGCCAGCTCGAAGGGTAACGTCCAACTCTCCCTCTACGAAGCGTCGCCAACGGTCCCCAGTGCCGACTTCGGCAGCTTCCGCGCCTCGAGTCATTCGGGCTTCAAAGCGCGAGGAAGCGCGCAGCTCGGAAACGTGGTCACGGTTTCGCTCGGCGCGAGCGTTTCGAACTTCGGCGGCTACGCCGGGCGCGGGAGCAAACCGTTTACCGGCGGCGACCTCACCGTAGCCGGCGTCAATGCCTTCGATAAACACAATGCGTTGCCGTTTCACAATGCCTCGCGCTTCTCGCTCTTTCTTTTCGATGCCAAGTCCGGAAGCGCGAGCGGCCCCGTTTTCGGGAGTCTCGATCGATGAAAATCTCGACGGTCTTTGCACTCGTCGTTGCGGTGGGTGCGGCGATTCTCGTCGTCTCGGGTTGCGGCGCAAGCGGCCCCGCGCCGATTACCTCACCGCCGCAAGGGCCGCCCGATCCGACGCCGCCGGCAAACTGGCTCTACGTCGATCACAACGGAACGTTCTATGCGTATCGGCTGCCGCTGCATGCCGATTCCAAACCGGAGCTCACGGCCGCCGAGTGGCCGGGCTTGGGACTGGCGCCGGCCATCGCCGTCGGTCCGTACGGCGAGGTCGCCGTTTCCAGTCCTACCGAGATTCGCATCTTCCACCCGCCGATCGTCTCGTTCGAACGATCGCACGTCGAGCTTTCGATTCCACTCACGCCGGCGATTACCGAGATCAACGCCAGCGGCAACGCCGACCTCGTCGACACGGAGTACGACCCCAACGACAACCTCTGGCTGTTCAATAATATCGGTGCGGAGATCTCCGAGCTGCGGACGCCGTTTTCCAAGAAGATGCAGGCCTCGGTCCAAATCGGCTTCGGTCAGCCCGGCTCGAAGGCGGCGGGCTATACGAACTTGGGCCAGGGGCGCTTCGACGTGAGCGCGACGCTCTATGTTTACGCCAGCAACGCCGCCGAGAGTTCGCGGCTCTTCAAGATCGGCTTCCCCTATGCCAAGCCGCCCGGGACAACCGGGCTCAACTTGGATCAAGCCGACTTCGTGGATGCCAGCCAATACTTGCCGACGGCGAAGAACCCCGCCGACCTGTTGCTGGGACAGTATGTTGGAGCGTTGCGGACGCCCAAGCCCGGCTCGCCGCCTTCGCCGCCGGTTGACGTGATGAGCCAGTTCTACGAACCGCTCCAGCCGACGAAGGGGCTCATTCCCAACGAGCACGTGAACACGGTGGTTGGGGCGCTGATCGCCGATCCGCCGCGCGAACGGATCTATACGCTGCAAACGACCGACGGAGAACTCGACGTCTACGGCCTGCCCTTAGGCGGCGAGGCGAAACCGGTACTTCGGTTCGAGTGTCTGGCCGGCGCGTCGAACTGCTCCGCCCACGAGCATATTTTCCTCGCGCCCTAGTCTCGCTCGCGTCGTACGCGGATACCTTCGCGGAGGAATCCACCCCAACGAACCCGCAGAAGCGGCCGTATGATTCGGGCGATTGGCTCCTGTGCGCTGCTGGCGCTCTGCGCGTGCGCCGGGTCGTTCGGCGAGCGCGTTCACGAACAGTTCCATCGAGCCATCGACAGCGGTGCGACGCCGATCGTTCACGTCGATAATATTGCTGGAACCGTTGCGATCGTGGCCTGGGCCAAACCGGAGGTGAATATCGCCGCAACCAAGTACGGCTACGACGCTTCAGAGTTGCGCAGCGTCACCATCAACGTCAACCGGGAGGGTGACGGCATTTTCGTCGTCACGACCTACGCGGGCGGCAACCATTCCGGCGGCGTGCGTTACCATATCTCGGTTCCCGCCGGCGCCTCAGTTCAGGTCGGCAACGTTGCCGGTTCGGTCTCCGTCGGCGGCGTTACCGGCAACGTCAGCGTCGAGACGCAGACGGGAACGATCGACGCAACTCTCGGCCGGGTCGACGGAGATCGCTCGATCGACTTGCGCGCGACGACGGGCACGGTCACGTTGCGAATCGCGCGCGAAAGCAGCGCGACCGTCAACGCGGTGAGTACGGTCGGCAGCTTTTCCAGCGACGCGCCCGGAATCGTGCAGAGCCGGGAGAACGTGGTTGGCGTGCGGGCAAGCGGTAAGTTAGGATTGGGGACTGCGCGCATTCAATTGACCACGACGACCGGAGCCATCGCACTTCGAACGATGGAGTAGCGCGCCTCGGGGAGACCGCAAAAGCCTGCCGAAAGAGCCGCAGCTATGGATTTTAGTATCGTCAGCCACGCCTGTCTCGACGTCAAGGCTCGCGGCAAGCGACTGATCATCGATCCCTGGTTGAACGAACCGACCTACTGGTCGTCCTGGTGGCACGCACCGCCTCCCGTCTTCGAGCCGGACCTCTTTGGCGCGGACTACGTCTATATAACGCACTGGCATTTTGACCATTTCGATCCGCGAACGCTCAAGAAGTTCGCGAAGACGACGACGGTCATCGTGCCCCGTTTCCCGATTTCGGGTTTGCGCGAACAGCTCGCCGACATCGGATTCGAGCGGATCGTCGAGCTTCCGCACGGCAAGAGCGTCGAGCTCGCCCCGGGCTTCACGCTGACGAGTTATCAAATCAGCTTTCAGGACGATAGCGTAGCGGTCGTCGAGGCCGACGGTACGGTCTTGGTCGATCTCAACGATGCCAAGCCGCTGCCTTCGACCTGGCGCATGTTCCGCAGGAAGTATCCGAAGGTTGACTTCATTTTGCGCAGCCACTCCCCGGCATGGTCGTACCCCACACGCTATACGTTCGAGGACCCCGCCGATCGTTTGCCCGTCGACGCCCGGACGTACATGGAAGCGTTCGTCGCCGCCGCACAACAGATGTGTCCGCGCTATGCAATCCCGTTTGCGAGTGGAATTTGCCATTTGCATCGCGAGGTGCGCGACGAGAATCGATTCTTGGTCTCGGGGCCGGAGATGAAAGAGTATTTCGAAGCCAATGCTTCGCGCGTTCCGTCGGCCTCGCTCGTGCTGATGCCGCCCGGGAGTCGCTGGTCGCCAGAGTCTGGTTTCAGTATCGCCGAAGATGGCATGGTCGTCGACATGGTTGGCTACGCCGAGCAGCGCGCCGTCGAAGAGAACGAACGTCTCGAAAAAGTCTACCGATCGGAAGCCGAGAAGCAGATCGCCTTCGATGATTTTTCGAACTACTTTACGAAGTTCTTCAAGGCAACGCGGCTCCTACGGCCGTTCACGCGTAGGACGCGCTGGCTCTTCACGGTCGAAAAGCCGCAGCTCGAGTACTGGTGCGTCGACTTCGGCGACTCGACGATTACGCGATCGGCGCGGATGCCTGCCGTCTACGACAGCGCCATCACGGTCTCGCCGGCGGTTCTTTCGGCGTCATTGCGAAACACCGTGTTTACCAACGTCGACATCTCCAAGCGCTGGCGCGTGCACATCAAACGCGGCAGCGCGATGCGTCATTTTATCGTCGCGAACCTCCTGCTGCTCTTCGAGGCGGAGTATCTTTCTCCGAGAAAGTTGCTATCGAGGCGCTTCCTGACGGGGTACCTGCGGCGCCTTCCCGAGGTGTTGGACTATGGGCTGATGGCATTTCGAACGGCGACCCAGGGCAAGGACTCACTGGTCAAGGCGGTGACAAGCATTGCCGAGGGCTAGGAGCCCAGGAAGTCGCCTGCTAGGTGGGCCCAGCTTGCTCGGCGGGCGTAAGAAGCAAAGCGAAAAAAAAGTCGGTCAAAAATAATTAATCGCGAGACTTTACGGCAGGGGAGAGCCTCAGAAAGCGCCAAGGGCCGTGCACGGGAGCCCCATATCAATGTAGTCCGTTGCGGCTTGCGGGAGCCGGCGTTCGTTACTCGCCCTTCATGCCCAGCGGTCTGCCTGCCACGGAGTCCCCAGTCACGCTTCCCGAGAGAGCTTGACGACCCCCCATTCACACTTTCATGAAAGAAATGGAGCAAATTTCTATAATGAACATCTCGAGTCTGTCCAAGTACGCCTTGGGCGCGATCGCAGCGGCCGGCATTCTTGCCGGATGCAGCAACGGCGGCCAAACCGGCGGCATGGGCGCATCGGGCGTCACCCCGGCAGCGGGTCACGGCTTGTCGGCGACCAGCGTCGCCCACAACGGTATCCTGCACGCCATCCACGGACCCTCCAGAGTTTCGCCCGATCGGAAAGCCAAGGGCGGATTTGCCTACATCGCCGACTCTGGTGACAACACGATCTATGTCTACGATTTCAGCAAAGGCATGTTCGGCAGCCTAGTTGGCACCGACACCTCCGGCACTTCTGAACCGCAGGGTGCTTGCGCGCACAAGAAAGACGCTTGGGTCACCAACACTGGCGAATCCAACGTCCTCGAATTCGCGAACGGCTCTGCCACATCTTCGAACAGCCTGACCATCTCAGGCGAATATCCGGTAGGCTGCTCGGTCGACAAGAAGGGCGACGTCGCCGTTTCCGACATCATCTCGACCAGCGATGGCAACGGCAACGTCGAAATCTTCAAGGGCGGAAAAGGCACGCCGACCGTGGCGACCTGCCCCAACCTGGCTAAGTACTACTTCATCGCCTACGACAAGAAGGGCAACATCTGGGTCGACGGCTTCGCGACGCTCTCCGATAGCGGCATTGGACTCTGCGAAATTGCCCCAGGCGCCACGACTGGCACCGCCATCTCGTTGAACGTCCTTCCGGAGTTCCCGGGCGGCGTGACGATCGCTGGTAAGGATATCGACATCCTCGACCAGGACACGGACTCCATCGATCAGTACACCGTCAGCGGATCGACCGGCACCGAAGTCGGTACGATTGCTCTTAGCGACGTCTCGGATCCAGTCCAAGACTGGCAAGACGGGAAGTTCGTTCTCACCGCAAACGCCGGTGACGCAGATGCTACCTCCTTCGCGTACCCTGCCGGCGGTTCTCCCGTCAGCACAGCCAGCGGTCTCTCCGAGCCGATTGGCGTCTCGGTCGACAAGTAAGCTCCTCTCCATCAGTTCCTAACGAAGGAACAAAACGAGCCCGCTACGGCGGGCTCGTTTTTTATTTTCAGAAAAGGCGCCCGGGCATCGCAGCAACGGCGAAGCGATCACGCCGAGCAGTGCTCTTGAGTCTAGCAACCTAAGTAAGCACGTACCTCGTCTGGCGCAGGTGACACTTGTGCAGGATGTTCTGGGCCTCATCGAGCAGTCAAACGGTGGCACCGGTACCCTCCGAACGCCTCACCTCGGATCTCGTTCGAGCGGCAGCGTCGTTCCGTCGGGGTTCTAGCAGCCACACTTCTCGTCACGTCCAAGGAGACTCCCTGATGCGTTACTTTACTTCGGCGCTCTGTACAGCGGTCGGTGTTGGGCTTCTCGCCGCTTGCGCCGGCAATCTGTCCGGGCAGAGCGGTTCAGTTCCGAGCCTTACTTCGCCATCACGCGTTGCGCAAGCCAACAACCGTGTGCCGATCAGCTTGGTAGCGGCATGGATGCGCCCTACCGGCATACAGCGCTTGCATCTTGGAACGGCGTTCCCGGATAAAAAGAAGAAGTCGGCGGGCGGCCTTTATGGTAGCGAATTCTACAGCAGCCCTACCTCGGACGCGGAAGGCCTCATCAACGCTTATCCTAATCCGGACAGCAAGAACAGTGCGCCGACCTGTACGATCGATGGTTATGCAATAAATGGTTGGGGCGTCGATCTCAAGCAGAACCTGATCCTTCCGTCGGCAAGCAACGCAAGCTCGGAACCGTCAATCAATGTTTACGGAGGTCCCAAGCTATGCGGAAAGCTTCTCGGATCAATCGACGACACAAACGGTCAAGCGTCCGACGCCAAGAGCTTCGACGCCACGAAAGACTCGATCTACGTCGGAGAAATCTTAGCCACCGACTCCCAAACTGGTGATGTCCTGATTTGCTCGCTCAAGACGAGCAGCTGCGGCGCACCGGTGACGAACTCGGCCATTACGGGATATGGCGGAGGCATCGCCGCGGACGCCAAAGGCGACTGTTGGATGTCGGGAGCCACCTCGACGACGACTGGTTTTGTCTTGGTCTATTGGAAGGGCTGCAAGGGTAGCGGCGCGGTTGCAACCGGCACGAAGAACGCGGGTTTTGGCGGTCTTTTCTTCGACGCGAAGGGCAACTTGGTCTCGATCGATGTGACGGGCGCGCTGTACGTATACAGTGGCTGCAACCCGAAGTGCAAGGTCGTCAGCTCCTCGACCCTCGAGGGTGCCTCAATTTTTGGCAACCTCAACGCGAAGGGCAATGAGGTCGCCATCGGTGACGTCACCAACAGCGACGTCGATGTCTACAAGTATGCGCCCACGGGTATCAAGTATCTCTATAGTTTCAATAACGGCCTCGAAGGTACGGGCTACACCGAAGCTGCCGGCTTCTCGCCCACGAACAAGAACCTATAAACCGCGCGCCTTATTTGAGGAGACATAAACGATCCAGCTGGTCTGGATAATCGCAAAGGGGGGCACCTCAGGGTAGCCTCCCTCTCTTTTGGTCATCGCCTAGGAACGTCTTGGGTCGGCCCGTGTCGCGTGGAAGAGCGTGCCAGTACCATGTCGGCTTGCCTGCTTGCAGACGCGATGTTTTGGTTTCCAAGCACGCGCTCGGCAAGGTCGCCGCAGGGAAGAATGCATAACGAATTTGAACGTTAGCAAAATTATGCGGAAGCTTTATTGGGCTGCGCTTTGGGCGACGGCCTGCGCGGCACTCTCGGCCTGCGCTTTCCAGTCACACGCCGCGCTGCCGGCACCTGCCGGCGGCGATCTGACGCAGACGCTCGGCTTCACCGGCACGGGAAAAATTCAACACGTCGTTTACATCGTACAGGAAAACCGCAGCTTCAACGATCTTTTTATGGGGTATCCGGGCGCCACGACGGTCACGAGCGGCAAGAACTCTTTGGGAAAAACGATCGCGCTTCAACCAGTTAGCCTGAGCACGAGGTACGAGATCGATCACTCGGCGCACGCAATGTTCTCTGCATGCCATGGAACGGGCAAACTGCCCGGAACCCATTGCCGAATGGACGGCTTCAATTTAGAACAAGTGTACGAGGGGCCCAAGAACGGCCAGTACGTTTACGTTCCGCGAAGCGAAACCAAACCGTATTGGGATATGGCGCGCGAGTTTGTCTTGGCCGATCACATGCACGCGTCGCAGCTCGACGAGAGTTTTGTGGCGCATCAGTATATCATTGCCGCGCAGGCGGACTCCAGCGTCGACGTGCCCGACGGCCCGTGGGGCTGCGAAGGCGGCTCCAACGACATGGTCCAGACGCTCACGCACAAGCGCGCCTACGGCCCCGGTCAAGTCCCGTGTTTCCGTTATCAGACACTGGGCGACGAACTGGACGGCGCCGGTCTCCCGTGGCGCTTCTACACGAGCAGTTACAAGCGGCCCTTGGGCGGCTTTTGGTCGGGATATCAGGCCGTCAAGCACATCTTCAACGGACCCGACTGGAAGAAAGACATCGTCATACCGCAGAAGCGCTTCTTGCGCGACATCAAAGCGGGAAAACTCGCGAGCTTCACGTGGATCACGCCACTCTGCCCAGACTCCGACCATCTGGCCTGCGGCGGCGGCCTCGGGCCGTCGTGGGTGACTTCATTGGTGAACGCAGTGGGCGAGAGCAAGTTCTGGGATTCGACCGCGGTCTTCGTTCAGTGGGACGATTGGGGCGGCACCTACGACCCCGTGCCGCCGCCGTTTAAGGATTACGACAGTCTGGGTTTCCGCGTTCCGCTCATCGTGATCTCTGCGTATGCGAAGCAGAACTACGTCTCGCACGTGCCTTACGAGACGGCGAGCGTTTTACGCTTTGCTGAAGACTTGTTCGGCCTAGCTCAGCTGACCCGGGCCGACACCCGCGCGACCTCTCCGGCGGCCGATTGTTTCGATTTCTCGCAGAAGCCGCGCACGTTCGTTCCGATCAAAGCGCCGAAGGGGCCGGATTTCTTCCTGCGCCAAGCCAACGACGGTCAAATCCCCGACGAGCAATGACTATTCGTCGTCGACGGGCAAGCCGGACGGCTTTTGGTGAAGGAAGAACGCCTTCGAGTGTTTCGACGGAATCGTGATAAAGGACCGCGGGGACTGGTTGAAATCGAACATCGAGGCGATGCTTTTCGTCGTCTCGTCGGTGGTTCCGAGGCGTCCCAGGTTCCATGTATCTTCGATGAATCGGACGATGCTTCCGAACTCGAACGTTTTGTGCGATATTTCGTTTTGCCCGACATAGGGCGAGACGATCAGCATCGGCACGCGGAGGCCCGGACCGCCCTGATTGTCGGGTTTCGGCGGCTCGACTTCGTCGTAGAAACCGCCCCAGTCGTCCCATACGATCACGATTGCGGTGGAGTTCCAGTACGAGCTCTGACCGATCGCGTTCACGACGCTTGCCACCCAGGACGGCCCGGTGTCGGATTTATAGCCGGAATGATCGGAGTTGAAGGCGTCCGGGATCACCCACGACATCGACGGCAGCGCGCCGTTGGAGATATCGGTAAAGATATTCGTTTCGGGCTGCGAGATGTGGGCGTTCCACTCCGTCTTATTGTCGAAGACTGAAGCGATGACCGTGAAGGCGTTCCACATCGCGCCGGTATTGCCCTCATATGCGGGCGTATAGTATTTCCACGATACGTGTTTCGCATCCAGCAACTCTTGCAGCGTATCGTAGTTTCCTGACGAGGGAAAATCCGACGTGCACGGAGGCGGGCCGTGTCTTTCGTATTTCAGCGTGGTCGTGATGAGCTCGGTCGTCGTGCCGGGCGGCGCGGGGCAGCCCCACGGCGTCTTGTCGGGGTCGTCGATGAGACTCTCCGTCGGATCGATGGCCGTACCGCCGCGGATCAGATCCTGGTGGGCTGGAAAGCTGGAGCTGCCTTGGGTCGTGAACATATGGTCCGCAATCGCGTAATCGGTTGCGATAGCCCAATAGGGCGCGACGTCCGCAGGGTCGACGTACTCATAAGGAAGAGCGCCTTCATACTTTCCGCTGGTTAGAAAGCGGATCAGATTGAAGCCGTCCATCTGCCCGCCGTTATAGCCGATCCTATAGCCGGTGTACGTGTGGCGAAGCGTCTTCGGGGATTCGAGAGGTACTTCGGTGAGATTTATTGACTTGACCTTACCGCCGACGAGCTCTTTGCCGGTCGTCGTACCGACGGTTCCGGGGAACGTGGCGAAAAGATTGTTAAACGTCCGGTTCTCCTGAACGATGAGGACGATGTGCGAGATCGGCGAGCTGTGCGATCTCGATATCGGCCGGACCGCAAGCACACTCGGCACGCCCTGCGATGTTCCGGCATTGCACGCACCGAGGATGAAAGCAGCGGCGGCAAAGGCCAGCGGCTTCACGAGCTATTCGGTATCGGGTGGTGCGCCCGACGGCTTCTGATGTAAGAAGAACGATAACGGAAGGGCTGCCGGGATCACTTTGAACTTGCGCGGCTTCTGACTATAGTTGAAGACGTTTCCGATGCTCGTCGCGCGCTGGTCGGTCGTGCCGAGCGACCCCAGGTCCCAGTTGTCTTCAATGTACTTCAGAATGCTGCCGAACTCGTACTGCGTGTGCTCGACGTGCGCCTTCACGTAAGGCGACACGATGATCATCGGAACGCGGAATCCCAAGCCGCCTTGGTTGTCGCGGCATTGCGACTTGTACAGGCACGGGGGAGGAACGTGATCGTAGAAGCCGCCCCAGTCGTCCCAGAGAACCACGATCGCGCTCGAGTTCCAGTACTGACTCTCGCCGATCTGATTGACGACGTTGGCGACCCACGACGGGCCGTTGTCGACGTATTTGCCCCCCGCTCCCTTCTCATCGGGATGGTCGGAGTTCTCTCCAATGGGCGTGACCCAGGAGACGGCAGGGAGACTGCCGGCCTTAATATCTTGAAAGATCACGTTCGGGCTCGTGGTGACGTTGGTCGTCCATTCCTTACTATCGCGGACGGCTTTGATCGCGTCGAAGGCGCTCCAAAGGCCGGCGTTCCCGCCCTTCACCTGCTCTGCATAGTATTTCCAGGAGACCGACTTCGCGTCGAGGAGATCGCGCATCGTTTCGTAGCCCAAACACGGAAAGGGCCCTTTGAACTGCAGGTATTGCAGGTTCGTCGTGATCAACGACGTCACCACCCCGTGCGGTGCGTCGCATCCCCACGGCCAGAACGAAGGATTATCGATCACGCTGTCGTCGGTGTAGCCGCCGTAGGTATAGTTGACGACGGTGCCGCCCGCGATCAGATCCTGATGTGCGGTGAACGATCCGCTGCCTTGTGTCTGGAACGTCTTGTCCGCGAGCACGTATTGCTGCGCTAGATCCCAGTACTCCTTAATCGCGCCGGGATTCACGTACTGGTACGGGTAGGTGCAAAGCGTCGAGCCGTTGCCGTTCGCTCCCGAACCTTCCCGGTCGAAGCCGTCCATCTTGCCGTTGTCGTATTCATCCAAAAACGGCGTTATGGCGTACCATCCGTACACGTGCGGAAGATCGGTGCCCTCGCCAAACGACACGAGCTTGCCGCCGCCGTTTTTGAATTTCGGGAATCCCACGCCGATGAGCGAGACCTTCGTCAGCGAAACGGCCGGCTTCGACTGCGTGACCACCTGCTGGTTGTCTTTCGCGCAAGTCGATGCTTCCGCTTTTGGCATCGGCTCGCCCGTGCCGGTGGTCGTTCCGTCGGCGTTTGGAAACGTGGCGAATAGGTCGTCGAAGCTGCGATTCTCTTGAATCACGATGATGACGTGCTGGATCGGCGAGCTGCTCGAAGTGCGGTGATGGACCGCCGGCAGCGCCGCCGTGCCGGGAATGCTCGCGCCGCCGCAGGCGGACAGCGCGACGCTCGCGAGCACGGCCACGCCGATCGGCGCGAGCCGCACTACGTAAGCGCCTCGACTCGCCGTGCGATCGTCCCGACGTCGTAGCCGAAATACTCGGCGACACCGCCGGTTACGCTCGTGATCTCCGCAAGCTCTTGCGCACTAAAGACGGGCTTATAGTAGTCGGGGAATGAGAGTTTCTTACCGTAGGCTTCGCGCGTTTGCGCGAACGGCTCGGCGGCTAGGCCGGCGTGTTCGAGAATGCGGTCGATCGTCGGGAGCGAATCCGAGCAGAGATCCTCGTAGCGCACGATGCAGACGCGCCGCGCCAGCTCCGGGTCCGCCTGCAGCTGGCTGGCGACGAAACCATAAACGTAGGCCCAATAGCGGGCGCGCGACAGCCCCCACTGGCCGGCGTCGAAGAGCCGGCGGATCTCACGCAGCTCGTCGGGGTTGCCGACGTTGGCCATCACTTGATGCGGCCCGAACTCGTGGTGCCCGGTCAGCTCGATGATCTCGATTTGGCGGGGGTCGCTCTTCTCGATCTCCGCCCAGATGCGGTCTTGCTTGATCATCGACGCGATGTGATCGATTGGATTGCGCACGTAGAGGAGGAAGCGCGCGTCGGGAAAGATTCGGCGCAGGTATTGCATGCGAACGACGCACATAATCGCCTTGCTGATGTAGCGGTTCCGTCCGCGTACCAGTGCCAGCTTCTTGAGATGATCGACGTAGAAGCTTTCGAAGGCCGGATTCGACGTCGTGCCGTCGAGCACGCTGTAGTTCGACTCATCGTGAATGTGCGGAAAGAAGTGCTCCCACAGGATCTCCTCGCCCATTTCGGCGCTGTCGCGCGTCACTTCGATGCGGTCGCGATGAATGCGGGGCACGGGTTTGCGCATAGCGTCGACGGGAATGCGTGGAAAGACCTGGTTCCAGACGTACGGCATGTACGGCATCAAGAAATCGGCGTACTTGTGGGTGACGACGTCGGGATGCTCGCTGAGCATCTGCAGCGTGATCGTCGTCCCCGCTCGTGGAAGCCCGCAAATATACACGGGTCGGTCAACGGATCGCCCGGCGAGCCGGCGTTGTAACATCTTCGTCTCGAGATTTCCCAGCGCAACGAAGAGCGGCGCGGCTGCATGGACGCCTTTCACTCCCCAATAGAAAGGGGCCGGCACCGAAAACTTCTGGGGCTTTGCCGTTTGTGTTGTTGCCATTGTGGGGCCTAGACTTTCTCGAAAAGGGCCCCGATGACCGTCAAGCCTGGCCCAAACGCCATACTCAACACCTTCGAGCCCACGGGAATCTCCGGCGATTCTACGATCGCCTGCCAAATGTGCGGCGCCGTCGCCGAGGCCATGTTGCCGTGCTCGTTAAGCACTTTTCTGCTCAGGGCGATCTGCGACTCTTCGATGCCCAGCTTGCTGCGAATTTGATTGAGGATTGCCGGGCCACCCGGATGGATTGCAAATGCCATCGTTGCCTTTTCACGCTCGAAATCGAGGCCGACCTGACCGCAGATCGACGCGATGAAGTCGCCGATCGAGTCGCGAATCATGAACGGCACCTTTTTTGATAACGACATGTCGAACTGCAGCGGTCCCGGCCGCAAGGTCATCTCCGGTAACGAGTCCGGCAGTATGTATTCTTCGATGGCCAGGATTTTCAAGCCGCTTCGTCCGCCGCGGGCAAACTCCGGATAGGCCGAATACTTAATGAAGCCGTCGGCGAAGAGCGTCGACGTAACGAAGTTGTCTGCTTCTTCGCCAAGCAAATCGAAATGCAGCGAAAGAAACTCCGTGTGCACGAGATCCACGCGGCGTTTTGGCTTCGGCAGCGAATCGTAAGACGAGCCGACGAGCCCGACGGCGGTGCGAATCGCCGGAAAGGCGCCGTAGCATCCCATGTGGTACGAGTGCGTGACACCGGTGCGCAGCCATTTCCGGCGCGAAAGAAAAGTTTGCACCGGGCTGGGGGAAATGTAACCCGAGCAGCTCACGTGGACGATGTCGTCGGGCGCTTGTGCCGTTGCATCGGGGTAGACGCGTTCGAAAACGTCACACGCGACCTCTTCGAAGAGGGTCATGCGTTCGTCGAGGGCTTCGCCCGTCGAAGCCCGTAAATCGCCGTAGCGCGCGACGTTCTCGGTTGGGCTGTCCGGCCGAGGCACGACGAAGCGCGAGGTGAGAACGCTGACTTGGCGGCGCGCGATGTGCTCGCTCGAAGCGCCGTAGCGCGCCATGCGCTCTTCGATCGTGCGCGCCAAACGCTGCCGATCTTCGGGCGAGGTCAGGCCCTTTTGCGCGCATTGCGCGAGCGTCATGAAATGGGCCTGAATCCTTTTGAGTTCGTCCTGTTCGCGCGGTGGCGTCATTTGGACGGTTTGGAAATCCGACAAGACCACCGGTACCGCGCGCAGGCGCATATCGGGTGCGGCGCCGGCGGCGGCCGAGGCTTGGGGATCGGAGACGCTTTCGATCGTACGCATATAAAGCCAAGACTGACCTTCGCTACCGGCGCTATTCTTCCATTGTGTGGAGCGCGCGTGACGCTTCGATTCGTGCGACATGGGTAATCCCAGTTATCTTTACTCGGAGTCGACCGGTTGGTTCGACGGTAGTTGATGCAAGAAAAATGACCTGGAATACTTCGAGCCGATTGGAACGAACTTGCGCGGGTGCTGCGTGAAGTCAAAGAAATCTTTAATGAAGCTCGCGGAGGTCTTATCCGTCGTTCCGAGGCTCGGGAGTTGCCAGTTTTCCTCGACGAACTTTATGATGCTTCCAAACTGGTAAATATTGTGAGAGACGTAGCCGGGTCTCGAATACGGCGAAACGACGATGGCCGGCACGCGGAAGCCGAGGCCGCCGTAGCGATGCGGACCCGGCGGCGGGACGTGATCGTACCATCCGCCCCAGTCGTCCCACACGATCACGATGGCCGTCGTCTTCCAGGCCGGGCTTTGGCCGATCGCGTTGACGACTTGTGCGACCCACGAGGGACCGGTGTCGGAGTTGTCTCCGGGATGATCGGAGTTCTGATAGTCGGGAATCACCCACGCAACCGACGGAAGCGTATCGCGCGAAATGTCGGTGAAGACTCTCGTCTCCGGATTGGCCTCGTTCGTCGTCCATTCCGGCCCGTACCGCACCGCTTTGATGGCATCGAATGCATTCCAAAGATTACCGCCGAAGTTGCCTCCGACCGCGGGCGCGTAGTAGCGCCACGAGATATCCTTTGGGTCGAGCAGATCGCGCAGCGTAGCATACGTTAGGCACGGAAACGGTCCGACGTTGCCGGAGTATTTATTGTCCGCGGTAATGAGCGACGTCCTCGTGCCCGGGTTCGCGTCGCAGCCCCACGGCTGGTCTGCGCCGCCGGTTGGAAAATCGATCAGGTTGGACGTCTCGTTGATGGCGGTATCGCCGCGAATCAGATCCTGGTGCGCGGTGAAACTTCCGCTGCCTTGAGTTTGGAACATGTGATCCGAAAGCACGTATTGCTTGGCCAAATCCCAGTACGGCGCGATCTGATCCGGATGGACGTATTGATAGACGAAGGTGCCCGGCACTCTGCCGATACGCACGAGGTCGAAGTGGTTCATCTTGCCGCGGTTCCAATCGCGCTGCCAGCAGCAGTTGTAGCCGTTGTTGGGCGAGACCTCGCTCTCGAGGTCGCCGGCCCGCAGTAGAATCTTGCCGTTGTGTGTCTTGCCGGACCTGGTGCCGTCCGCGCCCGGAAAGGTCGCGAAGAGATTGTCGAACGTCCTATTTTCTTGAATCAAGATCACGATATGCTTGAAGTAGTTACCCTGTTTGGCGGGGGGCGGAGGCTCGAATGGCCCTCCGCCTGCTGGAGTGGAACCGCCGCCGCACGCCGTCAGCATGGCGCTGAGAAGGCAGCACCACACCATCCGATTTTGATCGCCCATACCTCTCTATCTAATGGTCCGGGTTCGGGAGCCATCCCTTCCCGGGCGAGCGGTCGCTGGGGCTAGCCGGTGTTGCTGCCGGCTACGCGCGACTCAATCGCCCGCGCCGCGGTGCTGCTGCGGCAAGGCGGGGTCGTGGCTTTTCCCACCGAGACCGTTTACGGCCTCGGCGCGCTGGCCTTCGATGCTCGAGCCGTCGCTCGAATCTTCGAGATCAAAGGGCGCCCGTCGTTCGACCCGCTGATCGTGCACGTGGCCGATCGCTCGATGCTTGAGGAGGTCGTCTCGGCCGTTCCGGCGTCCGGCGAAACGCTGATCGAACGCTTCTGGCCCGGTCCGTTGACGCTCGTGCTCGCAAAACGGCCGGCCGTGCCGGGGCTGGTAACAGCCGGCCTTTCGACGGTTGCCGTGCGGATGTCCGACCATCCGGTCGCTCGGGCGCTGCTCGAGGCGGTCGGGTCTCCCCTGGCAGCGCCAAGCGCGAACCCCTTCGGACGCCTGAGCCCAACGCGGGCCGAGCACGTTGCGCGAATGCTTGGCGATCGCGTCGATCTGATTCTCGACGGCGGCGCGACGATGCACGGGATCGAGTCCACGATCGTCGCCCTGGAGCCGCGGCCGGTCCTGCTTCGTCCCGGCGCGATCGCCGTGGAGAAGATCGAAGCCGCAATCGGTCCGCTGGAGCGCGCGACTCGTGCCTCGGCGGTGCGAGCGCCCGGCCAGCTCGCGCAACACTACGCCCCGGCAACGCCGCTGCGGCTGATCGATCCCAAGCTCGTTCCCGAACGCGAACGCCGCCGTGCCGGCGTCATTACGCTGCGGGATGCGTACGAGGGCTACTCGGCCTCGCGAACCCTTTCGCGGCGAGGCGATTTGCGCGAAGCCGCGGCGACGCTTTTCGAGATGCTGCACGCTCTCGACGCCTTAGGCCTCGAGCGGATCGATGCGGCGCCGGTGACGGAGAGCGGACTCGGCCTGGCCATCATGGACCGATTGCGCCGCGCGGCCTCGCGATGAAGCATAGATGAGACAAATTAACGTTCCAAAGCGTTCTGAGATTGGGTAACGAAGAAAGGACGATGATGTTTAAGCGCGAGCTCGTTCGGTATGCCGCCCTGTGTGCGGCGGCTCTCATCTGGTTCGGTGCCGCACCGGCCGGCGAAGTGCTCCCTTATCAGCTGGCTGGAGACGTCTCCGAGAGTTATCGCCTTTTGACGACGACTTACTACGAAAAGGTCGAACCGCGCACGCTCCTCGCCGCCGCAAGCGGAGCTTTGGCGGATGCGGCGCGCAAGGCCGGCACTCCAATCGCCGCACCCGCGCTTCACGTCGAATCCGATCGCGACGCGACGGTCGCCGAACTCGACGATGCGATTGCAGCCGCGGCTCGCGCGGCAAACGCCTCACCGGACGATTTCGCTTACGCTGCCATCAATGCGATGGCTAAGGCCGTTAACGATCGCTACACGCAGTTTTTCACTCCGGCCGAGTTCAAGGCGTTTAACGAGGCGCTCGATCCGGCGCGCATCGGCGGCATCGGCGTGATGATCCAGCCCGACACCGCGACGGGTTTCGTTCGCATCACGTACGTGCTCCCCGGCACGCCCGCCGAGCGCGCCGGCCTTGCCGTTGGCGATCTCGTTACGGCCGTAAATGGCTCGCCGACGAAGGGGCTCACGGTCGACGGGGTCAGTTCGCTGCTGCGAGGCAAAGCCGGCACTGTCGTAGCGGTAACTGTGACGCACTCGAGCGCAACGTCGGTCGTCTCGATCACGCGCGAAGACGTCCAGCCTCCGACCGTCATCTACAAGATGTTGAGTGGCGGCATCGGCTACGTTTGGGTCATGGCCTTCGGACGATCGACGCCCACGGAGTTCGATGCCGCAATCACGCGCCTGAACCAGCAGGGTGCAAAGGCGCTCGTGCTCGATTTGCGCAACGACGGCGGCGGCTACGTCGATTCCGCGCTCGACATCAGCTCGCGTTTCATCGCCAATAAGGCGCTGTTAACCGTCGAGGAGCGTGGCCGGCGCGACACCACAATCCACGCCGACGACGATCCGTCGATTGCGCTTCCGCTCACCGTCCTCGTGAACCAATACACCGCGTCGGCGTCGGAGATTACAGCCGGAGCTCTGCAAGACGACGGCATTGCGATGTTGATCGGCGCCCGCACGTTCGGTAAAGGCGTGATGCAGACGCTGACGCCGCTCCCAGATGGAGCCGCGATCAAGATCACGACCGCCCACTACCTGACGCCGAATCGGCACGACATAAATCTACGCGGCATCGATCCGGACATTGCCGTCGACGAACCTCGCGACGCTCGCTTTGGGGACATTGCCCGCGACGCGCAACTAAGCGCCGCCATCTCGCTCTTGCAGAAAAAGATCGCAACCAAAACGTAGATCACATCCGTGAAAGGAAGCCTGGATTTGGTCTAGATCGAGGAGCCGAGGGGTGAAGTTTACTACGGTAAATGAGCCCCGAGGCGACGATGAGCTAGGCCAAATCCAGGCTTCCTTTCTCAGTGCTTTCTTTGGCGGCGGATTAAGCGGACAATCGACCCATTGCCTCCAAAGACGACGTCGTCCATCAGGCGGCGCATGAGGAAGATTCCGAAGCCGCGGCCTCGCTGGTCGGGCTCGATGGTGCTTCGAATCTCTGGTGCGCAGAACCCAGCGCCGTTGTCTTGGATCTCGATCAGAAGCTCGATGCCATCGAAGCCGCAATCGACGGTGAAGCCGGCAGACGGCATCCCGCTTCCATGCTCGACGGCGTTGCTCAACGCCTCACCGGCGGCGAGCCGGATATCCGCAACCTCGCAGTCGGAGAAACCGCAGGCGCTCGCGAATTTGGCCACGCTGCTTCGCGCCAGAGCGACGTTCCCGATCTCGCTTGTGTAGTCTGCGCGAAAATGAGTCTTCAATGCTGTTCTCGTTAATACGAATTGCCCTGGCGTGATGCGCAACTAAACCTCCCACAGCAACCCGGCGCTCCGTGAAGTAAAAGAAACCGGTTCGGCCGAAGGGTTACGCGCTAGCAAGCGTGGGCGATTAGCTCAGCTGGGAGAGCGCCTCCCTTACAAGGAGGATGTCGCAGGTTCAAGTCCTGCATCGCCCATTGTCATCCTGAGCAAGGCTCCTGAGCTTGTCGAAGGGGCCGCGTCGAAGGGCCGTCATCGCCCATTGTCATCCTGAGCAAGGCTCCTGAGCTTGTCGAAGGGCCGCGGCGTGGGTAAAGCCGGACATGCTTACGTGCGTCGTCCTGCTCTCCCAACTTGCCGTCACGAACGCGCCGGCCGACGAATACTTCGGCAAACTAAATATGAGCGCGCTGCGCGTCCGCTATGAAACGATGCAGCTCAAGCAGCGATACGAGACGCATCACCTCCTCCCCGAACAGGCGGAGCATCTGCTGCTTCTAACGGAAGATTCGTTCGATCATTGGGCCGCGCGTTACCCAAACGATCCGTGGCTCGCGTCGACGGGGCTTCTTCTCGCAGCGCTCTATGCCGAACTTCCCGGCGACGTTGCACGCGAACACGCCGTGAGGCTCTACGTCTACGTGAAGGTGCACTTTCCGCATTCCCGATACGCAGCCCAGAGCCGCGCCTCCCTGCACCACGGCGTGTCGACGAAGGCCGACCCGCCGTGGGCGAAAGCAGCGCGCGCGGCGATGCCCTCCGCGGCGCCGTCGGCCCTGCCATCACCGCCGGCGCCCTCGCCGTCGGCCCCGCCATCACCGCCGGCCTCGCCGTCGCCATCCCCGTCGCCCCCGAGGTAGTGAGAATGCCCACGGTAAACCCCGCGTACATCGAAATCACGGCAGCGCGTGACGGCGAGGTCGCCGTCATCACCATGAACCACCCCGAAAAACGCAACGCGCTCTCATTAAGTATGATGCGTGAGCTCGAGGGCGCGCTGGCCGCAGCCGGGCAAGACGCCGCCGTTCGCGCCATCGTCCTGCGAGGAGAGGGCCCCGCCTTTAGCGCGGGTCACGACCTGCGCGAACTGCTCGACCGCGACGTCGAGACGTATCGCGTCATCTTCGACGCCTGCGTCGCTTTGATGGCGCGCATCGCGACCGTTCCGCAACCGGTTATCGCGGAGGTCGAAAAGGTCGCGACCGCCGCGGGCTGCCAGCTGGTGGCCGCGTGCGACCTCGCCGTTGCGTCGAGGGAGGCCACGTTCGCCACTCCGGGCGTGCGCATCGGCCTCTTTTGCAGTACGCCGATGGTGCCGCTGTCGCGTGCGATCGGGCGCAAGCGCGCAATGGAGATGCTGCTTACCGGCAAGCCGATCGACGCGCAGACGGCACTCGACTGGGGGTTGATCAATCGCGTCGTTGCGCCGGAGAGCCTCCATGCCGAGACGCTTGCGCTTGCGCGCGAAATCGCGTCGGCTAGCGCGACGGTCGTCGGCATCGGCAAAGCGGCGTTTTATGCGCAGGTCGATCTAGATCAAGCATCCGCGTACGATTACACCAAAGGAGTGATGACCACAAACGCGCTCGAGGCCGATGCACGCGAAGGCATCAGCGCATTTCTGGAAAAGCGCGCGCCGAAATGGTAACGCTTCCCCTGAAGGTAATAATCTGCTACCCTTGAAGGCCGTGCTTCCGCGTCACTCGATTCATGGGCAGCGAGCGTACGCGATGACACAACGAGCGTCGCCCACACCCGGTATGCGTGGCCCGACAAAAAGGGAACCGCGCATACGCGACGGCAGGAGGGCTCGCCTATGGCGAGCCCTTCTGTGATTCGGTGGCAGAAAAACTCCGCTGCTGGTCGAAAGCACTCGCTTCGTGACTCTTTTTACTCCCAGGACGCGCTACGCGGCCGTCGTCTTGCTCGTCGCACTAATCGCCTCGCTGGCCGTCGCGGGATTTCGCCTTCGCACGGAATCGCACGCAAACCGCGTCGAACTCGCCATGGATTTCAGCGATCTCGATGCTCTCGCGCGCTCGTACAACTATAATCCCGCCGCATTCCTGATCGCGCTGCGGCGTGCGGGCCTAACCTCGCTGGCCCTCACCGAAGAGCTCGGCGCGAACGTCGGCTACAACGGAAAGTCTTATGCGACGACCGGGGCGGCGCTCCTCAATCAGTCGCGACTCTCCCCGCTCCGCGATCCCTTGCTGGCCTCCTTGGTCGCCGGCCGGCGCGTCGACGCCGGGGCCATCTATCTCCTGGTATCGGATTCCTCGACGTATCGACGTTATTTGGCCCAGCTTTCGTTGCATTTTAGCCCCAAGAGCGTGCGGGTCTTGCGGGCGACTCGCCCCTGGCTTATCGAGGTCCGGACGCAAATCGACTACTTCGACGCGATCGGCTTAGGCATCCCAACGGACGAAATCGCGCTGGCACACCGGCTCGGGCTACTGGTTGTTCCGCGTTTTCAAAATGACGAGCGTTTTCGCGCGCCGCAGATCGAAGCGCTTTTCGACGATGTGCTTGCCTACGACCCGAAGGTCTCGACGGTTATCTTCTCCGGGTTGAGCAATGCGGTTGCCGGTTATCCCGATCATCTGGAGGATACGGCGGAAGCCTTCAAACGTCACCTCTTCAACTTCGGGTCGATCGAGACGTACGATCCCAGTCAAGTGCAGAAGGGCAACGACACCCTTGCGCGGCTCATTCCCGGCCGGACGGTTCGCGTTCAGGCTATCGCGAAAACCGAACTGGATAAGCTCAAGCTCGACGAGGTTGTCGCGCGATACGTCTTGGGCGTTCGCGAACGCAACGTCCGAGTCGCGTACTTGCGTCCGTGGGCGCACCAAGATGGAGATCTTTCGGTCGAGGCGACCAATGTCGAAATGGTCAAGCAGATCGCGGATCAGCTGCGCGCCGGCGGTTTTCGTCTGGGGCGGGCCACGCCGATTCCTGCGTATCGCGGCAACAATCGGGTTCTGGTAGGGCTGGCGGCGCTAGCCGTCCCGTCGATTTTCGTGCTGCTGCTCGAATTCTTCGGCTTGTACGGGCGTCGAATTGCCGTCATCGCTTACGGCGCGACGATCGCGCTGTACCTCGCGGGAGTACTGACGCATCACGACGCATTCGCGCGCTCCGCCATCGCGCTCGCCGGCGCGCTGCTCTTCGCGACCGCGGCAATCTTGATTTTGATCCCGGCCTGGAATGAAACGCCCGCGAGCGGCGCCGGCACTCAGCTCGTCCGCAGCCTTGGTTGGACCCTCGCGGCGACGGGCGTCGCGCTGCTCGGCGCGCTCGTCGTCGTCGGCGTCATGAGCGCGCCGCTGGCAATGGAGGAGATCGAGCGCTTCCGAGGCGTCCGGCTCGTCCTGGCGCTGCCGCCGCTCATCGCGCTGGCGCTCTACCTGTTCGACCGGCGTTTCGGCTCGGGCGTCGAGCGGCCGCGGGACGTCTTTCTCTCGCCGGTCCTGACCTATCAGCTCTTGGCGGGGATCGCGATCGTTGCCGCCGGCGCGCTGATGCTCGTGCGCAGCGGCAACGACAGCGAAGTCTCGCCTTCGCCCTTCGAGCTCGCGTTTCGCCATCTCCTGACCGCCACGCTGAGCGTCCGTCCTCGCTTCAAGGAGTTCTTGATCGGCGTTCCCGCCATGATGGTACTGCCGGCCTTGCTGCCGCCGCACCGGCGCGCGGTAGGCTGGCTCTTGGCGCTCTGCATCGGGGTCGGGATTGGCGACGTTATCGACACGTTTTCGCACCTGCACACCCCGCTCGAGATTTCGGTCTTGCGAATCCTCAATGGGCTCGTCGCGGGCGCGATCGTCGGGGCGGCGCTGATCTGGATCTATCGACGCAGCCTCTACCGCCGGAGTTTGTCCTGAGGCCTTCTTCCACGCCGGGGACAGGCTCCGTCGAAAGGGCGCGCGTACTGATCTCCGGCTATTACGGCTTTGGCAATTTGGGCGACGAGGCGCTGCTCGAGGTGATCGTCGAGCGTCTGCGCCGTGACTTTCCCGCGGCATCGATCGAAGTGCTATCGGCAACACCTCAGCGTACCGCAGCCGCCTATCGCGTCGACGCGACGGCTCGATGGGATTGGCGCGCCGTTCGCACCGCCATCGGACGGGCCGACGTCGTGCTCTCCGGCGGCGGAGGTCTCTTGCAAAACGAAACGAGCCTGCGCAGCCTGCTCTATTACGCTGCGGTTTTGCGCGAAGCGATTCGCAGCGGACGCAAAGCGATGATCTTCGCTCAATCCATCGGACCGCTCGATTTTTGGGGGCGCTGGGTGGTGCGAGGCTTCTGCAGGGGCCTCGATCGGGCAACCGTGCGCGACGAGCGGTCGCTGCGTTTGCTCAAGGATCTCTTGCCCGGCGCGCCGGTCGAGCGCACCGCGGATCCCGTCTTTTTGTACGACCGGCCTGCAGCGCGTGACGATCTTGCGGCCGACGGCCTCGGGCCGGAGAGCGGCGCCTATGCCGTGATCAGCGTGCGAAAGGCCGCATCGTTCCGGGATGGGATACCCGTCCTCGCGCGGGCCGTCGATCGCCTCGCAGACCGCCACAACGTGCGTGCGGCCTTTTTGCCGTTGGGAGGCGCGCCCGATGCTGCCCTGTCGACCGACGTCATTCGCGCTTGCTCGTCGGCGCCCGTGCTGCTTCCCGAGTGCACGCTCGAAAAGGCAGCCGCGATTTTACAGGGCGCTCGCCTCGCGATCGGTATGCGTCTGCACGCGCTGGTTCTCGCCGCGCGCTTCGCCGTCCCATTTCTCGCCATACCGTACGATCCGAAAGTGACGGCGCTCTGCGAGGATCTCGACTATCCTTTGCAGCCGCTCTGGATTCCAGGCAGACCGCGCCCGAGCGACGGCGCGATCGACGCGCTCGTCGACCGGCTCGTCTCCGAGCGCGATCGTCTCTCGGCTGCGTTGGCGCAGCGCCTCCCGGTTGTCCAGGCGGCCGCAGAGCGAAACTTCGAGGTCCTCGGCGAGCTCTTGGACGACGAGTGATGGATTACCGGAACACGTTGAATCTGCCGAAGACCGCCTTTCCGATGAAGGCGGATCTTTCCAAGCGAGAGCCGCAGCGCGTCGCGTGGTGGAACGAGCAAGGTACGTACGAACGGCGCTTGGAGCGCAACGCGCCGAGCGGTGCGTGGATTTTGCACGACGGGCCGCCGTATGCGAACGGCGAGCTGCACATGGGCCATTTCCTAAACATGGTGCTCAAGGACATGTTCGTGAAGATCGCACTGCTCGACGGGAAGTACGCGAAGTTCGTTCCCGGCTGGGACATGCACGGACTCCCCATCGAGTACGAAACGCTCAAGTATTTGGGAATCAAGGATTTTCACGCCGTCGATCCGCTCGAACTGCGCGCGCAGTGCAAAGAACGCGCTCTCTACTGGCTCGAGCGTCAACGAGAGCAGCGGAGGCGGATGGGTACCTTCGGCTTCCTCGACCATCCGTACCGCACGATCGATCCCTCTTTTGAAGCAACGATCGTAAACGCGCTTGCCGATCTGGCCGAGCGCCAACAAATCTATAAGGGTTTGCGCTCGACGCTCTGGTGCGTCCACGACGAGACGGCGCTGGCGGAGGCCGAGATCGAGTACGAGCAGCGCACGTCACCTTCGATCTACGTTCGCTTCGCCGCGAACGACGAGCAGCGGGAACGGATCCTCGGTGTCATGCTGAGCCCGCCGAAGCATGATGGCGCTGGCAGTGTCGCCCTTCCCTTCGACAGCGCTCAGGGCAGGCTGGCTCAGGGTGACACTGCGATCCCAGTCTCATTCCTCATCTGGACGACGACGCCGTGGACGCTTCCGGCAAACGTGGCCATCGCTTTGCGCGCCGACGCGACCTACGGGCTCTATCGCGTGGACGGCGAGATGCTGATCGTCGCCGAGGCGCTCGCGCAACGCGCGCTGGGCGAGCGATTCGCAGAGGCGACGCTGATTGGCCGCGCACTTGGCGAACGGCTCGACGGACTCGCCGTGCGCCATCCGTTCATGGAGCGCGATTCGACGATCGTGCTCGCGCCGTACGTGGACCTCGAGACCGGGACGGGAGCAGTTCACACTGCGCCCGGGCACGGGGCCGACGATTTCGATACGGGAATGAAATACGGTCTGCCGATTCTCAATCCGGTCGATGCGGCCGGCCGTTTTACGGCCGAGGCCGGGCCCTACGCCGGCATGAACATTTTCGCGGCCAATGCGCGCATCGTCGACGACTTGCGCGCGAGCGGTGCGCTGTGGAGCGCGGCGGAGTACCAGCATTCCTATCCACATTGCTGGCGCTGTCACAATCCCGTGATTTTCCGCGCGACGGCGCAGTGGTTTCTCGCGATGGATCAAAACCTGCTTCGCCAGCGTGCGCTCGACGCGACCGACGCAGTCGAGTACGCGCCGCAATGGGGGCGTGCGCGCCAGCGGCAGATGATCGAAACGCATCCCGAGTGGTGTCTTTCGCGGCAGCGAACGTGGGGAACGCCGATTCCGTCCTTAGTCTGCAAAGAGTGCGCCGAGGCGATCCTCGATCCGCGCGTGGCGCGCATTGCCGCGAAACGTTTTGCCGAGGCCGGCGCAGGTTCGTGGTGGAGCGATCCGGTGCAGACCTATCTTCCCGACGGCTTCGTCTGTCCGCGCTGCGGTGGTTGCGATCTCGAAAAAGAGAAGAACGTCGTCGACATTTGGTTTGAGTCGGGAGTGACCCACCTCGCCGTGCTGGGACGCGATGGGATGCCGTGGCCGAGCGACCTCGTTCTCGAGGGCGGCGATCAGTTCCGAGGCTGGTTTCGCAGCTCGCTCATCACGGCCGTCGCGATCAAAGGCCGCGCGCCGTACCGGCGCGTGATGAAGAACGGCTGGGTGAACGACGAAGAAGGCCGCCCCATGTCGAAATCGCGGGGAACCGGCATCGACGCGAGCGATGCGATGGCCCGCTGGGGCGCCGACGTCTTACGGTTGTGGGCTGCCTCGGTCGAGCCCATCGACGACGTGCGCTTCGGGCCCAACGTCGTCGACCAAGTCGGACGCGTCTACCGAAACCTGCGAAATCGCATGCGCTTCATGCTCTCGAATCTGGAGGACCTTTCCGCCGCGGACGTCGTCGCGCGCGAAGCGATGGAGCCGATCGACCGGCTTGCCTGCAGCGTGACCGACGCGTTCGTCGCCGGCGTTAAAGAGGCGTACGATTCCTGCGAGATACACGATGCCTATCTGCGCATCGTCGAGTTCGAAAGCTCGATGTCGAGCCTCTTTTTCGACGCGCTCAAGGATCCGCTCTACTCGCGCGCTGCCGGCGATCCACGCCGCCGCAGCGCACAGTCGGCGCTGCTCTACATCGCGACGCGATTTTTCACGACGGTCGCGCCCGTGCTTTCGTTTACCGCGGAGGAGGCGTGGCAGCATCTTCCCCAATGGCGCCGAGAGCGGACCGAAAGCGTTTTCGACAGTTCCTTCGATGTAAACCGGTCCCGAAACGCTGCCGCGGAAAGCGACCTCGTGCTCTGGCGCCAACTGCGCGCCCTGCGCGCCCGAGTGGCGGCGTCGGCGGAGCCGCGCGACTTCGAGGCGCAGGTGCGCCTTACGGTGCCCCCCGCGGTCTACAAGCGGCTGCTCGCGCTTGGCGACAACCTGCGTGAGGCGTTGGTCGTCTCCCAGTTGACGCTGAGCTCGGGCGAAGCGGAAGCCTTCGAGTTATTGCCCGCGGACGGAGCCAAGTGCGTGCGGTGTTGGAAGTACCGGGAGCTCGGCGAGGATCCCGATCATCCCGATATTTGCGCGGATTGCACGCGCGTCGTGCGCGCCCTCCCAGTGTCATCCTGACCCTTCGACTCGGCCCCTTCGCCAAGCTCAGGAGCCTTGCTCAGGACTGCGCTTCGCGCAGACGCTGAGGAATTTGGACTCCTAGTGTCATGCTGTCGATGTCATCCTGACCCTTCGACTCGGCCCCTTCGCCAAGCTCAGGAGCCTCGCTCAGGACTGCGCTTCGCGCAGGCGCTGAGGAATTTGGACTCCTAGTGTCATCCTGACCCTTCGACTCGGCCCCTTCGCCAAGCTCAGGAGCCTTGCTCAGGACTGCGCTTCGCGCAGACGCTGAGGAATTTGGACTCCCAGTGTCATCCTGACCCTTCGACTCGGCCCCTTCGCCAAGCTCAGGAGCCTTGCTCAGGACTGCGCTTCGCGCAGACGCTGAGGAATTTGGACTCCCAGTGTCATCCTGAGCTTGTCGATGTCATCCTGAGCCTGTCGAAGGATGACCCAGCCACCCACGCCGGCATTCCCGAAAGTTCGTCCACTCCCGCGCCTCGATCGCCGCGCGTGCTTCGCGCATCAGCGCGTTGACGAGATACACGTTGTGATGCGAGAGCAGGCGCGGCCCGAGCATCTCCTTGCTGCGGAAGAGATGGGAGAGATACGCGCGCGAGAAGGTCGTGCAGGTGTCGCAGTCGCAGCGCGGATCGACCGGCGCGAAATCGCGCGTGAAGGCGGCATTGAAGAGGTTGAGCTCGCCGTCGTGAGTCATCGCGCGTCCGTTGCGTCCACAGCGCGTCGGGTAGACGCAGTCGAAGAGATCCAGCCCGGCATCGATCGCTTCCAGAAGGTCGCGAACGGTCCCGACGCCCATGAGATAGCGGGGCTTCTCTTTCGGAAGTATCGCCGCCGTTACGCGTGCGGTCGCGTACATCTGCTCGCGCGTCTCGCCGACGGAGAGTCCACCGATCGCGTACCCAGGAAAATCGAGCGCCACCAACTCGCGCGCGCTGCGCTCTCGCAACGCCGGCTCTAACCCGCCTTGTACGATCCCAAAGAGCGCCGTCGCCGGCACCGTGCGCGCGGCGGCGGAGCGCTGAGCCCAGAGGGTCGTCAGACGCACCGACTCTTCGAGCGCGTCACGCGCCGCGGGAAGCTTCACGCACACATCGAGCGCCATCGCAACATCGCTCCCGACGGCCTCTTGAAACGCGACAACGTTCTCGGGCGTGAACCGATGCTCGCTCCCATCAAGATGCGACCGAAACGTGACGCCGTCGTCATCGACCTCACGCCTGCTCTCCAAACTGAAAACCTGAAAGCCGCCCGAATCCGTAAGAATTGGCCGTTCCCAAGCCATAAATGCATGGAGGCCGCCTGCGCGCTCGATCGTCTCCAGTCCGGGCCGCAACCAGAGATGATACGTGTTCGCAAGCACGATCTGCGACTGCGCTTCCACCAGCTCGGCCGGCGTCAATCCCTTGACCGTCCCCGCCGTCCCCACCGGCATAAAACACGGCGTCTCCACGATTCCGTGCGCGAGCTGCAGCCGCCCGCGCCGCGCGTTACCGTCTTTAGCGAGAAGCTCAAACATTCTTGTTGCTGCTTACGAGCGCGCGAGCCTGCATGTACTCGCGAGGAGGCGCAGCTTCAAATGACAGCGCTTCGTCGGTGCGTGGGTGGCGAAACGCAAGCCGCCACGCATGCAGCGCCTGTCCCCGAAGCTCGAACCGCGATTCAATCTTGCCATAGAGCGGATCGTTGAGGATCGGATGGCCGATCCCGGCCATGTGCACGCGAATCTGGTGCGTTCTGCCGGTTTCGAGGCGAAAGAGCAACTCGGAGTGCGCCGCAAAGGCTTCACGCACCTCGTAGTGCGTCAGGGCGGGTTTGCCGTCGGCGACGATCGCGAACCTCAGACGATTGCGCGGATCGCGTCCGATCGGTCCTTCGATCGTGCCGAGCGGGTGCTGCGGGATGCCGCGCACGAGTCCGAGATACTCGCGCTCGATGCGGCGCGCTTTCATTGCGAGGCCGAGAGCGCGCAGGCTCTCTTCGCGCTTCGCGACGACGAGCAGGCCGGAGGTGTCGCGATCGAGCCGGTGGACGAGTCCGGGGCGCAGCAGATCGCCGGGAAGGCTTGCCTGGACGTGTGCGAGCAGCGCGTTGACCAGCGTCCCGCTCGTCGTACCGTGCGCCGGATGCGACACCATTCCGGCATCTTTATTGATGACGAGCAGATCGTCGTCTTCGTAAACGACGTCGAGCGGAATCGGTTCGGGCCGCGCTACGAGCGCGGGCGGCTGTGCAATTTCGAACTCGAGCACGTCGCCGGTTTCTAACAGGCGGCTGGGTTTGGCAGGGCTGCCGTTGACGAGAACCTCTCCCCGCCGAGCGGTTTGCGTTACGAGGGTTCGCGAAACCCCCGAGAGCCAAGCGACGAGGACGTCGGTGCGTTTCCCGGCTTGCTCAGCCGTGACGACGTGCAACAAGGCTCGAGAGCAGCAGAAGGCCGACGCCGATGGTGATGCAAGAATCGGCAACGTTGAAGATATTCGGCCAGATGCGGTAAAAGTCGATGAAGTCGATCACGTACCCGTAGTGGAGACGATCGACGACATTGCCGATCGCTCCGCCGACGATCATCCCGAACGCAATCCGAACGGTCTGCGAACGCGCTGCGGCCTCCCGGAAGCTGAACCAAAAGAGCACGAGCACGACGATCGCCATCCCGATCAGCATCACGGCGCTGCTGCCGAAGAGGCCGAACGCGCCGTGGACGTTGCGCTCGTACGTCCATCTCAAGAAATTCGGGATGATCGTACGGCACGCGGGGACGTCGGGGAAGCAGAGGTTAACGATTAGGTGCTTTGTGTATTGGTCCGCCCAGAGCACGGCGATCGCCGCGGCCGCGATGACGAGCGTCTGCTTTAGGCTAAAGATTCGGTTGCGGTACAAATTGATAGAACCATCCTGCGACGTTGAGGAACGCATTGTTGACGAGAATTAGACCGACGACGACGAGAAATGCACCGGATGCAAACTCGATCACGGGCAGCGAAGATTTGATGCGGGCGAGCAACGGGAGAACGACGCCGATTGCCATTGCGGTTGCGAGGAACGGCAGCGCCAACCCGAGACAGTAACAAGAAAGCAGCACTGCGGCAGCAGCGCTGTGCTGTTGCGACGCAATGGCCAGAATCCCGGCGAGAATCGGGCCAATGCAAGGCGACCAGCCGGCTGCGAACGCGATGCCGACCAGGCCGGAGGTCCACAGCGTGCGCCGGTCGTGTTGAAGGTGCAGACGCGCGTCCATCATCAGCACGGGAATGCGCAGCATGCCCATCATGTGCAAGCCCAAAACGACGACGAGCACGCCTCCGAGCTGCGCGATCAGCACGCGGTTTGCAGCTAGCGCTCCGCCGATCGCGCTCGCGCTGAGGCCCAATCCGACGAAAATTAGGCTGAATCCGGCGACGAACGCGACGGCGTGTGCCATCGTTTGCAGGCGCGCCCGAGCGGTCGGCTCGTTCTTGAGGTCTTCCAGACTCTCTCCCGTGAGCAGCGAGAGGTAGGCCGGCACCATCGGAAGGACGCACGGCGAAACGAAGGAAACGAGGCCCGCAAGGAAGGCGATGCCGGCGGTGATATGTGTCGTCGCGGTCATCAGTCAAAAGATTGTTATAAATGCAGCACTGGTTCACCTATCCGACAAACATCGACCCGGTCGCGATTCATCTCGGTCCGCGTTTCGGCATCCATTGGTACGGCATCGCCTATTTGGTGGCGTTCCTCTGCGTCTATCTGTGGATGAGCCGTCCGGCCGGGCTGCGCCGCCTGGGGCTCACGAAGCAGCAGATTCAGGATTTTCTCTTCTACGCGCTGATCGGCGTACTCGTCGGCGGGCGAACCTTCTTCGTCATCAACGACATCATCAGCAAGCACGACGCCTCGTTCTATTTTTCCAACCCGGTCAATTTCATCGCGGTCTGGAACGGCGGGATGGCCTTCCACGGGGGATTGATCGGCGTGCTGGTGGCGATCTGGCTGTTCATTCGGCAGCATCCGGGTCTGAAATACGTGGTCGTCGGCGACGAAGTCGTGATGATGCTGCCGGTCGGCATCACTCTGGTGCGAATCGTGAACTTCATCAACGACGAGCTGTGGGGGGACGTCTGCCGTCCCGACCGCCCCTGGTGCATGGTCTTTCCCTCCGCGCCGGGCGCAGTGGCATATCGTCATCCTTCGCAGATCTACGAGGCGATTCTCGACATCCTGACGCTGCCGATCCTCTTGATCGTCTACCGGCTCAAACCCAAAGACGGCGTCGTCGCGTGGACCTGGTTCACGTGCTACGGGATCACGCGAACGATCGCAGAGATGTGGCGGCAGACCGATTTTAGCTGGATGGGCCTCACCGGCGGCCAGCTCTACGCCCTACCGATGATCGTCGTGGGGGTGATCGGAATCGCCTACTGCGCGACCCGGCCGGGCCCCCGCACCGACGCCAGACCGGTCCGCCCGGCGCGTGGATGAGGCAAGGGGTCGGGGAACGTTACCGGGCGCTGCGAAGCGCCATCGATGAAGAAGCGCGGAGGGAGGGGCGCGATCCAGGCGGCGTCACGCTGGTCGGGGTCGGCAAGCGCCAGCCCCCGGAATTAATTGCCCAGGCGATCGAGGCGGGCCTGACCGATCTCGGCGAGAGCTACCTCCAAGAGGCGCGCCGCAAGTTTCCGCTGCTGCCTGCCGTTCGCAAGCATTTCGTCGGCCACATACAGAGTAACAAGGCGAAAGCGATAGCAGCGACGTTCGACGTCGTTCAGAGCGTCGATCGGGCCGAAGCGGGCATAGCGCTGGGAAGGGCGGCGCAAGACCTAGGCGCGACGCTGCCGGTGCTACTGCAACTCAACATCACGCCCTCCGATCGCTTTGGCTGTCGTCCCGATGAAGCCGACCGGCTCGCCGAAACGCTCCGAGGCCAGGCGAGCTTGCGCCTCGAGGGCGTGATGGCAATGGGACCGCTGGGCGCCGACAGCGACGCAATATCGCGCGCATTCGAGCTCGCTGCCAAGACCTTGGCACGCATAGGTGGAAGTACGCTTTCCATCGGTATGTCGGGAGATTGGCGCGAAGCGCTGCGAGCCGGCTCGACGATGGTGCGCATCGGAGAGGCGCTCTTTGGCCCGCGCACAGATGGGAGGTACAGGTGAGCGTGTTTAGCAAGATCGGCTCGTTTTTTTCGATTCGCGACGACGAAGACGAGTTTTATGAGGACGAGGTGCCGTCGGGGCGCGTCGTACCGCTGTCGACCGCCGGACGTCGCGGTGGCACGCAGGTGAGCGTCTACTCACCGCGCAGCTACCAAGATGTCGTGGAAATCGCCGACTCGCTGCGGAACCGGCAGGTCGTCATCATGAATTTGCAAAACGCCGATCGAACGCTCTTGCAGCGCGTCGTGGATTTTACCTCGGGGGTCGCTTACACGATCGACGGCAAAATCCAGAAGCTCGCCGAGTCCATTTACCTAGTCGTACCGGCCGGCATCGTCGTCAATGCCGCAGGTTTGCGCGACTCGATGATGGCCGACGGCACCTTCGATTTCATGGGCAATAGACCGTAGGACACGGAGCGATGGAAAAGATCACACCGGTCGACATACAACACAAGAGTTTCAAGAAGGCGCTTCAAGGTTACGAACGCGCCGACGTCGATAAGTTTCTCGACGAAATCATCGAGACGCTCGAAGACGAGGCACAGCAGCGGGCGGCTCTCGAGGCGGAGATCGCGGACCTCAAGGAGCGCGTGAGTCATTTCAAAGCGATCGAAGAGTCGCTGCAAAACACCTTGGTGCTCGCTCAGCGCACGGCGGACGAGGTCAAAGCGTCGGCGCATAAAGAGGCCGATCTCATCCGAGAACAGGCGCGGCTGGCCAACGAGCGCGAGATCGCCGGCTACAGCGATACGATCTCCGACGTTCGGCGCGAGCAGCAGCGGGCGGTTGAAGCTACGGAGAAGGCCAAGAGCGAGCTGCGCAGCCTGCTGATGACGCATCTTGCACTGCTCGAACGCACTGAGGGCGCGGGAAGCAACGGCGGGATCCAGGCCCCCGCCGCGCCGGCCGAAAACAGCACGCCGGTCGAGCCTCCGCTCAAACACGACGATACCAAGCGCATCACCGTCTATTAATAGCGTCGCGTTGCTGCCGGGCGACGGAATCGGCCCGGAGGTCATCGACTGTTCCGCTGAGGTTTTACGGCGCGTCCGCCCCGACGTCGAGTGTACGGGGGCGCCGGTCGGTGCGGCGGCGCTTGCCGCCGGACTCCCCGCGCTGCCGCCGGAGACTCGAGCGCTCTGCGATCGCAGCGATGCGATCCTCTTCGGCAGCGTCGGCTTGCCGCAGTACGACGGACTTCCTCTGGCACAACGCCCCGAGTACGCGTTGTTCTTGTTGCGGCGCGACTACGAGCTCTACGCGAACTTGCGGCCCGTGCGCGTCTTTCCTGGGCTCGAAGACGCCTCGTCGCTGCGGCCCGAGATCGTGCGCGGTCTTGACCTGCTCGTCGTGCGCGAGCTGACCGGCGGCATCTATTACGGCCGGCCCAAGGAACAACGAACCGTGGACGGCGTCGAGGAGGCGGTCGACACGATGATCTATCGCGCACCGGAGATCGAGCGCATCGCACGCATCGCCTTCGATCTGGCGCGCGCGCGGCGAAAGCACGTCACGTCGGTGGATAAGCAGAATATCTTGGAGACGTCGCGGCTATGGCGGCGAGTCGTCACCCAGATGTCGGCGCAGTATCCCGACGTGCGTCTCGAGCATCTGCTCGTGGACAACGCGGCGATGCAGCTCGTGGCGCGGCCGGGCGACTTCGACGTGATCGTCACCGAGAATATGTTTGGCGACATCCTTTCGGACGAGGCCGCGATTCTCACCGGTTCGCTCGGGACGCTCCCTAGCGCCAGTCTCGGCTCGCAGGGCACGCCTGGCCGACAGTTTGGCCTGTACGAGCCGATCGGCGGCACCGCGCCCGATTTGGCCGGCAGGGACGTTGCAAATCCAACGGCAGCGATTCTGTCCGCCGCAATGTTGCTACGCCACAGCCTTGCCGACGATTCGTCTGCCGCTCGAATCGAGCGCGCCGTCGACCGCGCCTACGCCGACGGCTTGCGAACCGCCGACGTGGCGCGTTCCGGCGCCCCGGTATCGACGCGCGCCTTCACGCAAGGGGTTCTCGACAGACTCTAGTTGCGGGCCACTAAGTGTCCGCTGTCAATGTGGCGACCTTGCGGCCGATAAAATCGATAAAGCGGACGTGCACCAGTCCATGCGCATGCGGATGGCCCGATTTCCAAGCAGAGCGCCAGCGGAGCAGCGCGGTTCGCTGCATCGCGGCGACGGCGTCGTCATCCATGTCAAGGTAGCTCTGTAAGTCCAGGCTGACGATCAACGTGTTCGGCGGCCGGATATCGAAGCCCATCACCACGCCGGAATACTGCGCTTTGAGTGGGGCGACCGCGGCGAGCTCGGCGTCGTCGGTGCGTTCCCGCGCCGACGGCGAGCTGCACGCCACGGCGAGTGTCGCCACAATCGCATGCGTGAGGAACCGCAACCCGGTCATCGTGCGGAAACGATTCGGCCAACACGCTTCGCTACCATGCGCGCATGGACGGAATTGCATGGGCGGCCAGCGCAATGGTCGCGGCCCGAACGCGCCTTGAAATCGCGACCGAAAATCTCGCGAACGTTTCAACCGACGGGTTTCGCCGCATCGATGCGCGGGGCTTCCTGACCGCGCTCGGGGTCACGATTGCGCGACGGAGCTCGGGCGAAGGCGGCGCGTTGCGGCACACGGGTCGCGATTTCGATCTCGCGATTCTCGGCGGCGGCGCGTTCCGCGTTCGCGATTCGGCGGGCCGCGTGAGCGAGACGAGAGCCGGGGCGTTCGTCCACGAAGCCGATGGAACGCTGCATGACGGCCGGGGACGCGTGGTACTGGGGCTCCGCAACGTGCTGCACGTTCCATCGGGCGGCGTCGTCGACGCGCACGCGCTCGGTCTTCCTTCGACCAGCCGCGTACGGAGCGGATTCTTGGAAGGTCCCGCGGTCGATGCGATCGCCGAGATGATCGCCGTGCTCTCCGCGGAGCGTTCTTTCGAGAGCGCGGAGAAAGCGGTCGCCGCGATCGATGCTACGCGTCAGAAGTCGGCCGATGCGGCCCGCGTAAAATAGGGAGCGTGCCGGTATGGATCTTGCGCTCTTCGCCGCTGCCAGCGGCATGGCGGCTCAGCAGCGGAACCTCGATACGATTGCCGATAACTTAGCCAACGCCGGGGTCGTCGGCTTCAAGGGATCGGCGCAAGGCTTTGCGGAGCTGATCGCGCCTGGCGGAAGGGGGGTTGGAACGGTAGCGCTCGGTTCGCGGGTGCTCTTCGCTCAGGGCAAACTGGCTCGAAGCGCCGGTCCGTTCGATCTTGCGATCGACGGCCCTGGTTTTTTCACGGTGCTCGACGGCCACGGGCACCGATTCTATACGCGCGATGGCGAGTTCTCGCGCGGCGCGGATGGAACGCTGCGCAACGCTGCGGATTATCGTCTTGCGGGCATCGCGATTCCCACCGACGCGCTTAGCGTAAGCGTTGCCGGCGACGGAAGCGTTCGGGCGACGTTTACGGGGGGAAGCCGCACGCTCGGTCACATCCGTCTTGCGGAGTTCGCGGCGCCGGAGCATTTGCGAGCGCTCGACGGCGCGATTTTTGAAGCGACGCCCGAGTCGGGAAAGCCAAGGGAAGTCATCCCCGGTTCGGTGGATGGCCCGAAGCTGCACTTCGGGATGCTCGAAGAGTCGAACGTCACGATCATCGACGCGATGATGCAAATTCTTACCGCGCAGCGCGCCTACGAAGCCAACGCAAAAGGCGTTCAAGCGGCCGATGAGATGCTGCGCATTGCCAACAATCTGCAGCGGACGTAGCATTACGATTTCCGGCAGGTCGCTTTAAAAAAAGCTTTCCCATCCGATACGGCCGGATAACCGGTAGAAGCGAATCGCGTATTGCTGGTGCGCACGATTATCAGGCGTCCCAACTTTCCCTCGCTGGTAACGTGGTCAATAGAACTTTCCGCCGTTCCGCTGATGGTCGCGTAAGCGACAAACCAAGTACCATCGCTGGCGACGGCGGCATTTATGTAACGATGGTTCTTCGAATCATACGTTAGCGAGCCGCTTTGGACGTATCCATTCGCAGAGAGCCAGCTGCGCAAAATGCCGCCGTTCATGGCGTACCTCAGCGAAAAATGGAAAGGTTGTTTACCGACTGTGCTGCCGGTGCACGACCACGTTCCGACGTAGTACTGCATGGCTTCCATTCCCGTTGCCGATCGTGCGGGAAGGGTAACCGTCAGCGTGAGCGATGCCGCTATAAGGGCGAGCGCAGCTGCGTTCTTCATAAAAATTCCTCCTTTTTTTGTGGAATCGTCCAAGTTTATCTTAGCACCCGCACCCAAACATAAGAGCCTTTCTGGAGCGGCGATAGCGCAATGGCGGTCACAGAGAATTGGGAAGAGCTAAGCGCCGTGGCGTTCGTTTGCGCGCAACGCCGCGATAACGGCACCGTAACGACCGCTCCGTAAGATTTCTGCATGGTCCATCGTCCGCTTTTTATATGCACGCCTAACGACGTTCGGACGGCCGACGAGATGCTGCGCGTCGTCGACGACCTGCAGCGTGGATAGCGTCGCGGCACGCCGCGCGGGCGAGATGCTCGAGTCGATCCTGCTCGCTCCGATGCTTCGTCCGCTGATCGTGGGCGGCGGGATGCTCGGGGATTACGAGCTGCAGCTCTTGGCACAAGAAATCGCACGCAGCGATGGTGAGGGATTCGCAGCCTTGGTCGCCTCTCGCTTAGAGGGCGCACGATGAGCCCCGGCGACCGCGACGAGCAGATCCGAGACTTGCTGCCGATTGTGAAAAAACTTGCTCGACGGCTCAAGCGGCTCGTGCCGAACTTCGATCTCGACGATCTCGTCGGCGATGGATCCGTCGGCTTGATCCGCGCCGTCGATTCGTTCGATCCGCACCGTGGGCCTGAGCTCTGCGACTACGCGAGACGCCTCGTCGTCGGCGCCATGCTCAACGGAATCCGTCGCATGGATCCGGTCTCTGAGCGAGCTCGCCGGATCGTGCGCGACGGCGAGAACCGGCGGTACTCGCTCGCGGCTGCCCTCGGCGCGGTTCCGACCTCAAACGAGATGGAGCAGCGTTACCCCGGATATCGCCGCGCCATTGCCGCAGCCTATCGCGGTCAGCCGCTCTCTCTCGATGCGCCGCTGCCGTTGGGAGAATCGCTTGTCCACGACTGGAGCGACGACCCGGCGCGGATCGTGGAGCGCCGGTCCGAAAGCGCGCGGCTCGTGGAGCTAATCTCGGGCCTGTCGCCGCGCCAGCGCGAGGTCGTGCTGCTGCACTATTTTAAAGGGAACTCACTGCGCTGCGTTGGGAAACGTTTGGCAATCTCACCGCAGCGCGCGTCGCAACTGCATTTGAGCGCAATTGCCAAGCTTAAACGAGACTCTCATGCTGCGCCGTATTGAGCTCGAAGAAACACCGGCCGCGCTCTCCGCTCGGCTCGAGGCGGGGCGCTCCGAGGCCGTCGTTCCGGCTGTTGCGCAAGCCGAGCTCGAGACCGCACTCCTGCCACACGACCATCCGCGCTGGGTTAAGGACGCCGTTGCCGTGTCGCAGCGGGCGCGGGAGCTTATCGCCAAACTGCGGCCCGCTATCGTCCGAGTGCTCTCGTTTTGGGATCATCGAATCCGTTCGATTATGGTTGGCAACCGCTGCGTTCAAGTCGATCCGAGCGGTTGCTATCGAGTCTCGTAACCTCCCTCCCTTCCGGCCGCGCGGAGGCGGAGCTCGAGAGTGCGCTCTTGCGGCGCGGCCATCCGCGCCTCGCATAGGGTCTCGTAAGTTTTGCACGCCGCGCTAGTGAAGGTGCGCCGCGAGCGCGATTGCGACCGTGGCAGCGCCGACAAAGATGAAAAAGGTCAAGCCGCGTGCGAAGATTAGGACATCGTGGATTTCTTTACGGTGGCACTGCATCGTGGAATCCTCCTCTTAGCCTTCCACGGTATGCTCTCACACGTTCCTGAACGGCACCGTAAGGGCGCCTGTGATTTGCATGAATTTTTCTAGGAGTGTGAGGCGCCGAAAAGATTCACCCCGGTCATTTGGTTGGGAATTGGAAGGCCCATGAGGCTCAGCAATGTTGGCGCGACGTCGCCCAGTTTGCCGCCGCTTGCGAGGCTTCCATGCAAGCCGTTAGCGACAAGAACCAAAGGCACCGGGTTGGTCGTGTGCGCCGTGAGAGGATGGTTCTGCTCGTCGAGCTTCGTTTCGGCGTTGCCGTGATCGGCCGTAATCGCGAGGAGGCCGTTCGCGCGAAGCGTCGCGTCAACCAGCCGCGGCAAGCATTCGTCGATGACTTCGACGGCCTCGATCGTTGGCTCCCACTTGCCGGTATGGCCGACCATGTCGGCGTTGGCATAGTTCATGACGATTGCGTCGTAACGTCCGCTCGCGATCGCGTTGACGGCGGCATTCGTGATCTCTCGCGCGCGCATCGCCGGTGCGAGATCGTACGTCGCCACCGAGCGGTCCGAGGGGATTAGCTCGCGGTCTTCACCCGCGAAACGGTCCTCGCGGCCGCCGTTGAAGAAATAGGTAACGTGGGCGTACTTCTCGGTTTCGGCGAGTCGCAACTGCCGTAAGCCCGTCCGCGCGAGGACCTTGCCGAACGTCTCGTGCTGCGGGCGCGGGCCGAAGAGTACCGGATTGGTGTAGCTCTCGTCGTACTTCGTCATCGTCGCGAAGTAAGGATCGCGATATGTCCTGGTCGCGAATGCATCGAAGCCGCCGTTGTAGTACAGCGTCGTCCCGGCGTTGAACGCCGTCGTCAACTGACGCGCGCGGTCCGGGCGGAAATTGAAGAAGATGATTGCGTCACCGTCTTGAGTGGGGCGCGGCTCTCCGACGATCGTCGGTAGTACGAACTCGTCATCTTCCCCCCGCGCGTAGCCGTCGCGGACGGCGCAAAGCGCGTCGGCGGTGCGGAATTGCGCGCGACCCTGCGAAAGCAGATCGTAAGCAAGCTGCGTACGTTCCCAGCGCAGGTCGCGATCCATGGCGTAGAATCGTCCGGTAACGCTGGCTATTGCGCCGGCGCGGCCGACCGCGGCGAGTTTTTCCTCGAGGCGTCCAACGTAAATCATCGCCGAGCGCGGCGGCGTGTCGCGTCCGTCGAGAAAGCAGTGCACGGCAAACCGGACGCCGGCTCCGACGGCGGCATCGATTAAAGCGAAGAGATGGACGATCGAACTATGAACTTGCCCGTCGGAGAGCAGGCCCATTAAATGAAGCGTTTTGCCTTGGCGCCCGACGTGCGAAATCGCCTGGAGCAGCGTATCGTTCTTCGCGAACTCGCCCGATGCGATCTCGGCGTCGATCCGCGTGACGCCTTGCGGCACGACGCGCCCGCTCCCAAGGTTCATATGGCCGACCTCGCTGTTGCCCATGACGCCCTCGGGAAGACCTACCGCTTCGCCCGACGCGCGCAGCATCGTGTGCGGATAGCGCTCGAAGAGCGCCCGCCAATGTGGCAGGTTTGCCGCCGCGATCGCATTGCCGTGCGTGGCATCCCGGCATCCCCAGCCGTCGAGCACGCACAACACAACGGGCCGGTACGCTATGACACGGCTCGCGCGATCAGTGCCGCGAAACCCTCGGGATCGAGCGACGCACCTCCGACCAAACCGCCGTTGATATCGGAGCATTGCATGTACGACGCAACGTTCGCCGCCGTCATGCTTCCGCCGTAGAGAATTGGCGTTCCACCCAAGCCGTCGATCGCATGGCGAATCGTCGCCATTACCCTATTGGCTTCGTCGGGGTCGCAGCTCTGGCCGGTGCCAATCGCCCAGATAGGTTCGTATGCGATCGCTACCTTCGAGAGATCGGCTGCGGGTACGCCGTCAAATGCAGCGCGTGTCTGCGATAGGATACGGTCGTCCGTCGCGCCGGCGCGGCGCTCGTCGAGGGTCTCGCCGACGGCGACGATCGGCGTCAAGCCCTGCGCGAGCGCCGTACGTACCTTCAAGTTGACCGTACGATCGGTTTCGTCACAATAGGCGCGCCGTTCCGAGTGCCCGAGGATCACGTGCGAGACCCCGAGCGCCCGCAGCATCGGCGCGCTCACTTCGCCGGTGAAGGCTCCTTGCAGCTCCCAATGCATCGTCTGCGCGCCCAGGCGCACGCGCGTGCCCCGCAGGAACTCGCTCGCCAACTGCAGCGACGTAAACGCGGGCGCGACGACGATCTCGATTTCTGCTGCAATCGGCGCGATGCGGGGCAGGAACGCATCGAAGAACGCGGCCGTCTCGGGCGCAGTCTTGTGCATCTTCCAGTTGCCCGCGAGGATCGTTCTAACGTTCAAGCGCGACGACTCCGGGCAGTCGTTTGCCTTCCAAGAACTCCAGCGTGGCGCCCCCGCCGGTCGAAACGTAGGTCATTTTGGAGGCGAAGCCCAGCAAGTGCGCTGCCGCGGCGGCGTCGCCGCCGCCGACGACGCTGGTCGCCCCGGCCTCCGTCGCGCGCGCGATTGCATCGCCGACTACCTGCGTTCCGCGGCGATAGGCCGGTCTCTCATAGACGCCCATCGGGCCGTTAAAAACGATCGTCTTGGCGACTTCGATTGCGTTCGCATACGTCTGCGCGCTTGCAGGACCGATGTCGAGAATCATCTCCTCACCGACGGCTTCGATCGGAACGACGTGAGCCCGGTCCTCCGCCTCCACCGAGGGCGCCACGACCGCATCGGTCGGCAGATGGAGATCGACTCGGCGTTCTTCGATCGCCGCCAGGATTCGGCGCGCCGGCTCGAGATCGTCGTCGCGCAGCGACGTGCCGACACCGACCCCGCGAGCCGCGAGCAGCGTATTCGCCATACCGCCGCCGATGCAAAAAGCGTCGACCAGTTCGCTCAAACGCTCCAGCATGGCGATCTTGTCCTTGATCTTCGCACCGCCGACGGCGCAGACGAAGGGCCTGGCAGGACGGTCGGTCAGACGTGAGAGGGCCGACAACTCGGCTTGCATCAAAAGGCCGGCGGCGCTTGGAAGCAGATGCGCGATTCCTTCCGTCGACGCATGTGCGCGATGCGCCGTCGCAAAGGCGTCGTTTACGTAGAGATCGCCCAGTTTTGCAAGCTGCTGGGCGAACCCGGGATCGTTGCGTTCTTCGCCGGCATGGAAGCGGACGTTTTCGAGCAAAAGCACGTCGCCGTCGCGCAGCTTGGCGACCGCGCTTTCGGCGGCCTCGCCGACGCAGTCGGGGGCAAAGCCGACGGGAACGTCCAAGCGTTCCGAAAGCGCTCGCGCGACCGGCCGCAAAGAGAGCTTTGGATCCGGTTTGCCGTCGGGCCGCCCGAGATGCGAAAGCACGATCGTTTTCGCGCCGCGTTCGTGCAGCCAGCGCAGCGTCGGCAGCGCAGCGTCGACGCGGCCATAGTCGGCAATCTCACCGGTCTCGCGGTTGAGCGGGACGTTCAAATCTTCGCGCACGAGAACGCGCCTGCCGCGAACGTCGCACTCTTGCAGGCGTCGAAAGGCCACTACTGCGCGGCTGGAATCGTCGACCCGACCAAAGCGGTCAGCTCTGCGAGGCGACACGAATAGCCCCATTCGTTGTCGTACCAGGCGGCAATTTGGATGAGGTCGCCGTTGGCATTGCTGAGCCTTGAGTCAATGATCGAGCTGTTCGGATTCTTTTTATAGTCGCTCGAGACGAGCTCTTCTTCGGTATAGGCGACGTACTTGCTCATCTCGCCCTCCGCCGCGCGGCGCAACAGCGCATTGAGTTGCTCCTTCGTCGTCGGACGTTTCGTTTGCGCGACGAGGTAGATCATCGATACCGTCGGCGTCGGGACGCGGAGCGAAAAGCCGTCGAAGGTGCCTTCGACTTCCGGAATCGTCAGGTAAAGTGCTTTCGCAGCGCCAGTCGAGGTTGGAATGATGTTGGTCGCGGCATTTCGCGCACGGCGAGGATCCCGTTGCGGTCCATCGAGCACGTTCTGATCGTTGGTGTAGGAGTGGATCGTCGTCATGAAACCCTTGACCCAGCCGAGCTCTTCGACGACCGGCTTCACGGCGGTGGCCAAACAGTTCGTCGTACACGATGCGTTGGAGATGACGTTATGTTTCTGCGGGTCGTAGCGGCGGTCGTTTACGCCCAGCACGATCGTGATGTCTTCGCCCTTTGCCGGGGAGGAGATGATGACTTTTTTCGCGCCGCCGCTATCGATATGCGCGCGAGCCTTGGCCGCATCGGTGAAGAGGCCGGTCGACTCGACGACAATGTCGACACCCAGATCGCGCCAGGGAATTTTTCCGGGGTCGCGCTCGGCAAAGACGCGGATGCTCTGCCGGTCGATGGAGAGCGTTGCGTCGCCGGCGCTCACGCTGCCGCCGTAGATGCCGTAGTTGCTGTCGTATTTAAAGAGGTGCGCGCACTCCGTTGCAGGCATGAGGTCGTTTACGGCGGCGATCTCGATTTCCGGATGGCGTTCCGCGATCGCTTTGGTGAAGTTTCGCCCGATGCGGCCGAAGCCGTTGATTCCGATGCGCATGAGCCGCGTTTACCGGGCCGCTTTCGCGCTCCCCTGCATGCCTCGCAGGTTGCCGGCCAACTTGGTTAACGCGCCCAGCCGGCTGCTCACGGTCGGTTTGCCGATGGGCGGATTGCAGCGGCGACCCAGCTCCGTAAGCGACTCCTCGGGATGACGCAGGCGAAGCTCGGCGACTTCGCGCAGCGGCGGCGAGAGCCGCGACAAACCGTAGGCGCTCTGCAAAAACTCGATGACGCGCCGCTGTTGGGCACCGGCTTGGGCGCTGCGCTGCAGGTTCGCCGCCTCGGTATTCACCAGGCGATGAATGCGGTTCTTGGTCTCGCGCAAGGCGCGCACGTCCTCCAGCCGCAGCACCGCTGCGAAAGCGCCGATGCGCGTCAGGAGCTCCGCGATCGCGTCGAAATCCTTGAGATAGAGAACGGCTCGTCCCTTCCGGTGCGTCTCTTTTGCCGCGACCCCGTTGCTGCGCAACATCCACCTCAAGCGCGCCGCGACACCTTCGTCACGGACGACGAACTCGAGATGGTAACCGCGTGCTCCCGCCGCCAGCGAGCCGCACGCCAAAAAAGCGGCGCGCACTTCGACCAAACGATCGCACTTGCGTACGGGTTTGGGCGGCATCGCGCGCAGCCGTTGCGGCAATCTCACTGCGAAGGTCGGTAAGCGTTGCAGCCGGGTGGGAGCGCGTGTCTCGATGACGTGAAGCTTGCGCTCTTCCAGCAGCGACCAAAATAGGCGCGCGACGGCGTTGCGATGCGTCACAAAGTGGCCGTCGATGCTGCCGTACACGCAGAGTCCGGCGAGCAATGAATCGCGGCAATGACGCTCGTCGGGAAGCTCGCGCGCGAGCGCGTCCTTCGTGTCGGCCGAGATCATATCCACTCTGCCTCGTCCCGCCGCGAGTCGAGAATCTCGTAAAGCTCGGCCGGCTTCGTGGCCGGCGTGACGCGCAACGGAACTTCGCGCACGCGGACCGTCACGAGCCTCGTCGCGTAGTGGATCTCGAGAACGTCTCCAGGCTTAACTCGATAGCCCGGCTTGAGCGGCTTTCCGTCCCTGGTGATGCGTCCGTGCTCCAAGGCCTCGTGCGCCTCGCTTCGCCGCTTCGCCAACCGCGAGACCTTCATGAACTTGTCCAACCGCACACCGCCAGAGTTCGCCGTCGGCCGACCTAACGTTGTCACCCCTGGAGGGTCACCCTGAGCTCAGCCTGCCCTGAGCTCAGCCTGCCCTGAGCTTGCCGAAGGGTCGAAGGGTCGAAGGACGAAGGATGGGGCATTGACAGTATCGCGATATATCGTATACTATTCGCAAATGCAAAGATGGGGAATGCGCCGGCACGGAATGCGGCGGCTAAAGCGTGGAATCCTTAAGTTTGCCCTGCTCAAACTGCTCGGCGAGATGCCGCGGCACGGTTACGACTTGATTCGCGAGATACGGGAGAAGGGTTGGGCGGGGGGCGCCGGTTCGGTCTATCCGCTGCTCGCGGCGCTCGAGGCGGCCGGTTTCATCGCCGGCCGCGACGAGGAGGGGCGCCGCATCTACGAACTCACGGAGAAAGGACGAAAAATGATGGAAGAGCGCTGGGCCGACATCGGTCGCTTTTTTGAAGATGACGGCGAAGAAGAGGGCACGCGGGACCGGCGGGCGCAAATGCGCGATTCGGCGTCTCGACTGATACAGGCGGTTTCACAGCTCGGCTATACTTCCAAGCCCGAAAGCATCGAGCGCGTGCGCGAGTTGCTCGACAAGACGCGCAAGGAGATTTACGAAGTGCTGGCAACAGAGTAAGGGGTTCGCAGTTTGGCGCAAGCGCGACCGCAGCAACGCGGGGTGAACATTTTCGAGGAGGGCAAGCCGATGTGGCAGATCCTCCTCGTTTTTCTGGTGCCTCTGATGCTGAGCAACGTCTTACAATCGGCATCGCAAACGATGGCCAGCATCTGGATCGGCCGGTTGATTTCGACTCAAGCGCTCGGCGCGATCTCGGCGGTCTTTCCCATCATCTTCTTGCTCTTTTCGTTCGTCTTCGGCGTCTCGAGCGGAAGCAGCGTTCTCATCGGGCAGGCCTTCGGCGCTAAGGACTTCCACAAGGTCAAGAAGATCGCCGGGACCGTCACGGGGGCGGCCCTCTATCTCGGCATCATCGTCGCGGTGCTGGGATATTTCGGCTCACCGACGATTCTCAAATGGCTGGCAACGCCGCCTGATATCATCGCGCAGTCGGACGCCTACGCGCGCGTCGCTTTCCTGTCGATGCCGGTCTTTTTCGTGTATTTCGTCTATGCGACGATCTTGCGGGGCACCGGCGATTCGGCCACGCCGTTCTATGCCCTTATCGTTTCGAGCTTACTGGCCATCGTCATCACGCCGCTTTTTATCGTTGGAGTCTTCGGATTGCCGAAGCTCGGCGTCGTGAGCGCAGCAGTTTCCGGACTTATCGCCAACTCGGCGGCCTTCGCATGGCTCCTCCTCTACCTCCGGCGCAAACACCACCCGCTCCAGTTTGACCGCGAGACCCTGGTCGATATGGGGATCGATTGGCAAATTCTCGGCACCGTCTTGCGGATCGGCGTCCCGACCGGCATTCAAGTGATGATGGTCTCCCTTGCTGAAATTGCCGTCATCTCGTTCGTCAATCGTTTTGGATCGAGCGCGACGGCGGCCTACGGAGCGGTCAATCAGGTTGTCAGCTACGTACAGTTCCCCGCGATCTCGATCGGCATCGCGGCTTCGATCTTCGGCGCGCAATGCATCGGGGCGCGCCGCGAAGATAAGCTCGGGAGCGTTATTCGCTCGGCAGTCGGCTTGAACTACGTCGTCGGCGGCATCATCATCGCCGTCTGCTACCTGTGCGCCTGGTTCATTCTGGGTTGGTTCATTACCGACCACTACACTCTGACGATCGCGCACCAACTGCTGATGATCACGCTGTGGAGCTATCTCTTGTTCGGAAACTCTGCCGTGCTCAGCGGCCTCATGCGCGGGAGCGGCACCGTGCTTTGGCCGACGATCAACGGCATCGTTGCCATCTGGGGCGTGGAAGTGCCGGTCGCGTGGATCCTGATGCACCGCATCGGACTCGACGGCGTGTGGCTCGGTTATCCCGCTGCCTACTGCGTCGTGCTGGCGCTGCAGTTCTCATACTACGAGTTCGTTTGGAAGCGCAAAACGCACGAACGCCTCGTCTAGCCCTACTTTCTTTTCTTCGCTTTTGGAGTGACACACGTGCCCGAGGCGCGGCAGACGAGCACCGGCGGATCGAGTATGTCGGCGGCGCTTTCACCGATTTCCGGCCTCGCAGCGATCACTTTGCGGGCTTCGAACTCCATGCGGCGCGACGTCTTGCCGGCCTCGACGATGCGGCCCTGCGCTTCGATGAAGTCGCCGGCGAAGACCGGCGCGAGGAACTCGACGCTATCGTAGGCGGCAAACAGTCCCTCATCGCCGTCCATTCGAATCAACAGCTCCGTTGCAACGTCGCCGAAGAGTGCGAGCACGCGTGCTCCGTCGACGAGATTCCCGCCATAGTGCGCGTCGAGCGCGCTCATGCGCACCCGAAGCTTTGCGTTCAAATCTTCGCCAGTTGCCATAGTGCCTCGAGTTCGTCGAACGAGAGATCCGAAATGCTCTTTCCGTTTTTCGTCGCACGCTCTTCCATGAAGGAAAAACGTTTGTGGAACTTTTCGTTGGCTTCGCGCATCGCCGTCTCGGCGTCGATGCCCAATGCGCGCGACAGATTGACCAGGGTGAAGAAAACGTCGCCGAGTTCTTCGCGTACGCTGGGATCGTCTTGGGGTAGGCGACGCGCCTCGGCAAGCTCGCCCAGCTCCTCAGAGAGCTTTTCCAAAATTCCAGCCGCGTTCGGCCAGTCGAAGCCGACGCGTGCGGCCTTCTCCTGCATGCGCTGACCGCGCTGCAGCGCGCCGAGCTGGGCGGGAATTCCGTCGAGGCGGCTCTTACGCTGGCGCCCGGTTTTTTCCAGCGCTTTGAGCTTCTCCCAACTCCGCCATTGCGCGTCCACGTCTTCGATGACCGCATCGCCGAAGACGTGCGGATGACGGCGGACCATCTTGTTGGAGAGCGCGTCCACCACGTCGGCGATGCTGAACTTTCCAACCTCCATGGCGACCTGCGCGTGAAAGAGCACCTGCAAGAGCAAGTCGCCCAGCTCCTCGCAAAGGGCGTCGAGGTGCGGCCCTTCGATCGCCTCGACCACCTCGTACGTCTCTTCGATCAGGTACGGAGCGAGCGTGCGGTGCGTCTGCTCGCGATCCCACGGGCACCCCATGCGCAAACGAGCCATGATCTCGACTAAGTCGTCCCACGAGTAGTGCGCCGACTGTGGCGGCAGCGGCACCAGCGGCATCGCGATCGACGCGGAGAGCGTCGCGCGCGGAACGCCGGGTACGATCTGCGTGGCGACGCCTCGCGATTCCAAAAGCCGCAGCAGCGAAGGGAGGCCCGGAAAATCGGAGAGGGGGTTTCCAAGTACGCCCAGAGCGAGCGTTTCGCCGTATTTCCCGCTGCAGAGTCGATCCGCGAAATGTCCGATCTCCTCGGAACTTCCGCGCACGAAGAGGGCCGGGTCGTCCACCGCGTCACGAACGATCGTGACGCCGCTGCGTTCGAGATAGGCCGTCAAATCCGGCGGTGCGAGCAGGGCGACGGCCTTACCGATCGCACGCAGCGCGTCGAGGCTGCCAATGGTCAGCAGCCCGGGATCACCCGGTCCGAGACCCGCGATGCGAACCAACACGCCGCGTCCTTCGCAACCGCGCGGCGGTGTCCCGGTGAGGACACCGCCGCGTGCGAGATTTACGTCGAAGAGGGCGCGGGCGAAGCGGCCGGGGCGCTAGCCGCGGGCGAAGCCGCTGCACTCGGCGCAGCCGAACCCGCCGCAGCGCCCATTCCTCCTGGAGGCATCGGCGTCGCGAAGAGACCGGCAAAGGTCGGATTGTTGACCTTGATATCGGCTTTCTGCTGCAGGCCCTGGAGGAACGGCTGAATCAGCGGCGCCTCTTGCTGCTGGCGCAAGGTATCGGTGATCTGCGGCGTCGCGCTGGCCAGCGTTGCCGTCTGCCCCGGAATGCGCGCTTCGACTTGAATGATGTGATATCCGAATGGCGATTTCACCGGCGCGCTAATTGCGTTGATCGGCGCCGAGAACGCTACCTTATCGAATGCCGGTACCATCTGCCCTTTCTTGAAGGTGCCTAGGTCGCCGCCTTTGTCCTTGCTGCCGGGATCGGTCGAATATTGCTTGGCAACGTCGGCAAAGCTCTGTCCGGACTTGAGAAGCTGCTCGACTTTCTGCGCTTCGGCCAAGTTCGGCACCAAGATGTGACGGGCCGTTACTTGCTCGGGCTTATCGAACGTGGCGTGATTCTTGTCGAAGTAATCCTTGATCTGGGCCGGCGCGATCTTCACTTGCGAACCCAGCGCCTTGTCGAGGATGAGCTGCTCGCGCAGCGCGGCGTGAACGTCGTCTTCGGAAAGGCCGCGCGACTTCAGCATCTCGTCCCACGAGCCGGCTGGAAAGTTCTGCTTGATCTGGTCTTCGCGCGCGCTGATCTCGGCATCGGTGACGTTGATGTTATTGTTCTTGGCGTATTGTTCGATCAACGCGTCTTGCACCATTTGCTGCAAGACCGTGCGCGCCATCGGCGTCCCTTCCAGCTTTGTGTTAAATGCGGACTCGCTGATCGGTTGGCCGTTCACCGTCGCGACGGTACCGCCGCCCGCGCACGCCGCTAGCGACGTGCCGAAGAGAAGGGCGGCCAGGCCTACGGTGAGGCGTTGGACTTTCGACATTCATTGCTCCGATTGGATAATAGTGCGTAGTACGCGAGGCTCGGAGCCCCGCATCACGGCGGGCTCGTTCGCGCGCCGTGCCCCCGTTCCTTCGCTCAAGGGGAACCTCGGGGGCCTTCGACCCACTTTAGAACGACGAGGGCTATAGGGCTTCCAGCAGTTTTCGGAGGAGCGGCATCCAGTTATGGTTGCCTGGCAGGTCGACGAGAATGCGGCCGTCGGTGAAGCGGAAGCGGTTCTTGGTAAGGGCCTGGAGCTTCGGTACGGCTGCGGGATCGAGCTCGAAACCCGACCCGACGCCGAGAGTGAGCCGGCGCTCGTCCACGACGACCCTGGTGACGCGCTTCCGCAGTGCCACCGCGCGCAGTTTGGTCAGCTCCACCAGGTTCGCGAGGGGTAGCGGGAAGGCGCCGAAGCGGTCCCGCACGCCGGCCGCGACCTCTTCGACCTCCTCTTGCGTACGAGCCTTCGCCAGCTGCTGGTAGATGGCGATCTTCTGCGAAACCTGGCCAATGTAGTCGTTGGGAATGAACGCGTCGATCTTCACGTCGATCACGGCTTCGCGGCGTTCTTCGAGGGCAGCGGGCCCCCCGCGCCGCTGCGCGATCGCCTGGGCTAAGAGTTCGCAGTAGGTGTCGAACCCGACCGACGCAATGAAACCGGACTGCGCCGATCCCAGCAGGTTGCCGGCCCCGCGAATTTCGAGATCGCGCATCGCGATCTGCAAGCCCGATCCCAAGTGCGCGAATTCCCGGATTGCCTCGAGCCGTGCCTTCGCCTCTTCGGTAAGTGCTTTGTGCCCCTGGTAGAGCAGATAACAATAGGCCTGATGATTCGAGCGTCCGACTCGACCGCGAAGCTGGTAGAGCTGCGCCAGCCCGAATCGGTCGGAATCGCTGACGATCATCGTGTTGACGTTGGGAATGTCGATTCCGTTCTCAATGATCGTCGTCGCGACGAGCACGTCGAGATCGCGGTCGATGAATCGCTGCATCACGGGTTCGAGTTCCGATTCTCGCATCTGGCCGTGCCCGACGCCGATGCGCGCGCGAGGCGAGAGCCGCTCGAGCGCGTTACGCACGGCGTAGATGGATTCCACCCGGTTGTGCAGGTAGTAAACTTGGCCGCCGCGGTCGAGCTCGGCGGCGATCGCGCGCTGCACTACGGCATCGCTGGCCGGCACGACGAGCGTCTTGATCGACATCCGGTTCTTCGGCGCCGTCTGGATCAGCGACAGATCGCGGACGCCCATCAGCGACATGTGCAGGGTGCGCGGAATCGGCGTCGCCGAGAGCGTCAAGACGTCCACGCTCGCGCGGTATCCCTTGAGTCGTTCCTTGTGCATGACTCCGAAGCGCTGCTCTTCGTCGATGACGATCAAGCCGAGATCGGCAAACGCGACGTCTTTTTGCAACAGCCGGTGCGTACCGATGACGACGTCGACCTTCCCTTGCGCGAGATCTTGCAAAATCCGTTTCTGATCGGGTTTTGAAGTGAAACGCGAGAGCTCTTCGACGCGCACCGGAAAGGCGCCGAAACGCGCGCTGAAGGTGCGGAAGTGCTGATCGGCCAGCAGCGTCGTCGGCACCAGCACCGCGACCTGCTTCTTGTCCGCGATCGCTTTGAACGCGGCGCGCATCGCTACCTCGGTCTTCCCATAGCCGACGTCGCCGCAGATGAGCCGGTCCATCGGCCGCGCGGACTCCATATCGGATTTGGTCGCGTCGAAGGCTTTCTGCTGGTCGGGCGTTGGTTCGTACGGAAAGGCCTCCTCCATCTCGGCCTGCCACGTGGTGTCGGGGCTGAAGGCGAAGCCGCGCGACATCTCGCGTTCGGCGTAGAGCTTGACGAGCTCGTCGGCAACTTTCGCCAGCGACTCGCTGACGCGCGTTTTCGTCCGCGCCCAGTCGGCGCCGCCCATCTTGGAGAGTCGAGGGCTTTGCCCTTCGGCGGCCGAGTACTTCGCGATCTGATGCATCTGCGTGACCGGCACCAGCATCCGATCGCTCCCGGCGTAGCGCAGATCGAGATAATCTTGCATCGCGCCGAGAATCGTCTCGGCGCGCAGGCCGAGATATTGGCCGATGCCGTGCACCGCATGCACGACATAATCGCCGACGCGCAGATCTGCCAGCGTGACGGGCACGCCTTCCTTGATGGCGCGCATCTTGACGCGCTTGGGCGGCGCTCCGAAGATCTCGCGATCTCCCAGCACGCGCAGCCGCAGGCTCGGCATCCAATAGCCCGACTCGATCGATCCATGATCGACCAGCACGCTTCCTCGCGCCCGCACGCCGACGTCAATTTGCGCCGCCTGTAAGAGGTCGATCGTGCGCGAAACCGCGGCGCTCACAATGAAGACGTGCTCCCCGTTGGCGACCCATTCGCGCATGGCTTCGGTGAAAAGCCCGAGCTGGCGGTTGAAATGTTCGACCGGCCGGCATTCGAAAACAAACGACTCGACGGCCGGCGGCGCCCAATCCGTTCCGTGCTCGCCCGTCTCGATCGTGCCGGGGAAGACGAGCGTCGCATGCGCTGCGACGAGCGCGCCCACATCGTGCAGCGAAATCGGCGTCGCAGAAAGCTCGGCACGCAGCGCTTCGCCGGCATCCTCGTCGGCGAGCAGCGTGTGCCGCTCCCGATTGCGTTCTTCGTCGAGCGCGTTGGCGACTGCGGTGATCGTGGACGGTTCTTCCAGCACGACCGTGGCGTCGGAGGGTAGATAATCGAAAATGGTTTCGCTCCCAAAGTTCTGCGCGTTTTGGGTAGCCGGATCTTCCCAAGGCGTTATTTCGAGCCGATCGATCGACGTAGTGCTGCGCTGCGATTCGATCGAAAAGGTTCGCAGCGATTCGATCGCGTCGCCCAAAAACTCGATCCGCGCGGGCGAATCGGCGGTAGCGGCAAAAAGGTCGATAATTCCGCCGCGTACGGCGTACTCGCCGACCGCGCTGACTACGTCGCACCGCACGTAGCCGAGGTCGAAGAGCCGTCGCTGCAAACGTTCCCAACCGGCCTCATCGCCCGATCGCAGTGTGAAGCGGAGCTCGTCGAAGCGCGAGCGCGACATCAAACGCTGACGAACCGCGGCGATCGGGGCCAAGACGATTCGCGGGGCGCCATCGGCGAGATCGGCCAGCAAAGTCATTCGCGCGCTGCGCTCCGACGGGGTTTCGATCGCGCCAAGCGCTTCGTCGCGCGACCGAACCAGCGCGATGCGTTCGCTGCAGTCCTCGAGGTAGTACAGCAGATCCGCGAAGCTTCGTTCCGCCGCATCCGGAGTCGGAAGCACGACCAGCAGGCAGCCGCCCAGCTCGGCGTGCAACGCCGCCAGCAGCGCCGGCCGGGCTGCGGCGATCGTTTCGTGCAGGGCATATCCGCCCGGCTTCTTTCCGGCGATGCGGCGCAGCGACTTCAATCGTTCGAGCGTGCTCGCAAAGGCGCGGTTCGACTCGGTCAGCTTCGCCAGGAGATCTTTCGCAGCGTCGCCCCCAGCGGAGTCGACGGGGGACGCGGCGGTTAGGTGCGCGGTCATGCGGGTCGCTCATTATAGCAGAGCCCCAGCAACGGAAGTGCTGCCACGATGCCGAGCGCAACGGTGACCGGTGGGCTGGGGATTGCGATCGCGTCGGGGACGTAGCGCAGCAGTGCGGTCAGCGATAAGAGGATCGCGACGGCTCCGGCGCGCGATCGTGGAGCGAGGCCGGCGACCGCGACGAGCCAGAGTCCATACCATGGGTAGGGGTTTGGCACCAGCACCCAGGCGGCCAAGCCAAGCCAGATCCATCCTTCTATAAATCGCCCGCGAAGCAACGCGACGCCGCGCCCGGCCAACAGAGCAGCGGCGACAAGCGCGGCCGCGCACGAAACGAAGGCTCCCAGCGGCCGAAAGATCGCCTGCAGCGAGGCTTGCGGTGCGTACGTTCCATGTGGCGCAAGTTGCGTCGCAACGCCCGCGATAAAGGGATACGAGAGGGCGATCGCAATCGCGATGCCCGCAAGCGCACCGACGCGCGCGCGTCGCTCGACGATTGCCAGCCCGATCGCGGCCGCCATGCCGGGCGATTTGATCGTGGAAGAGAGCGCGACGACCGCGGCGCCGGCATTGAAGAGTCGCCGGCGGACGAGGACGAATCCCGCGAGCACCACGGCTAGCGCGATCGCGTCGTTGTGCCCCTCCGCCGCGCACCAAATCGCGGCCGGATTCAGTCCGATCGTCGCCGCGGCGCGCAGTCGCTGCGTGCGATCGCCCGCAAAGGCACAATAAGCCAACGGCACGCAGAGCAGAAACGCCGCGCTCGCCGCCACGCGGAACGCGTCGAGCTGCGCCAGCGGACCCCACGGCGCAAGCGTCGTCACTAAGGACTTAGCCAACGCGACGAAGGCCGGTCCGTACAAACAGATCGGGAATGCCGTCACCCACTGGACTCGTGCGGCGCGCAGGAGCGCGTCGCCAGCGTCGGCCGGGGCGAGCGCGTATGGGTTGAGTCCGATTCGCGCCATCTCTCCATAGGCCGCGTATGCGTAGACGTCGCTTGAGAAAAGAACGGGCACGAACCACGCGGCCGCGAGCGCAACCGCGGCCACGGCGCATACCGATTTCAACGGAGCGGGGCGCGTTTGCCGCAACGCCAGCCAGTATGCAACGGCGCCCACGGCGCAGACCAGCAAGACTCCGCCGAGCAGCGGAACGCCCCCGAAGCCCCAGTTGGTTACGACGACGAGCGGCGCGGGTGCGGCGGTCACTCCGCAGCGAAGGCCGCGGCGGCGATCCCGAGCAGCAAGAACCACGCGCCGCCGACTTTGGGGTAGAAGACGAAGTCGTCGACGATCTGATGCAGCGCCAGTGCCACACTCGCTGCCAGCGCGGCAATAACCCACGGCGATTGCGCGCGCAAGCGCGCGACGAAAGGCTTTTCGAGGAACGCTCCGATCGATGCAGCCACCATCGTAAGGGTCGCCGAGAACAGTACGATCCCGCCCTCCGCCAGGGATTGCAGGTACCAGCTGTTGGCATGGGTGCGAACGCCGTACACGCCGTACTCCGGCAAGTCGAGCTCGAAGTTGCCCGCTCCCACGCCGAAAAGGCGGTAATCGCGCCACATGCGCAAGGCCGCTCCCCACAACTCGTCGCGATTGCCGACGCCGCCCGCGTAGGCGCTCGATGCGAGCGAAACGCGCAGTATGCCCGGCGTATCCGCGTAAATTGCCCACCAAACCGCACCGGCAACCCCGGCGATGGCGCCCACCATCGCGGGGCGCAGCGCGGGCCATGCTTTACGGCCGGCCCAAAGTACGACGACCCCGGCAACGATCGGGAGTGAGACGATGCCCGCGCGCGAGAACGTTAAGATGTCGGCAAAAACCACGAGCCCGAGCGCGACGTCGAGTAAGGCTGTTCGTCGAACGAGCGACCACGCTCCGAGCGTCGCGACGGCGATCGTGCAATAAGCCGAGAGTTGATTCGGACCTTCGAGTAAGCCCGCGATGCGCGGAACGATCGCGGCGCCGACGTAGAGTCCCGACGGCGCGCCGGCGATCTCTTGAGCGAGCGCCGAGAGCGCAACGATGATGCCGGCGGCGGCCGCAGCGGCGACGAGTGCCGCATCGTCGGCGTCGAGGGCATAGGAGCAATACGCCGCGACGAAGACCGCCGCGTACTCGACCCATTTGAGCGTCTCGCGAATGACCGCGGCCGGATGCGCTGCGTCCAGTATCGTGAGCGCGGTCGCGAGTATGTAGAACGCGAGCGCTCCGAGAAGCAGAGGCGCCGGGCGCCGGCGCAACATGCCCGCGACGCCGGCATAGGTCGTCAGACCCAGCAGCACGCCGAGCAGGACGCACTTGGGCAGCGTGATCGTCGTCGCCGCAAGATCGTGCGCGAAGGCAAGCGGCGTCGCCAGGAGCAGCGCACAGAGTCCGTATGCGGGGCGCCGCGCCGTGAGCAGCGCGGCGGCAAGGAATGCGGCGACGAAGAGGACGGCGGAGAACGGATCGAGGGGAATCGGAACGGCGACGTGGTCGACGACCGGACGATACGTCAAGATCGTTCGATGTCGCTGATGATATAGAGCGGGCGGCCTTTGACTTCGTCATAGACGCGTCCGAGATACTCACCGAGGATGCCGAGGCTCATCAGCTGCACGCCGCCCAGAAAGAGAACGGCGACGATCGTCGAGGCCCATCCCGGCGTGTAGAATGCCGGCTTCAGGCTGAACGTTTTCATCACGATGACGACCACCGCGTAGACGAAGGCGATGACGCTGACCGTGAACCCGAAATAGGATGCAAAGCGCAGCGGGACGTCGGAGAACGAGGTGATGCCGTCCATCGCGAAGCGAAGCATCTTGGAGAGTGGATACTTCGTCTCGCCGGCGTAGCGTACGTCACGATCGTACTCGATCGCGGCCTGGTTGAATCCAACCCAGCTTACCATTCCACGAAGAAAGCGATGGCGTTCGGGCAGTCGCCGGACGGCTTCGACAGCCCGCCGGCTCATCAACCGAAAGTCTCCGGTATCCAGTGGAATCGCAATTTTGGTCAGGCGTTTGATAATTCGGTAGAACGCTCGCGCGGTCAAGAGTTTGAAACGGCTCTCGCCTTTGCGAGTGCGGCGAACCGCGTACACGACGTCGTAGCCCTCGCGCCACTTTCGCAGAAAATCCTCGATCAGCTCGGGCGGATCTTGCAAGTCTCCGTCCATTAAGATCACCGCGTCGCCCGTCGCGATTTCGATTCCGGCGGTCGCCGCGAGCTGATGGCCGAAGTTGCGCGACAGGTTGACCAGCACGGTCTGAGTCCGCCGGTGCATTTCGGCGCGGATCGCGGCAAGCGTGCCGTCGGTGCTGCCGTCGTTCACCAGCACGATCTCGTGATCGAACTGTGCTCTTAGCGGCTCGATCGCCGCCGAGATTCGCGCCAGCAGCGGCGCAACGTTTTCGGCTTCGTTATACAGGGGGACCACGATGCTAAAGGTGGGGCGTGCAGAATCGGCCATGCCGCAGGAGTTTTCAACACCTCACCGCCGTTGTCACCCCGAGCGGAAAGTGCGCGGGCTCCAAGAACTAGGGCGCATGCCTAACGCCCGTTCGGCCCTGGCCATCGGCGCGGCTTCGCTCTGGCTTGCCGGCTGCGCCCATGCGGCCGCACCAAGCGGGGGGCAGCCGACGTCGCGAACCCGGCCGCCGGCGGCCGTTTCGCGGAGCGCCGCCGGGAAAGCGGGAGTCGTCCCCGCCCGGAGCACGGCCCCAGCTGCGGGGCTTCCCAGCCCGTCATCGGCCTCGCGAACGACGACGGCACCACCGTCGCCCGTCGCCACGCCGCCCAGGCTTGCGGTCAAAGTTCCTCGCCTTCCCCCCGACGCCGCACCACAGATTCTTGCGGTCGCGGTAAGCGAGACGACCGTCCAACCGGGTGACACGGTCTCCGGCAGGGTCGTTACGACCTCGAACGTCGCCAGCGTGCAGGCTCGCATTGGGGGCTATGCAATGACCCTCGCGAAAACTGGCGTGGGACGCTTTGCGCTCACGTACAAAGTCGCGCCGCTGCCGTGGTTCATTCGCGGAACGTTTACGATGCGCGTCATTGCAAAAAACACTCGCGGGGATGCGGTCGAACGCACGATACCTTTGACCGTTCGATGATTCGTCAGGTGACGATAGCGGTCGCGGCGATTCTCGGTGGGTGCGGCGGCATCGCTGCGTCGCCCGGTCTGGCAGTCCCCAACCAGCGAAGCTCACCGACGGCCTCGCGGCACGCAACGCAGAGCAAGATTGCGCACATCGTCATCATCGTTCAAGAGAATCGCAGTTTTAACAATCTTTTTTACGGCTATCCGGGCGCCAAAACGGCAACGTATGGATACAACACGAATGGCGAGAAAATCGAGTTGCAGCCGGTTACGATCGCGACAAAGTGGGATCTCGAGCATAATGCCAAGGGGTACTTTGCATCGTGTAACGGCACGGGGAAGATCCCAGGCACCAAGTGCCGGATGAACGGCTTCGACAATGAGGTGTGGGGCTGTAGCGCCTCAGGAAAACCGAGGTGCCCGAATGCGAACCCGCCGTATAGTTACGTGCCCCGAAAGCAGACGGCGCCATATTTTTCTATGGCGAGGCAGTTCGTTTTGGCTGACGAGATGTACGCTTCGAACTTCGACGTCAGCAGCTTTATCTCGCACCAATATATCATCGCGGGCGTCAATCCCGACCATACGTACGACTATCCCGACGAAGGGTGGGGCTGTCCGGGCGCCCCAGGCGATGCGGTCGGAGTCCTTGGTGCGAAGCGTAATACAAACGATACCGGCTCGGTCTTCCCTTGCTGGGACCCTCCGACGCTTGGCGACGAGCTCGACGCCGCAGGCTTGCCGTGGGCCTTCTACGCAGTTCCCCTCGGAACCAAGGGCAGCGGGACCCTCTGCGGTAGCGGCAGCGATCCCAAGCTGGACGGCAACGACGAGCGCACCGCGATTTGGAGCGCTTACCAGACCATCAAGCACATTTGCTACGGTCCGGACTGGAACGCCGACGTTAAATCGCCGCCGCAACAGTTCCTAAGCGACGTGAAGGACGGCACTCTTGCGGCGGTGACGTGGGTCACGCCGACGTACGTAAACTCCGATCACGGCGGCAACGGTTCCGATACGGGCCCCTCTTGGGTCGCATCGCTCGTCAATGCGATCGGCGAATCGCAGTTTTGGAGCTCCACCGCGATCTTCATCTTCTGGGACGACCCCGGCGGCTGGTACGATCCGGAGCCGCCCGCCTACGTCGACAACGATGGGCTGGGATATCGCCTTCCGCTGCTGATTATTTCACCATATGCAAAACGAGGGTTCGTTTCGCACACGCACTACGAGCACGGCAGCATTCTAAGATTCGTCGAAGATCAGTTCGGTTTGGCGCGACTCTCCGCCAGCGACAAGCGCGCCAAGTCACCGCAAGCCGATTGCTTCGATTTCAACCGGCCGCCGCGCAAGTTCGTCAAGATTAAAGCTGCATACGACGCAGACTATTTCATTAAGCAGCCGCTCGATACGCGGCCGCCGGATAACGACTAGCGAACCCTCCTAGCGAACTTGGATCTCGACGCTGTTCTCAACCGGAACGCCGGCGGTGTTTCGCGCGATGATCCACATGAGCAGCTGGTGGCTTACGAAGAACGGAAGCTGGGGAACGACGTAGCCGCCTTCGAAGTGACCGACGTCGGTCTTTGGCAAATTGAACGCGTAGCCGCCGATTCTTAGTTCGACGCTGGCAACGTTCGAAGAAGTGAGCACGACGACGGAAAGGGTATCTCCGGCCTGCGGCGTGGTCGAGCTCAGGCGCCACCAGAGAATCTGCGGCGCTGCGTCCGGTGGCAGAATGGCGATCGTCGGCGTCGGTGCCGGCGACGGCATTTGCGAAGGTGCCGCCGAGACGCCGGGAAGCGGCGAAGGAACCTGAGCACGGGCGACGGCGATCAACGAGCAGGCGGCGAGCAATCCCAGCGCCGGAGCCGCAAGTTTCCGGTAGACGTTCAAGAGCCCGATCGTTCGAGAACTACGATGCCGTCGCGGTCGCGAATCACGGAATACTCCTTGCGGGCGAGTGCTCGTCCTACGGCCGGCGCGTCGATTTTCTTCCAGTGCTCCGAATAGTGCGTTCGGTCGTAAACGAACCATCGCTGGTGGTTAAAGTTGATGGAGGCGTTCGGATCGAGGCCTAAGTGTGCAAAGATTTCATCTTCGGACCCAACATCTACCTGCCGCGGTAGTCGCCTCAGAGTCGCTTCGAGGAGCACGTCGTGCGCGTTCGGAGGCCGGTAAAGGTAGTACCAATACTCCATCGGACTCGCGAAAATGGCGACGCATATCGAAACTGCCGCCGCCGCAACGACGAGCCCCGTAGCGAGCCGTGGTTTGTTCCGGCTTAATCGAGAAGCGCCATCGACGAATCCCGCCAGCGCGTAACCCGTCAGCAGCGCGCTGTAGTGCGCGCCCGGCACGATCGTGACCGGCTGATGGGCGGCGAAGATTTCGACGAATCCCGGAATCAAGAAGAGTCCATACCGAGAAACGCATGGCAGGAAGGCCAGCGGGGCCAGGATTATCAAAACGTAGCGCATCCGTGGAAGCACCACGGCCCATGCGAAACTTTGCCCTCCGCCGTGAGCGCCGGCCCAGTTGAAGAATTCGAGCGACTGATACGGCACGTGCGAGTTTAGCGCTTGGCGTACGACTCCGAAGTATACAAATGCCATTACGATCGCTAAGCCGGAGATGCTCCATCCAATGCGCGCCGCTCGAACGTCCGAGCGCGCCGTCGCCGCAAAGAGCAAGCCGTTTACCGCCAGAACGACGAACTGGTCCTCCTTCGTGCAAGCCAGGAGCAGGGCCGTCACGATGCTCATCGACCAGCGGCGCCGGTCTAGAGCGTAGACCAGCGTCGCGGAGAGGAGCGGCACGAAGGCCATCTCGTGAAAATCCCCGACGCCGTTTGCCCACAGAATTGGATAGAGTGCCGCGACGGCGACCAACGCGAGCGCGGGGACTGGGCGCAACCTGGCTCGCGCCAAACCCCAAATCGGGAAGATGACTGCCGCGACAAGGATAGCCTGGAAATACTCGAGCCCAACGGGACCAAAAGCGCGCACAAACGGCCACGCCGTGGCGACGATCGGAGACCAATGAACCAGGAGATGATTTACTCCGCCCTCTGCGGTGCTCGAAAAGCCGTGCCCCAGGCCGGCGATCACCTGGGTGAAGATGCCGAGATCGACGTCGTTGCGAAAGATCGTGTAACGCCAGTGGGCGATGACGCAGAGCGTCGATGCGAGCGCCAGAAAGAGCGCCCAGACCAGCGCATTATAAACATCGGTTCCCGGCCGCCGCTTCATGCAATCCCGAAGTTGGCCCGGACGTGAGCCATCCCTGGATCGTCGTCCGCTTTAGCGCGCCGGTGGGGCCTTTTGGGGCGGCGGTTCGGGAGGCTTTCCCGGCGGAAGATTTGGGAACGGTGCGGGGTTGTAGGGCGTCGGCATGATCTGCGGCTGCTGCTGATTGATGCTTCCCGGCACTTGGTCTTGCCATCCGTAAACCGTGTCGCGAACTACACGCACGTCGGCATCGGGGACGATGAAATCGCGTGGTTTGCGATTGAGGCCGTTCTGTGCGATCTCCTCCGACTGAAGCGATCCGCGGTCGTAAAGATAGTGAAAGATCGTGCCCGAGGGATACCGGCGCGTGATCTCATAGTGCAGCGCGTCGATTCGGTCCATGGGGATCGCTTGTGCGCTCCATGCACTTTGATCGGTCGAGATGTAAACGCTCGAGGTAAGCGGCGTTGTCGGTGGGACCTGCACGATGAACGTCACGAGCACCGGCTTGCCCGAGTAGCTCACGTTTGCCGGGGCGCTCTGGCCGGGCGCCGGTGTGGCGAGACTCTGATATGCGAGCAGATCCGGATTCGGCGCCGGCGACGACGCCGCAACCGCGAAGCGCGTCACGTCGTCGAAGTTCCCTTCGGGCGGCAACGGCGCCCGCGAGAGATCGAGTTCGGTAACGGTGCCGGTGGCGTCAAAAGTGGCGCGGGCCCAGATGCGCGGCGCAGGCACGAGCTGGGTGGTGCCGCCGGTTTTCGCGTCGTGGATCACGATGCCGGGCGCGACGCGAAAGCCGTCGCCGGTCGTGAAGAAGACGAAGCCGTCTTGATAGGCAAGCAGCTGTCCGCTGACGATAACGGTAGGGGCGGCGGCCACGAGCAGAGTCGCGAGCACCAGCGACAGCACCGTCACCGTTGTCGTCCTGAGCCTCGTTAGCGCTGTCATCCTGAGCCCCGTCGAAGGACGCATCATATCGGGAGCAGCTGAATCACGAAGTTTTGCTGCCAGTATTGCGCCCGGTACGGATTGCCATACCAGTAGAGCGTTCGCGAGATATCGGCGAGCGTGTGAGGAAGAACCTTGAAGCGGATATCGCCGGTCGCGTCATACGGCGGCTGTCCCAGCCACCACGAATAGAGCGGCTGGCCGAGAATGTTGTTCGCAGGAAACGCGAAGAGCCCCGGCACCGGAATTGGAAAGTCTTGGTGATGCCGAACGAGCAGCGAGAAATTAAACGTCGGCGTCGGCGTGTCGTTGAATCCGAAGCTGGTCGTGCGCAAGGTCGCGACGCCGCGAAACGACGTGAAACTATCCGGGCAGTACGTCGTGCCGGGACCCGTGCATTGCTCGTAGCCCCCGTTGATGTAGTGGTCGCCGATGTTTTGAATCTCGTAGCCGGCGTACATGTGGAGCGACCGCGAGGGCTGGCGGCTGATCGTCAGGGTCGTATTCGTGTTGTCGATATAGTGCGGCAGCGAGTTCCACTGGCGCTGTTTGTTGAACGAGGCGTTGAAGTAGTACTCTTGATACGGGCTGTCGGGGTGGTTGAGCTTGAGCGACGGCGTGTAGAGATTGAAGCCCAGAACCGTGTTGTAGATCGTCGTGTAGGTGGGGCAGTAGTACTGGTAAAACTTCGACGGTTGAACTTTGCAGAGAGCTCCGTACGCCTGCAAGCCGGGCACGGTGATCGGCGCGAACGGCTTGCCGCCCATCGGCCAGTATGGCGAAAAGCCGTTCAGATACTGCGAGCCCACCGAGTCGTGCGCGAAGCCGTATCCCTCATAGATGTTTTCATAAAGCGGCAGCGTGGCGATTTTGTTTTGAAAGCTGTTGGCCGTCAACTGCAGATACGTCGGGTGTGCGAGGCTGCCGCCGAGCGCCTTGGGAACCTCGAGCGAGCCGGGTCCCAGGAGGTTGTAGTTGACCAGCTGCGAGGTGGCCGTTACGTAGGAATGCGGAAACGCGTAGGTGGCGTTGATCCAGGTCGTCTGTTGCGCCGCCCGCGGCAGCTGGAGATAGTTCTGTTGCGCGTAATATTGCGTAAAACTCTGAATCTGGAAGCGGCTGCCGAGCTTTTCGTACAGCATGGCATTCCACCATTTCTCCGCGCGCGTCGCGGGATTCACCGACAAGATCGCGTACTCGTGATCGCCCACGAAATGCTGTTCCACCGAGCCATAGAGCTTGTACGTCGGATCGTACCGCAAATGGAGCGCCGTTAATGCATTCGGGCTGCCGGCTACTTGCCACGTGATGTCGGCCGTGGCACCCGAGAGCGAGTTTTGCGCGAGATATTGGTTCGTGGAGAAGCTGACGACGTTGCTTCCCAGCGGGACGCCGACGCCGTTGACGTACGCCACGGCGCCGACGAAGCGCACGTACGATTTGCTGCCGATGATGGCGCCCGTGCCGGACATGTCCGGATGGGTCGTGATCGGGGGAAAGTAGAAGACGTCGCCGGGCATCACCCGCCCTTTGGCGGGGTGCGCGAGGTCGCCGTTGAGAAACGTCCAGCGGTCGGGTTCGCTCGTGACCGGAACGAAGTAAATACGCTTAAAATCGAGGAAATCCGAGATCGCCGCGCCGCTCACCGTGCCGCTGGGATCGTGCAGCGTCACGTGTCCCGCGACCATAAAACGGTTGAGCTTGAGGTCCATCGTGAACGCATCGCCGGTTACGGTGAAGCCGTCGCTCGTCCGCAGGCGCACGTTGCCGTCGGCTTCGAGCAAGAAACGATCGTAGTAGAAATTGATCGATTTCGCCTTCAGATAGAGAACCGTCGTCGGCGTGCTTTGCGCGCGCGCTGCAGCGCTTGCGAGAATTAGCATCAGTATCGAGATCGCCGCCGACAATGCTATTCGTGGCACAGCCGCAAGCGTTTCGACGGCCGCAACGCGTGTCTTTCAAGGTCGAAAGGCTCCGAAGAACGCAACGGCGGATTAAAGTCTGATGAAGCGAGTGGTCGCCATTGTTATCGACTCGGGCGGCGTCGGCGCGATGGACGATGCCGATCGTTATGGCGATGCGCCGGGGGCCAACACGATCGGCAACGTCGCGCGCCGCTTGGGTTCGTTGCACATTCCCCACCTGGAAGCTCTGGGGCTCGGGCTCCTGACATCCGTTCCCGGCGTTGGGGCCGTATCCGATCCGCGCGCGCGGGTGGCGCGTCTTCGCGAACGAAGCCGCGGCAAAGACACGATTACCGGGCATTGGGAGATGATGGGGATCGTTACGAACGTGCCGTTCCCTACCTACCCAAACGGGTTTCCGGCCGAAATCGTCGAGGCATTCGCGCAAATTACCGGCAAGCTGCCGCTCGGAAACATCCCGGCCTCGGGGACCGAGATCATCGACGAGCTCGGTGCCGCCCACATGGCATCCGGGCGCCCCATCCTTTATACTTCGGCCGACTCGGTCTTCCAAATCGCCGCGCACGAAGACGTGGTACCGTTGAATCGGCTTTACGACTGGAGCGAGAAGGCCCGTGAGATGCTCGGGCCCCCCCATAACGTCAACCGGGTCATCGCCCGGCCCTTTGTGGGGAAACCGGGGGCTTTCCGCCGGACGCCGAATCGGCGAGACTATGCGGTCGCTCCGCCCCCCAACCTGATCGATCGACTCGGAGCGGGGGATATCGAGGTTCACGCAGTCGGTAAGATATCGGATATCTACTGCGGTCGGTCAATTTCGTCAACGCTACGCGCCGCCGACAACGACGACGCGATGGAGAAGACGTTAACGTTGCTAAACCATGTCGACAACGGCTTCATTTTCACGAATCTCAACGACTTTGATTCGAAGTTTGGCCATCGCCGGGACGTCCGCGGCTACGGTACGGCTCTTGAGGAGTTCGATGCGCGCTTACCCGCGCTCGAAGCGCTCTTGCGGCCGGGAGACGAGTTGATCCTCACGGCCGACCATGGCTGCGATCCGACCGCGCCGGGGTCCGACCACACGCGCGAGTACGTGCCCTTCATCCATTTGAGTCCCTCTCCCGGAAAGATGCTGGGCGAAATCGAAGGACTCGACCTCGTGGGGCATACCGTCGAGCGGGCGCTGTTGAGTTGAACGCGATGCAATTGACCCTTAGCGTTGCGGGCGAGCGCGAGGTTCCGGAATCGTGGCCGACGCTCAAACGATGGATCGACGTCGTAGCGGGCGGCCTTCTGCTCGTCATCAGCGCGCCGGTTGTAATTCTGTCGGCGCTCGCGATCGCGTGCGTTACCGGAGGTACGCCGTTTTTTCCGCAGGAACGTGTCGGCATGCACGGACGCCGCTTCAAGATGTTCAAGCTGCGCACGATGGTCAACGGCGCGCACGCGCTGCGCCACAGCGTTATGCATCTCAACGAAGTCGACGGCCCGGTCTTTAAGATCCGCAACGATCCCCGGCTTCATCCACTGGGCCGCTTTCTCCGGCGCACGAGTATCGACGAGCTGCCGAATCTCGTCAACGTCGTGCTCGGCGATATGTCGCTCGTGGGTCCCCGCCCCGCTTTGCCGAGCGAAGTCGAGCACTACGATGCAATCGCACTGCGCCGGCTGAGCGTTCCGCAGGGCGTCACCTGCCTTTGGCAGATCAACGGCCGCAGCGACGTTTCGTTCGAGCATTGGATGGAGCTCGATAATCGCTACGTGGATTCGTGGACGCCGCTCGGGGATCTGCTCATCATCGCCAAGACCGTTCCGGCCGTCCTACGGAGGGACGGAGCGCATTAAGCCGTACCTGCGGGCGGTTCCGCAGCGCGAGCCCCTCGACCACGCTCGGGGTAAACCGCGCCATCGCATCTCCATCGCCGGCTCCACATTCTTTATCATGGGAGCCACCTTTGCGTCGACGCTGCTTGGCTTCATGCGCGAGGTCGTCAGCGCGCGCTATTATGGGACGCGCTGGGAGATGGATACCTTTCTCGCCGCGGCGACGATCCCGACTATCCTCTTTGGCGTCTTCAACGGCGCGCTGGTGAGCGTGCTGGTTCCGACGTTCTCCGAGTATCTCGCCAACCATGAGGAAGACGAAGCTTGGCGCTTGGCGAGTACGACGCTCAACATTCTGGCGATCGTCGTTACGGGCTGCGCTATCGTCGGCTTCTTTACAGCACGCTGGTACGTGCCGATCATCGCCCACGGGTTCCCGGCGCCGCAGATGGGCGTCGCGATCAGGATGACTCGCTGGCTGATGCCCAGCATCGTCGCCGTCAGTCTGAGCGGCGTGCTGTCGGCGATGCTCAACGCCTACCATCGCTTCCGATCCGCGGCCCTCGTCGGCGTGGCCGTCAACATCGTGACGATCGCTTGCGTCGTCTTGCTCAGCCACGGCATGGGAATCTACGCTCTCGTCGTCGGGACCGCGCTGGGCTTAACCGCGCAGATGCTCGTTCAGCTGCCATCCTTTCTCTCGATCGGCAAGTACCGGCCGATCATCGATCTCCACCATCCCGGGCTGAAGAAGATCTGGGTCTTGCTCGGGCCGATCATCGTCGGGTCGGCGGCGGGTCAACTCGCCCTTTTCTTCGACCGTTTCTTCGCGTCGACGCTCGCGCCCGGATACATCGCCGGCATGAACTACGCAACGAAGCTCGTTAACTTTCCTCAGCAGATCTTTGCGGCGGCCATTGCGACCGTGATCTTCCCCTTGCTCGCCGCGCAGTTTGCCCGAGAGAACCGCCGCGGTGTGGCGCGCAGCGTCGTTACCGGTTTACGTCTCGTGAACTTCATCACCATTCCGTCCGCCTGTGCCTTGATCGTTCTCTCCCACCCGTTAGTGCAGGCGCTCTTCGAACGCGGAACCTTTCAGGCCGGCGCCACCGATTTAACTGCCGGACTGCTGCCCTACGCCGCGTTTGGTTTAGTCGCGCTGGGTGCGAACGTCGTATTGACCCGTTGCTGCTTTGCCTGCCGCGAAACGCTCTGGCCGGTCACGATCTCGGTCATGACCGTCGTCCTCAACGTGTTGCTTTCGTTGGTGTGGCTTCCCGGTCTGGGGGCGCGGGGACTCTTGCTCGCAAACTCGACGAGCCAGACGGTGCAGGCCGTGCTCCTGCTGATGCTGACCGCGAGGCTCGTTTCGGGCATCGACTGGGGCGCGCTCGTCATCTCGATCGGAAAAATCGCGGTCTGCTCGCTGGCGATGCTCGCGGCACTGCATTGGATCGGCGCGTTGGGTGTGACGCCCGAAGCGACGCTGGCCTCGCGTGCCTGGTTCCTTTTCGGGCAGATCGCAATAGGCGGAACCGTTTTCATCGCATTCGCCCGCATGCTTGACGTAGAAGAGCTCGACCTCGCCTGGCACACGATCGTCGCGAAGTTCGAGCGTAATCTCGTTAGCCCGCCGGAAAACCGCGAAGCCCCGATCGCGTAATATTAACTATGATCAACTTTCCGCCGGGAGGCGCGACTTTTTACGACCGCCAAGCCTCCCGAACCATGCTCTCGATCTTGATGCCTGCATATAACGAGGCTCAATCAATTGCCGAGAACGTGTGTGAAACCGTCGAAACGATGCGCGGGCTCGGGATTAATTTCGAGATCGTCGTCGTCGACGACGGAAGCCTGGACGGAACGCACACCGCCGCGATCGACGCGTTGCGCGCCTGGCCCGAATGCGTTCGTATCGTGCGGTGCCGGCGCAACAAAGGCAAAGGCAACGCGCTCATTTGCGGTACCGCTTATTCGAAAGGCGAGTACGTCGCGTTCCTCGACGCCGATATGGATTTGCACCCCGAGCAACTCGAGAATTTCTTCGCGATTATGAATTCGCGCGGCGCCGACGTAGTGATTGGTTCGAAGTTCCATCCGCAATCGAAAGTGGAGTATCCGCGTCTGAGACGGATCTACAGTTTCTTCTATTTCATGTTGGTGCGGTCGCTCTTCGGATTGCCGGTGCGCGATACGCAGACCGGCATCAAACTCTTCAAGCGGGAAGTGCTCGAAAAGGTGCTGCCGCGAGTTTTAGTCAAGCGATTTGCCTTCGACCTCGAGCTGCTCGCAAACGTCCATCACTTCGGCTATCGCATCGTCGAGGCGCCGGTGGTGGTGAACTTCAACCGGGTCTGCAGCCGGCTTCGGCTGGCGGCCGTCTGGAACGTTTTCGTGGACACGCTGGCGATCTTCTATCGGATGCGCATCTTGCGCTACTACGACCAGCCGAAGCGTTTCTCAAACAAGATCGATCGCGCCGGCTCGCACGAAATCGTCATTCCTATCCCCGTCGGAGAGTAAACCCGGTTGGCTCGAGGTACCGCACTGGCGATCTTGCTGCCAGGGCTCGGTGATGCGCTGGCTTGCAGCCCGATTCTACGCGGCCTGCGCCGCGACTCGTGGTCGGTCGATGCCCTGACGATGCACCCACCGGTGAGCGAATATCTGCGGGCGCTGGGCATCGTGAAGAACGTCACGCAGCTGCCCTTGCGCCCGACCGCGGCCGACGCACTCGGGGCGCTCTCGGACCTGAGGCCGCGGCGATACGACATCTGCATCCTTCCGTTTCCGGCAACGCGTTGGCAGTACGCGGCGCTGGCGCGCGGAGCAGGCGCGAGGAAGCTTTACATGCACGAATACGGCGGCAGCGCCCGTTTGATTGCGCGGACCGGTCCCAACGTTCGCGTAGCGCTGCGCGGGGGACATCGACTCGCCGAAAACTTGCGGCTCGCGCGCGCCATCGGGTTGCCGGCGGGAAGCGACGATCTCGAGTACTGGATTCCGGACTCTTGGCGCCGCAACCGCATCGCCGGAGTGCTCGGCATTCACCCCGGATCGATGGCTTGGAAGGGAAACGAGTCCAAGCGGTGGCCGTACGACCGCTTTGCCACCCTGGCACGACGGCACGTCGACAGCGGGCGAAGCGTGCGCTTCTTTTTGGGACCGCACGAAGAGAGCGAGGCCGCACGCGTGCAGCAAGATTTTGGCTCCGTCGAGGGAATCAGCATCATCCGCGAGCCGCTCGACGAGGCTGCAAGGCGGTTGGCGGAATGCGAAGTCTTCGTAGGAAACGACGCCGGTTTCAGTCACCTTGCCTCCGGGCTGGGCGTGAAGACCTTGGCGCTCTACGGCATGACGAGCGAGGTTCGGGGCGCGCCGATCGGACAGGCCGTCGCGCTGCGTCCATCGCTTTGTCCAGCCTGTCACGACGAAGGGTCGCAGGGCTTCGACTGCGTGCTGCGGATTGATTACCGGTGCATTTTACGCGACGTAGAGTTCGATGCTGTGGCTAAGGTCGTTGACGAACTCTTCGCAGCGCCCTTCGTCGAGCAACGCGTGAGTTTGGAAGGTCCATTCAAGCTTTACGGAAAGGCTTACCCGTGAAACAGGAAGCGGCCCGCGCCTCCGCGGCAGTGGAGTTGCGCTGGCCGGACCGAGCGATGTTGAGAAGAGCGTTCGTTCCGGCGCTCTTCGTCGCGCTTGCGCTTCTGGTGACGCTCGGGTACGGCAGCGGCGTCCAACTAAACGACGGGCAAGCCGACCTTCACATCGATCCGTTGAAGTTTCTGTTCTCGTTGCTGCACGCGTGGAATCCGTCGCTGTACCTCGGCACGCACACCGGATTTTGGTTTCCTTACGAAACTCCGTACGCGTGGGTCTATGGAATCGCACAAGTCTTTCACATCCCTCAACTCTTCGCGCAGCGGTTCGCGGTCTTCGTGGTCTATACGGGCTGTCTCGCCTCGATGTACTACTGCCTGCGCTACGTAGCGCCGTGGCTCGACGAGACCTCGCGCATCGCGGGCTCCGTCGCCTATTTGTTCAATATGTACGTCGCGCTGAACTCACAAGCGCAGATCGTCTGGCTGCTCACTTACGCTACCGTGCCGGCAATGGTTGGTATCACTGCCCGCGCGATGCGCGGCGAGATGAACGCGTGGCCGGCAGCACTCGGTATCGCGTTGCTCGTGCTGGTCGGTGGCGGCGTCAATCCCCCGTTGGTTGCAATCAACGTCGTTTTGCTGGCGATCTTCGTCGTCGTGACGTTGGCCTTGAGTCCGGACCCGGGCGCCGTCGCAAGGCGCTCGGTTCCGTTCATCGTCGCGGCCTGCGCCGCGACCTTGTTGATCAATCTCTACTGGGTAGTGCCCTTTGGCGATTACTTCCGTAGCGTTTGGCTCAGCGGCGTCTTGAGCGAAGGGCCGTCGTTGCACAACGCCGCGACGTCGTTCGAGAACGTCCTTCGCGGTCTTGGGCATTGGGCGACGTTCGTCTCATTTGCGGGCCGGCCGTACTTCCCGTGGGCGGCGCCGTATGCTGCGGGTCTGTTCGGCAGCCTACTCTGGTTCGTGCCGATCGTCGCGTTGGGCGGCGTCGCGTTTTCGCGCAACCAACGACCGATCACCCTCTACTTTCTGATCGTAACCATCGTCTCGGTTCCAATCGTCGTGGGCTACTATCACGACGCGCTGGGCGACGCGGTAACGACACCGATCTACGATCAGTTCTACCGTTACCTCCCCGGATTTCAGATGTTCCGATTCTCGTATAAATGGGTAGCGGGCGTGGAGTTCGGGATCAGCGGCCTTTACGGGCTGGCGTCGTACGCGCTGTTAGGCTGGCTGCGCGATTGGAATGCGGCGCGCCGAGAGCCCCTGGGGTGGCTCCCCGCCGGTCTCGGCGGATTGCTGGTCGCGATGCCGGTCATCATTTTCATTCCGGTCTTGATTCTGAAGATGAACTATCCCGGTTCGACGATCCCCTCCTGGGAGTACCGCGAAAACGCGCTATTAGGCAACGACGATCGGCACCGCGTGGCGCTCTTCCCGACGCAGTTTCTCGAACAGTTCGATTGGGGAAACCCGCAGTTCTATATCGAGAACTCCCTGATCGGCCGTCCGATGATCTATGGGTTGCTGGGAAGCGAGCCTTCCCAAGGAACGGATCTCTGGGTCCGCCGCGCCTACCGTGGAACGCGCGAAGGTTTGCCGTTTGCGGCCGACATGTTTCGCGTGCTGGGCGTCGACACGTTCCTGCAACGCGACGATTTCATTCCGGTGATCGATTTCAGTTCGCCCGACGAGTCGCGATTCAACACTACGACCTTGACGCACGATCTTCTCCATCGCGTGCTCGGCGCCGTTCCCGAGCGTTCGGACGGCCCGCTGCACGTCTATCATTTGCGCGGAGCGCTGCCGCTGGTCTACGGCGTGACGCACCCGGTTATCGGTACCGCTCCCACTTTTTCGGATGGCTATCTTGGCAATGTCGAGGCAATGGCGCGCGGTGAGGCACGCTTCGATCCGCAGGCGCGGTCCGCAGACGAGTTCTCATCGGGAATGCTCTCGCTTTCACCGATCCTGCCCGAATCCGCGGAGCAAATCCGGGATCTGGCCATAAACGAGGCGCTGATCCACGGGGTTCGAGTTCGCCCGTCGTCAGTGGCCGCCGACTGGACGATTCCCTTCGCAGTCAGGTCGGGCGGCGTGTACGACGTCTTTGCGCGGGACCAGTCGTTGCTCTTCGCACTCGACCCGCCGCAGACGCTCTCAGTCGACGACAGAAACTTCACTCCGCAAAGTGGTGGCGACTGGTCGCAGTATGGCGAGGTTACGCTTTCGGCGGGGCGCCACGCGGTCTCCGACGGCTACATCGATCAGGACTTGGACGTCGCGCTGGTGAGGGCGGACGATCTCAAGGATTGGGAAGCGCGAATTGCGGCGCTCGAGCGAGCCCTTCCGCAAAATACTGCCCTTGCCAAATCGGTTTACGGCTTCAAGACGGTCGTGACGCTGCCGTCCGCGGGGAGATACCGGGTCCAAGCCAGCGCCGTCGGCCCGTTTGGTCCTGACGGGTTGGCTGCGACGCACCTGGATAAGCGCGCCTCGTATCACGGATCTTTTGCAGGGAATCTCTCGACGACACTTCCCTACATTTCCGACGCCGGAGTCGCTGCGACGTCGGAAATCCTCATGCCGGATGCGTGGTACCGCGACGATCCTACCGTTTACGCATGGCAACGCGGCGACCCGGAATCGTGGCTTCTCTTTGCTCGCGCGGCGCACGTGCGCGTCTTCGTTCCCGGAACGAGCAACGTCGTCGCGCGAGTCGCGATGAAAATCAGCCGCCTTCAGGTTGGGAGCGTTCTGAACCTCGCAGTCAACGGCGGAGTGCAACGGACGTTGACGCTTCCCGGCGGAAATGCCGGCGCGCAGGAATACGACACAACCGATCGACTGACCGGTCCCGCGCCGGCAGCTGTCACGGCAGACCTCACACTCGGACCCGGCTGGAACGATGTGGCGTTCCTCTTTAACTCCGCTAACGGCGAACGCGGCGACTTAGGTGCGGGAGTAATTTCGGCGGCGGTCGCGCCGGATCTCTCGTTCACTCAAATCGGCACCGCGTCCGGAGCTTCGCGGGTTCGGCGTGATGGCTCGTTCAATGCGCAGGCGGTCGCGGGGCCGCCCGACGGACTCCGAGGGGATCCAGACCTCATCGGCTACATTTCGTCGACCGCGAGCGGCGATTCGTGGCTCGCGGTCGCTCTGCGCGTTCGCGGCAACGTGACGTATCGGCTGTTCCCGCTTCCACAGCAGGGAAGTTTCGATATTAACTTCATGCATGCGTTTCCGAACAACTGGTACGATGGATACCAGCGCGTCGTGGGCATATGGTTCGTTTCGCGCACCGGGCGCTTGAAGCTTACCGGCCTCTACTATGACCTCCACGCGATGCCGGCGCGGGCGCTGCATCGTCCGCAATCGCTGACGTCGCTGCCGATTCGGGTCGACGGCAA
>DATMKR010000056.1:0-8412 GCA_035571115.1 Candidatus Acidiferrum sp. | reverse complement strand
AGCAGCCTCATTGCGTTATTCCAAACGAAGGAGAGCACGGCTGCCCGGCTCGAGTGATTTCCTGGCGCCTTCGTCGCTACGACGTACCAATCGCAGATTTCGTACCAGAGGAAGCGCCAGATGCACTCGGCCGCGCCGCCGAAATCGTAGGCCTTGAGCAGCTCGCCCATCCGCACGACGGTCTCACGGAGCCGCGTAAGGACCCATCGGTCGGCCGGCGTCAATGCGCTCGGCGCCGGCAGGGTCATCGCCGAGGGCAAACCTTCGGGCAACGCAAGCATGTACCGCGTTGCATTCCAAATCTTGTTGTTGAAGTTGCGTGCCTCTTCGCAACGCGACTCTTGATAGCGAACCTCCTGGCTCTCGAGACGCATCTGCCGAAGGATCGAGAGGCGGAATGCGTCCGCGCCATACTTCTCCGCAAGCTCCATTGGATCGATGGTGTTGCCGAGCGACTTCGACATCTTGCGGCCGGCGGCATCGAAGACCAACGGCGTGATGACGACGTCCGGGAACGGAAGGCGTCCCATGAAGTGCAGCCCCAGCATCACCATTCGCGCCACCCAAAGAAAGAGGATCTCTCCGCCGGTAATCATCGTCTGCGATGGGTACCAGCAGCGCAGCTCCTCCGTTTCTCGCGGCCAGCCCAAAATAGAGAACGGCCAAATCCCGCTGGAAAACCACGTGTCGAGCGTGTCGGGATCGCGCGTGATCTCGCTCGTTCCGTACGTGCTGCGCGCGAGTTCGAGGGCCTCTTCTTCACTCTCGGCGACCACTTCGCGGCCGTCGGGCGTGTACCAAACCGGCAGCCGATGCCCCCACCAAATCTGGCGCGAGACGTTCCAATCGCGGATGTTTTCCAACCATCGCTCGTAGGTGCGGCCGTGGCGCTCCGGTACGAACCGAAGCCGCCCGTCCCGATACGCATCCAGCGCCGGTTTCGCCAGCGGCGCCGTCTTCACGAACCACTGCAGCGAGAGCAACGGCTCCGTGACGTCACCGCTGCGATCGCTGGTCGCGACGGAATGCCGATACGGTTGCGCCTCGAGAAGCACGCCGCACCGCTCCAGGTCGGTCACGATTCGTTCGCGGGCTTCGAACCGATCGAGGCCCGCGTACGGTCCGACGTTCACGTCGGTACCGGCGATTCGCGCATCGAGCCCGATAACCGACGGCATTTCGAGGGCGTGCCGTACGCCGATCTCGTAATCTGCTTGGTCGTGCGCGGGCGTTACCTTGACGGCTCCGGTTCCGAACTCCATGTCGACGGCTTCGTCGGCGACGATCGGTATCGCACGCTCGAAGAGCGGCGGCAACCACACGCTGCGCCCGACGAGCTTCGAGTAACGCGGATCCTGTGGGTGAACCGCAATTGCGACGTCTCCCAGCATCGTCTCCGGCCTCGTCGTCGCGATCTCGATGCCATCGCTGCGATCCTCTTTTGAAAATGGATAGCGGACGCGCCAAAGCGTGCCGTCGCGCTCCACGTACTCGAGTTCGGCATCCGAAACGGTCGTTTGCGCGGTGGGATCCCAGTTGACGAGACGCGTTCCGCGATAGATCAGACCGTCGCGATAGAGTTGGACGAAGACGCGACGCACCGCTGCGGAGAGCGCTTCGTCCATCGTGAAGCGCGAGCGTTCCCAATCGGGTCCGAACCCCAGACGGCGAAACTGTGCGTCGATCTGACCACCGTAGGTGCGCGACCACTCCCACGCATGCGCAACGAAGCCTTCGCGCCCGAGATCTTCGCGCCGCACGCCTTTCTGCGCCAGCTGCTTGACCAGAACGGCCTCGGTGGCAATCGCCGCATGATCCACCCCGGGCAGCCAATCAGCATTGTTGCCCAGCATTCGATGGTAGCGCGTAAGCACGTCCATCGGCGTAAAGGTCGAACCGTGCCCCAAGTGAGCGCGCCCGGTAACGTTGGGCGGCGGCATACAAATGATGAACGGCGGCCGCGCCGGATCGGGTTCTTCGTGAAAGTAGCCGTTACGCTCCCACTGCTCGTACAGACGCGGCTCGACCGTCTGCGGGTCATAATGCTTTGGGAGTTCCATGGGTGCGCCAGCGTTCCGCATCGCTTCGGGCACTGCCTCTCAAGCGTCCTAGGGGTTCAGATTTGCGCCATCCTTCGACAGGCTCGGGATGACGAACGACTGGCTCGGGATGACAGAGTGGAGCGGCGCCCCGAAGTTACAATCTGGTAATCGAGACCTGCCGCGACAAAGCCATGGGGCGAATATGGCCCCTAGGCCGGCATGTCTTTCTTTTGTTCGTGGTAGATCAGCGTCGGCGCTTCCTTCTTCTCGATCACGTCTTTGTTGACGACGCACTTCTTGACGCCTTGAAGCGAAGGGAGATCGTACATGACCTCGAGCATCGTCTCTTCGAGAATCGAACGCAAACCGCGAGCGCCGGTCTTACGGCTCTGAGCTTTGTGCGCGATCGCTACCAGCGCTTCCTTAGTGAACTGAAGATCGACGCCATCCATGCCGAGGATCTTTTGGAACTGACGAACGAGCGCGTTGCGCGGCTCGGTGAGGATCCGGCGCAGCGCCAGCTCGTCGAGCGCGTCGAGCGTCACGACGATCGGCAGGCGACCGATGAACTCCGGAATCAATCCGAACCGGAGCAAATCCTCGGGCATCAGCTGCTGGAAAAGTTTGCCGATGTGCAGGTCGCGCTTGCCCTCGGGATTCGCGCGAAATCCCATGTTGTTGGCGGCGACGCGCGCTTCGATGATGCGCTCGAGCCCGTCAAAGGCTCCGCCGCAAATGAACAGCACGTTGGTCGTGTCGATTTGAATGAACTCTTGGTGAGGATGCTTGCGCCCGCCTTGCGGCGGCACGTTGGCCGTCGTACCTTCCAAGATCTTGAGCAGCGCCTGTTGCACGCCCTCGCCGGAAACGTCGCGCGTGATCGAAGGGTTCTCGCTCTTGCGCGCGATCTTGTCGATCTCGTCGATGTAGACGATGCCCTTCTCTGCGCGCTTCACATCGTAGTCGGCGGCCTGGATGAGCTTGAGTAAAATGTTTTCGACGTCTTCGCCGACGTAGCCGGCCTCGGTCAGCGACGTAGCATCTGCCATCGCTAAGGGGACGTCCAGAATCTTGGCAAGCGTCTGCGCCAAATACGTCTTGCCCGACCCCGTCGGACCAACCAGCAAGATGTTCGATTTCTGCAGCTCGACGTCGTCGGCGCTCGCACCGGCGTTGACGCGCTTGTAATGATTGTAAACGGCGACCGCTAGAGATTTCTTTGCGCGTTCCTGCCCGATCACATATTGGTTGAGGATGTGGTTGATCTCTTTGGGCTTCGGGATGTTGCGAAGCTTGAGATTGTCATCAACGTTCTTGTAAAGCTCCTCTTCGATGATCTCGTTGCACAGCTCGATACATTCGTCGCAAATATAAACGCCGGGCCCTGCAATCAGTTTGCGGACCTGCTCCTGCGATTTGCCGCAGAAGCTGCACTTGAGCTGACCCTTATCGTCTCCGAATCGGAACATTGCTCGCCCGGGACTCCTCCACTCCTGTTATGCCGGCACCGGTAGGCTGGTATGGCTCGAGATGATCTGGTCGATTATACCGTAATCCTTGGCCTCTTGTGCAGTCATATAATAGTCTCGTTCGATGTCCTTGAGAACCTGTTCGATCGGTTTTTTGGCGGTCTCCTCGTAAATTCGCGCCACCGTATTGCGGGTCGCGATGAGGTCGCGGGCGGCGATTTCGACGTCCGTGGCCTGGCCGCCGATCTGCGATACCCAGGGCTGATGGATGACGATCTTGGAGTTCGGGAGCGCGTAGCGCTTGCCTGGGGCACCTCCCGTTAACAGAATGGAACCCATTGACGCGGCGAACCCCATGCAGATCGTGGCCACGTCGGGCCTGATAAAGCGCATCGCATCGTACACCGCCAGGCCGGCAGTGACGCTGCCGCCCGGGCTGTTCAAATACATGTCGATATCTTTATCCGGGTCTTCCTTCTCCAAAAAGAGGAGTTGCGCGATCACGAGGCTTGCGAGGTGATCGTCGATCGGGCCGCCCACGAAGACGATACGGTCCTTGAGCAGCCTCGAATAGATGTCGTACGCTCGTTCGCCGCGCGCCGTTTGCTCGACGACCATCGGCACCAAATGTCCCATATGCTGCCTTAACTACGACGCCGAGTCTGAAGTTTCTTCGTTGGGCACGACCTCGGCGTTGTCAATTAGCAGTTCGAGCGTCTTATTCCGCACGATGCCGTCCATGAGGGAGAGTAAATTGTTGCCCAACGCCTTGCGTATTCGGGCGGGGGGCTGACCGTAACGGCGCGAGAGTATCTCGAGTTCCGCGGCGATATCGGCCGGAGTCGCGGTGATGTTTTCTGCCCTGGCAATCTGCTCGATCAGCAGGGTAGTCTTCACCCGCGACTCCGCCCCGCCGCGGTAGCTCTCGCGCAGTTCCGCTTCGGTCTTTTCGATTCGCTTTAAGTACTCGTCGAAACTGGCTCCGCTGCCAGCCGCCGCGGCCGTAGCGTCCTCCATCAAATGGTCGAGCTCGCCTTCCACCATCGATGGCGGCAAGGCAAAATCGTGTTCCGCCACAAGTCGTTCGAGGATCGAACTACCAATAATACGGCGCGCTCGGCCCGTCGCGACGGCCGTGAGCCGCCGGCGTAAATCTGCCCTCAGCTCGTCGAGGGTCTGATTGGTCGAGACGGCTTTAGCGAGTTCGTCGTCAAGCGGCGGCAGCTCAAACTCTTTGAGATCGTGCAGCTTCACGGCAAAGACCGCGTCTTTTCCAGCCACGGCCGGCGATGGGTAGTCGTCGGGGAAGCGCAGCTCCACGTTCTTACTCTCGCCCGGAGTCATGCCGACGATGCCCCCAACGAATCCCGGAACGAACCGGCCCTCCGAAAGTTCGATCGTCTCCCCGGCGGCTTGCCCCCCTTCAAAGGGGACTCCCGCGATCGTGCCCTCGTAGTCCAGCGACGCCACGTCGCCGAGCTGCGCCGGGCGTGAGACGGGAACGAGGGTGGCCCGTTCCTTTGCCAGGGCCTCAAGGCTCCGCTCGACGTCGCGGTCGGTTACCTCGACGGGCGGACCGGTCACCCTGACGCCCCGGTACGGCCGCAGTTCGATGGACGGACGCACCTCGACGGTCGCCTTCATGCGGGTGGGGCGGCCGTCGCTCTCCTCCAGCACCTCGAGCTTGGGCCGGTCAACCGGGTCGAGATCGTGCTCCCGAACCGCCTTTGCGTAAACCTCGGGCAAGACGTCCTCGACGGCTTGCGTCGTGACGGCGTCGCTACCGTAGGCCTGCTCGAAGATTTTTCGCGGCACCTTACCCATACGAAAGCCTGGCAGGCGAACGTTCTTCACCAGCTTCCGAAAGGCACGCTCCTCGGCGGCGGCAAGTTCCGGGCCCGTGATCGAAAATTCGAGCGCCACTTGGGTGGGGGCAAGTCGAGTTAAAGTGGAGTCGGTCATAATCAAAGAAATTAGCGGAAGACGAGATTCGAACTCGCGACCCTCGCCTTGGCAAGGCGATGCTCTACCACTGAGCTACTTCCGCATGCCTCGTAGGTGCCCGGGGCCCGCCAGTTTGGGCAAGCAGAGACTCGAACTCTGACGGGTCGCCCCACTGGATTCTAAGTCCAGCGCGTCTGCCAGTTCCGCCACTTGCCCGGCGATTCCGATAGATAGAACGCGCCGAGTGCTTTTCCTTCTGCTCGCGTCGAGGGCGCTGTGAAGTTCGTGTCGGGGTTAAAGCGACGAGAGTAATCATAGAGCTGAAGGCTGCTCTCAGACTGATCTGTTAGCGTGCGACGTATGACCCGCGAAAGTCTCGAAGCGTCGATGCAAGCGATTAAACGTTGGGCCCAGGAAGAAATCGATCGGCTCGTCTACGCCGGCACCCGGCCGGTCTCAATCTGCGCCACCGTCGAAGCGGCGGCACGCGAGGCCGCGATCGCGCACGCGAATACGATCGTTCACGCCGCAGAGATTGCCCAAATCGAGGCGGTCTCGGATTACGCGAGCGAATGCTTGATCGCCGATCTCCATCATAAAGAGCGACCCGCTCTACCGTCGTCGCTTCACGAACGCACACTAGAGCGGTTTATGTCAGATACTGCGATCCAACGTAGCGAGGCTTGCGGTTAGGTTTTGGCTTTGCTCACCACCGCGCCTCGCGGCTCGTGGTCGCCTTTTAAGATGCTCCTCACAGGCGTGCCGCCGACTGGGTAGCGGCAGTTACAGAACGCCACGAGAAAGGCCCGGCGCCAACCTCCCGCGGGTTGTTTAGCTCCCGGGCCTTTTCTGTATAGCCAGCCGGGTTTCAGGAACGAGCCGTTTCGTCTACCCATATCCTCGTTCAAGTCACCCAGCGGACTCCCCGTGGATAAGAACGTTCTTCCGCCTTCAGAAGTTCACGACCGACGTTCTGCCGGCGCAAGTCGGGCGACGCGGTCAGCAAACGTGGCGGGAACAGTTAGTCCCCGTCGAACGTACTCAGCCTGGAGGGGAAGAGCATGAAGGCTTCACGCTTGCGCGTCGGCGCATTGATCGCGGTGGGAATCCTCGCCGGCTGCGGCGCCTCTCAACAACCTCAGGATGAGACGGCGCCGAACGGAACGCAGGGCTCCGTGCGGCCGGCCACTGTGCGCCCGATGCCACAGGGTACGTCGATTCCTGTGCATCGCAGGGGGCCAAAGCGATCCGGTTGGCTTTCGCCCGCAGCGAAAGTTCCCGGCCGGCGGCTCCTCTACGTGTCACAAGAATATGCTAGCGACGTGGTTATCTATCCGGAGAAAGGCGATCGCCGAAAACCCATCGGCATGATTACTGCTGGCGTGAACGACCCGTGGGGTTTGTACATCGACAACCACGGCACGCTTTACGTCGCCAACCAGGGCAACTACTACTCGAGCACCAGCACAGTTACCGCGTATCCGGCGGGCTCCACGTCGCCCTCGCTCACGTTTTCACAGGATCTTTCCCGGCCGCTCTATCCAATCGTCGACAGTAGCGGTGATGTTTTCGTGAGTAACGCCGGGGGATACACCACATCTGAGCCAAGTTACGCGCAGGGCGGAACGGTGGTCGAATATCGGTCGGGAAGCACCAGCGCATATCAGGTGCTCCAGACCCCGGGGATCGAGGCCGACGGGATGGATTTCGACCAGCAGGGCAACCTGTATGTCGCCTACCGCACCAGCGACGGTACGGGCAGCGTCGAGGAGTTCGCGGCCGGTTCCACACAGGGCAAAGTTCTCGGAATGTCGCTCAACCAACCGCAGGGTCTCCTCATCGACAATGTAGGCAACATCGTTGTCGTCGAGACCGGCGATACCAATCGCATCGATGTCTTTCCGCCGGGTCAACAGACGCCGTCCGTTGAGGTGCCCATTGCCAACACGCCGAACCAACTCGCGATCAGGCAAACGGAGCCCAGGCTTTTCATCGCGGCGGAAGGAGGCACTGTCTATGGAATTAAGTATCCTTTCCTCCGCACGCATCCACGCCCGTACGTCAAAGAGAAACTCAACTCTGTGATTCAGGGCGTTGCGCTGAGCAACCAGCTCGACTTTTAAAAGCACGGCGTTCGAACCGGCGAGCGTCGCATCGCGGCAAAGGCAGCGATCTCTACGTACAGCCATAGTTACTTCTCCGGCCTTTCAGACGGTATGAACGCTGCACTAACAGCTTCGCATTCGAGCAGCGTCTCCGCGGACGACGAGTTTAGGCGATTTTCAAGCGTCGTGAATTCTCGTCGATTTATGTGTTCGCAGACGTGCGATTTCTATGCTCGCGGTTACCGGTCTCTACGGCCTCCATATCGATCGCTCTAAAATCCCCCTGTACGTCAGTTGATAAGCCGACGGAAATAGATAACGTCCCGACGATCGGCCCCTTGAAGACGGACGAGAGCCGTCGCGAGCTACCGCTGAGCGATGAGGCAGCGACGGCTCTTTCGAAGCGGCTGGAAGGCCAGCTACGGGCCGGACGCACAACGCCGGAGAGCTTCGTCTTCACGTCGCCGGACGGGTGCCGGTTCGGCGTAGAAAGCTCACCTGCAATTGGTGGAAGCCGTTGCTCGAGGCAGGGGCCGCCGAAGCAGAGAAGGCGGCGGGCGTGCCGCTCGACGCAGTCGCTGACCGGGGACGGCTCAAATCCAAAGGAAAAAGCCCTCACGGCGTAAGGGCTTTTCAAATCTACACCGCGAGGGACTTGAACCCCCAACCAAGTGATTAAGAGTCACCTGCTCTACCAATTGAGCTAGCGGTGCGTCCGCCCAATCCTTCGGGAAAGAAAAACGTGCGCCCTCCGGGGATCGAACCCGGGACCAACGGATTAAAAGTCCGGTGCTCTACCAGCTGAGCTAAAGGCGCCCGTGATGATTTGGGGTGACTGACGAGAATCGAACT
>DATMKR010000055.1:0-11337 GCA_035571115.1 Candidatus Acidiferrum sp. | reverse complement strand
AGGTTGGTTTCGATAATCCCGTTGTAGCCGTCGGGGCGCTGCTCTTCGGTGCACATCGGCATCGAGCTCGGAGCCGTCCCCGTCGCGAATCTCACGAAAGCGGAAGCTTCGCAGGAGAAACCGGGGCGCATTGGCGGTTGATTCGCGTCGCTTGCGCCGGAAACCAACGGGCTGCGCAGGCGTTCGCGCACGCCGTCCCATAGCGCTCCGCCTCCCGACATTCCCGAATCGAGCACGATCTGATTCAGCCACGTGCCGTTAATCTCGACCGTCGCTAACGGCACACGGGGGGCGAGATCGACGCGAAGACAATGCATGCGCGCAATCTTTGAAGGAGCCGGGAAGAGCGTGACCGTTCTGCGATCGCGGTCGATGAGGGATGGAAAACGCGTGAAGAAATCGTAACCGCAGAGCGCGTTGTATCCGGTCAAATTCGAAGAGATCAACGCGTGAACGTCGGGCACTGCGAAGCGGGAGACGGCGAAATGTGAAATCTCGGTTTCGCGGTCTGCGTAGGTTCGGCCATCGGGCGCAACCTCAAACGTTCCGCCCTCACCGGAGAGTCCCGCGTCGCGCGCCAGCATTGGCGAGACCAAAATAGCGGAGCTGCCGGTATCTAAGATACAGGAGGCTCGCCGGCCGTTGATGCTTACCGGGATCGTCGCGCGGGATGCGGATAATCCGCTCGAAAGCGTCACCGGGGCCGCTGCTCGAGCCGCCGCCGCGTCGCTCTCAACCACGAGAAGCACGGCGAAACAGGACAGGAACAAACCGAGTGCAATCGCCGGTCTCATCACTTTTCGAGCGTAGAATACCACGGCGTGGCGGGATTCGTCTGCGGCTCTCATCAAAGTGTAAGCGTCCTTCGTCCTTCGACAGGCTCAGGACGACAAGATTTTAGCGGCGGCGCGAAGCGCAGTCCTGAGCTTGTCGAAGGGTCGGGATGACATTATGCGCGTAACTTGCATCGGCGGCGGTCCCGCGGGCCTCTATCTTGGAATACTCATCAAGGCTCGCTACCCCTCGTGGCCCGTTCGCATCGCCGAACGTAATCGGCCTCTCGATACCTTTGGATGGGGCGTCGTCTTCTCCGATGCGACGCTGGAGAATCTGCGAGCCGCCGACGAGCCGACGCAGCGCGAGATTACCCAGGCGTTCGCGCACTGGGATGATATCGAGATTCATTTCAACGGGCACACGATTCGGTCGGGTGGCCACGGTTTCAGCGGTATCTCGCGAAAGCGGCTGCTCTCGATCTTACAACATCGAGCGACGGAGCTGGGCGTCGAGCTGAACTTTCAAACCGACGTTACGGATATCGCGTCCGAGCGTGATCGTTGCGATCTCTTGGTTGGTGCCGACGGCGCCAATAGCCGAGTCCGCCAGAGTCTAGCCGATGAGTTCCAGCCGACCCTCGAGCGGCGCGGCTGCCGCTACGTGTGGCTCGGGACGACGCTGCCCCTCGATGCCTTCACGTTTATTTTCGAGCGGACCGAACATGGTTGGTTCACCGTCCATGCGTATCGCTTCGACGAAGAGCTCAGCACGTTCATCGTCGAGTGCCGCGAGGAGACGTGGCTCGCGCACGGCCTCGATACGGCAGACTCGCAGCAGACGATTGCGTTTTGCGAAGCGCTTTTCGAGTCGTACCTGCACGGCCATCGCTTGCTGACCAATAGCGCGCACCTGCGCGGCCGCGACTGGCTCAACTTCACCCGGGTGAGCAACGAGCGCTGGAGCAGCGGCAACGTCGTGCTGCTGGGCGACGCCGCCCACACCGCGCACTTTTCCGTCGGTTCCGGAACCAAGCTCGCACTCGAAGATGCCATCGGTTTGGCCGATGCCCTGGCAGGCGCGGAGTCCGTCGGTCTGGGGAAAGCGCTAGAGCAGTACGAGGTAAGCCGGAAGCTGGAAGTGCTAAAGCTGCAGAACGCCGCGCGCAACTCGACGGAATGGTTCGAAAACGTCGCACGCTACGCAACGCTTCCGCCCGAGCAGTTCGCGTATAGCCTGCTGACGCGCAGCCAGCGGATCGGTCACGAGAACCTGCGCCTGCGCGACACGACCTACGTCGATCGCATCGAACGATGGTTTGGCGGCCGCGCCGTTCCACCGATGTTCGTGCCGTTTCGGCTCCGAGGTTTGGAGCTGCAAAACCGGATCGTCGTTTCGCCGATGGACATGTACAGCTCGGTCGACGGGACGCCCGGCGATTTTCATCTCGTGCATCTGGGAACCCGCGCGCTCGGCGGCGCGGGTTTGGTCTTTACGGAGATGACCTGCGTGACGCGAGAAGGACGCATATCCCCAGGATGCGCCGGGATGTACCTGCCCGAACACGTGCCTGCTTGGAAGCGAATCGTTGATTTCGTTCACGCATCCTCGCGCGCCAAGATCTGCCTGCAGCTTGGACATTCCGGGCCGAAAGGTTCGACGAAGCTGCTGTGGGAGGGGATGGACGAACCGCTCGATGAGGGGAACTGGCCACTCGTCGCGCCGTCGGCGATTCCGTACGCCGCCCGCAATCAGGCGCCGTCCGAGTTGACGCGAGCGGAGATGGTCGAGATTCGCGACGCCTTTGTGCGCGCCGCGGGCATGGGCGTGGAGGCCGGTTTCGACATGCTCGAGCTGCACTGCGCGCACGGATATCTGCTGTCGTCATTTATCACGCCGTTGCGCAACCATCGCCGCGACGAGTACGGCGGCTCGCTGGCGAATCGCCTGCGCTATCCTTTGGAGGTTTTTCGCGCGATGCGCATGGTTTGGCCGGAGGAACGGCCGATGTCGGTGCGCATATCGGCGACGGATTGGGTAGACGGCGGCGTCAACGGCGAGGATGCCGTCGAGATCGCGCGCGCGTTCAAGCTCGAGGGCGCCGATCTCATTGACGTTTCGGCCGGGCAGACGACGCCGGACGCAAAGCCGGTGTACGGGCGGATGTTTCAGACGCCGTATTCGGACAAGATTCGCAACGAAGTCGGGATCGCGACGATGGCGGTCGGCAATATTACCGACGTCGATCAGGTCGACGCGATTCTCGCCGGCGCGCGCGCGGATCTGGTCGCGCTCGGGCGCCCGCATCTCGCCGATCCCTTTTGGACGCTGCATGCCGCGGCCGAACTCGGCTACGAAGAGGCGCCGTGGCCGGTGCAATACCTCTCGGGCAAAGAGCAGCTCGAGCGGCTCGTGGCAAGAGCGAAGGACGCAGCCTCGTGAGCATCGCGGGAAAGCACGCCCTCGTCACCGGTGCTACGCGCGGCATCGGTCTCGCCATCGCCGAGCGTCTTCACCAAGAGGGCGCGCGTGTCAGTATCGTTAGCCGTTCGTCCCCCGCTATCGGCCTGAGCTTCGAAGGTTTTTTTGCGCGAGCCGACGTTTGCGACGAAGATGAGATTCGGCGTGCGTTCCAAGAGTGCCGCGAGGCGAACGGCGCGATCGACATTCTGGTGAACAATGCCGGCGTCGTGGAGTCCGCCACGCTAATGCGCACGTCCTCCGAGATGTGGGACCGAATCATCGCAACGAATCTGACCGGCACGTTCCTCTGCACGCGCGAAGTTTTCGCGGAAATGACGAATGCAAAATGGGGACGCATCGTCAACGTCGCCAGTACCGCGGGCCTCGCGGGCGCGCCGTACATCTCGGCCTACTGCGCGAGCAAACACGGCGTGGTCGGATTCACGAGAGCCGTCGCCGCGGAGGCCGCCGGAACGGGAGTCACCGTCAACGCGATCTGCCCCGGCTACACGGAGACCGACATCCTTCGCAACGCCGTGACCAACATTACGGCGAAAACCGGAAGAGATGAAGAAGAAACGCGGCGGCTGTTAGCCGCAAGCAATCCCGAAGGCCGAATCGCTACCGTCGACGAGGTCGCCGAGGGCGTCCTGATGCTGATCGGCGGCTCACAAACCGGAACCGCAATGATCGTCCCCGGTTTTCTCCCAGCGTGACGCTGAGCGCATCGCTTCTGTCATGCTGAGGCTGTCGCTTCTGTCAAGCTGAGGCTGTCGCTTCTGTCATGCTGAGCCTGTCGCTTCTGTCATGCTGGCTGTCGCTTTGTCATGCTGAGGCTGTCGCTTTGTCATGCTGAGGCTGTCGCTTCTGTCATGCTGAGCCTGTCGAAGCATGATAATGAGAGGCGGGTTGCAAGGTCATCCTTCGACAGGCTCAGCATGACAGGGTGGCGCAGGATGACAAAACGCGCTCAGGATGACAACGTGCCGTCACGCTGCTGAGGCTGTCGCTTTGTCATGCTGAGCCTGTCGCTTCTGTCATGCTGGCTGTCGCTTTGTCATGCTGAGCCTGTCGAAGCATGATAATGAGAGGCGGGTTGCAAGGGCATCCTTCGACAGGCTCAGGATGACAGGGTGGCGCAGGATGACAAAACGCGCTCAGGATGACAGGGTGGCGCAGGGTGACAAAACGCGCGGTCACGGCGACAAGGTGCGCTAGGCGCCGTACCAGCGCAGGTGTGGCCAGATCTCCGATAGCGGCGCGATCGGATCGCGGCAAAGATAGATCGGCGCCGGCCCCTCGACGACCCATTTCAACGGTTCGACGGACGTGCTGATAAGGCGCACGCTTCGAAAATATCGTCGGAGCACGTCAATGCGCGTCGCACCGATCGCCACCAGCGTCGAGCCGTCGTAGCCGCGCGTGCCCCAGAGGTAGTAGTTGTTCTGGCTCGAGATTGCCGGCGGCAATCCGTAGCGCGGTCCGAAGAAGTCCAGGGCCCCGGCGTCGCCGTACGTGTCGGCATAAATCGCCGTGCGACTGCGGATATCGTTCGGGAGTGCAAGATAGACTCGGGCGACATCCTGCGCAAGCCGATCCCAGCCGAACTCTTCGGCAAAGACCGGCTGGATGAGATGCGCCGGCGAGCCGCCTCGTCCGGTCAATCCGAGAAGCTTTGTATAGGCAACGAGCCCCTCAACGGGCAGGACCGGGAGCGATAAAGGAAGCGCGAGAATCGCGACCGCGGCCAGCGCGCCGAGCACCGCAGACCGCAGAGGGGCCGCAACGCGCTCGATCGCAACGGCACCCATTGCCAGCAACGTCGCATAGATGCCGATGATGTAGTAGCCTTTCGCGCCCAGCGCCACCGCGGCCAAGAAGAGCACGACGTAGGCAAGGGCGATAAAGCGCAAATCACGCAGTGCGGCTACGCGGAACGGCGCGACGATCCCGGTCAGCCAGACGAGAACTGCGAGTGGATTCGTGTAGAGCAGTTGCTCCAGCGCAAAGGCCGTCGCGTTACTCGTGAGGTTGCGATACTCCAGCGTCAGACCGTTTGCAAAGGCGGGACGATGCGCCGCATCGCCGCGGACGACTTCGAAAAACGGCCATCCATGAGCTGCCTGCCAGGCGAGGTTCGGAGCTAGCAGCAGCAGCGTAAGGCCCGCGGCGCAGAGTGCGTAGGGCGTGAGCAGCGTGCCGCGCTCTTTCGTCAACAACAAACCGGCGACCAGCGCGCCGACGAGCAAGACGATCGAATACTTCGCATACGCCCCCAACGCCACGATAACCGCTAGCGCGAGCCACAGCCCCGGCCGCGAAGCCACCTGAGCACGCACCAGCCGAATCGTGAGGTAGATCGCGAGCGTCCAGAAGAACGGCTCGACGGAGGTCGTCGTCAGCGTGTTGCCTAGCAGCAGATAGGCCGGCATCAAGAGCGTCGCGAGGCCGGAGAGCGTCTGCGCGAACGCACCGCCGCCCAGTTCCTTGGTGAGGCGCACGACGAGATAGACGGTTCCGCCGGCGGCCAGAATTGGAAGCGCCCGCAACGCTACGAGCTGATATCCGCCGGGGGCAGCGAGCCAGGCCGCGACGGCAACGAGCGGCGGCTGATCGACGTAACCCCACGCGAGATGCTTCGAGCAGGCGATGAAGTAAAGCTCGTCGCGGAAGTAGCCGTAGCGCCACGCCGTTGCGCCGTGCAACAGCAGCGCGGCACAGAGCAGCCCGACGGCGATCACGCCGTTCGGCGAGCGGCGATCAGCAGGCTCAGCGCGAAGCCGCAGACTCCCGACCAAATCCACGTGCCCAGCGCTACGTTCCAATCCCACCAGATGCCGTCGGCGAAAAACGTCGCGAGTAGATAGACGCCCGTGTACGACATCGGAACGGCGATTGCAAAAACTCGAAACGCGACGATCTTAGCCGGAGAAGGATATGGATCGTACCGTGCAACGAGAACGTCGGCCACGATGCCGGTAATCAAGGACTGCACGATCGTCACGAGCAGCAACGGCGTCTGATTGGTGAATGCCGCCGCCGCCGGGGCATTGCCGATCACAAGGAGCGCGGTCAACATGCCGGGGGTGGGACGAATGCGCGAGATAAACCAAAGCGCGAAGCCGCCGATCAAAAGGCTCTCGAGAATGATGCTGAGCACGCCGCTGGCAATCTTATAGTATCCGATCGAGAGCGCCGTGAGGTAGTCCGGCGTGAACGGAACGATGGGCGGCGGAGCGTTGGTTCGGCCGGCGCCCGGATCGAATCCGTATGCCGTGCCGAAATGCGTGAGGATCAGCCACGTCGCGAGACCGAGCACGAGGGGCAGCTGGCGCGAAGGCGTCGTGGCATCGCGCTGCGCCAGCACCGAGCGAATGGGGCCGCTCGCAACCAGAAAGATTCCAAGCCCCAGAACTTGATGCGTCGGACTGAGCAGCGCGTCGACGCCCACTTCGATTCCGAAGAAGCGATGCCAGAGCATATCTCCGAATCCGGCAGCGACGAAAATCGGAATGCCCAGAAGTGCCACCCGATAACGCCGGGGGATCGTATCGGGCCAAGCGTAACCGAGACGACGCGAGCGTAGGACAAAGGCTCCGACCGTAATGACCAAGGCCATCATGCCGGAATAGAAGACGGCATGATACGGCGTGAAGAAGCTTTCCACGGGCACGTGCCCGTGCGCCCATGCGTCGAGAAAAAAACCGCCGGAAATCCAGATGCCGCAAATGCCGACCGCGTAATCGAGCGCTAAGCTTCGCGGGGCCGCGTTCTGCATTATGCCCGGCCTTTACGCCCTACGCTCGGAGGCGCCTTCTAAACTGAGCAGGTGGCGTCGCGGCAAGGCCGTACGACCTTAGGCGTGCTGCTTCGCATCGGGGCGTGTTGGTTCGCACTGCTGTCGGTCGCATGCGGATCGCGCCTTCCGCCGGCCATGCCTTCGAACGCGATCGTCGGTGCCGCATCGGCGCTGCCCACGCCGAGGGTCGAACCGAACGACGCGCCGCCGAAGATGCTTGGCATGCGTTTCTCCTCGCTCGACGTGCGCCGCGGCGAGCATTGGTCCGGCTGGTTCGTGACGGGCACCGATGTAGCGAGTGTCGAGGTGCGCACGAGTCTCTTCTCCATCAACGTTCCCCACGTAGGTCCCGGACGCTTCCAGTTCACGCTCGACGTGCTCGATACTCCGCCGATCTTCGTTCGTTCGTATCGTCTGCGCGTGATCGCGCGCAACAGCGCGGGCGACGAGGACGAAGAGGATCTGCCATTTCGTATCCGATGAACGGGGCGCGGACGCAGCTCGATACGAAGGTATTGACCGTTACTCTAGACCGGCCCGCTCGAAAGAACGCGCTGACGTTCGAGCTCTACCGCGAGCTGACGGATCTGTTCACGTCTTTGCAAACCGACGCAACCGTTAAGGCCGTCGTGCTGACCGGCGCCGGCGCGGACTTCTGTTCGGGCGGTGACGTGCACGAAATCATCGGACCCTTGACCCAGAGCTCTCCGCAGCAGCTTCTCGAGTTCACCCAGATGACCGGAGACTTGGTGAAGGCGATGCGCGCGTGTCCGCAACCCATCGTTGCCGCAATCGACGGTACCTGCGCCGGCGCCGGAGCGATTCTCGCAATGGCGAGCGATCTGCGCTTTGGAACGAAGCGCTCGCGCGTTGCTTTTCTTTTTGTCCGCGTCGGTCTTGCCGGATGCGACATGGGGGCTTGCACGATGCTGCCGCGGATTGTGGGGCTGGGCCGCGCGAGCGAGCTGCTCTACACCGGTCGCGCGCTGCGAGGCAAAGAGGCGCACGCGTGGGGATTTTATAACGAGCTATGCTCGCCCGATGCGTTGCTGGAACGCGCCGTCGAGCTGGCGCGCACGATTGCGCAGGGCCCGACGGCAGCGCACGCAATGACGAAGCGAATGCTGCATGACGAATGGGTGCTGCCGCTCGACGAAGCAATCGACGCGGAAGCGCGGGCGCAAGCCGCCTGTATGGAGAGCAACGACTTCCGGCGCGCCTACGAAGCCTTTGTCGCAAAACGGCCGCCGCAGTTCGAAGGGAACTAGGACCTCGGGAAATGCTCGATCTCCCGCTGTTTGACGAAGAGCACCGCGCGTTTTCTTCGGGCCTCAAAGCCTGGCTCGATGGTTCCGCCGTTGCCGACGACGAGTCCGATGCCGCCAGGAGCTCATGCGCCTGGGTACGCGCGTTGGCGGAGGGAGGGTGGCTTCGCGCGTGCGTTCCGGGCGTGTACGGTGGCATTCGCGCGGACCTCGACGTTCGAACGCTTTGCCTGGCGCGGGAACTTCTGGCGTACCGTTCCGCGCTGGCAGATTTCGCTTTTGCGATGCAGGGTTTGGGCGCCGGTCCGATCGCGTTATTCGGCAGCGCCGAGCTGAAGCGGCGATATCTGCCCGAGATTTCCGCGGGGCGGTGCATCGCCGCGTTCGCGTTATCGGAGTTTGAGGCCGGGTCGGATGTCGGCGCGCTGACGACGCGCGCGCGGCGCGAAAACGGCAGTTACGTCCTCGAGGGCGAGAAGGCGTGGATATCCAATGCCGGAATCGCGAATCTCTACGTCGTCTTCGCGCGCACGGGCGAGAGCGGTTCCAAAGGCCTGAGCGCCTTTGCCGTCGATGCCGCGACAAACGGCTGTCGCACGGAGAGACAGATCGAAACGATCTCGCCGCATCCGCTCGGCACGTTGCGGTTAGACGGCGTGCGCGTTCCCAACGAGTGCCGGATCGGCGAGGAAGGCGAAGGCTTCAAGATTGCAATGTCGGTGCTCGACGTCTTTCGCAGCACGGTGGGTGCCGCGGCCGTTGGCTTCGCGCGACGGGCTTTGGACGAATCGGTTGCGCACGTAAAAACGCGGCGGCTCTTCGGCAAGCCGCTGGCCGACCTGCAGCTCACGCAAGCCGCTGTTGCGACGATGGCGACCGACGTCGATGCCAGTGCGCTCCTCGTCTATCGTGCCGCTTGGGTCAAGGATAGCGGCCGGCCGCGCATCACCAAGGAAGCGGCGATGGCGAAATGGTTTGCGACGGAGGCGGCCGGGCGCGTCTGCGATCGCGCCGTGCAGCTTTTTGGAGGACGCGGCGTAACGCGCGGCGAGATCGTCGAACGCTTATATCGCGACGTTCGCGCCTTGCGTATTTACGAAGGTGCCAGCGAGATTCAGCAGCTCGTCATCGCAAAGCAGCTGCTCCAGGCGTGAACGTGCGCATCACCGGGCATTCCGACACCTTCGCGAAGGAGCGATTACCGGCGGCGGACGAGTTGCCGGAACTGCATTTCGATCTGCCCGCATTGCAGTATCCCGAACGTTTCAACGCGGCAACGGAGCTGCTCGACCGGCGCGTAGAGGAGGGCAGCGGGGACCGTCGGTGCATCGTGGCGCCGGGAGGCCTCTGCTGGAGTTATGCCGACCTGCGCGACGCGGCGAACCGCATTGCGAACGTGCTGGTCGACGATCTGGCAATCGTGCCGGGAAACCGCGTGTTGCTTCGAGCGCCGAATTCGCCAATGCTGGCGGCATGCTGGTTTGCGGTACTGAAAGCGGGCGGCATCGCGGTAACCACCGTGCCGCTCTATCGCGCCGCCGAGCTGCGCTTTATGATGGAGAAGGCGCAAGTGAAGTACGCGCTCTGCGACTTCCGGTTGCGAGATGAGCTTGATCTCGCCTGCAGCAGCGTTGAAGGCGTACGGACGCTCCACTTCAACGGAGAGGCGGCGCGCGAGGACTCGCTGGAGCATCTCATGACGGGGAAGCCGCCGGATTTCGAAACCGTGCAAACCGCGGCCGACGACGTCGCGATCATTGCCTTCACGTCGGGGACGACCGGCACGCCCAAGGCCGCGATGCATTACCATCGCGACTTGTTGGCGATCTGCGACACGTATGCCGCGGGCGTGCTGCAGCCGCGCCACGACGATCTCATCTGCGGAAGCCCACCGCTGGCATTTACGTTTGGCCTTGGGGGATTGCTGCTCTTTCCGCTCCACGCCGGCGCGGCGACGCTGATGCTCGAAAAAGCCGGCCCAATCGAGTTGCTCGAGGCAATCGCGGCCTTCGGGGTGACGACGATCTTTACGGCGCCGGTCGCCTACCGCACGATGGCTGCAAGAGCGAAGGAGTACGACCTCGCGACGCTTCGGACGTGCGTTTCGGCGGGCGAGACGCTGCCGAAAGCCGTCTGGGAGCAGTGGCGAGCGACGACGGGCCTAGAGATTCTCGACGGTATCGGCAGCACGGAGATGCTCCATATTTTCGTCGGTTCGCCGCAGCATGAAGTGCGAGCCGGCGCGACGGGACGCGTCGTGCCCGGCTACATTGCCGAGATTCACGACGACGAGGGGCGGCCGGTTCCCGACGGTACCGTAGGGCGCCTCGCGGTCAAAGGGCCAACGGGCTGCAAGTATTTGCAGGACGAGCGCCAGCGGAACTACGTGCAGCGCGGCTGGAACTATCCCGGCGACGCGTATCGCCGAGACGCCGACGGCTACTACTGGTACGTCTCGCGCATGGACGACATGATTCTCTCGGCCGGCTACAACATCTCAGGTCCCGAGGTCGAGCAGGCGCTGATCGCACACGCGGACGTGAAAGAGGTAGCGGTCGTGGGAAAGCGCGACCCGATAAAAGAGACCAACTTCGTGAAAGCGTTCGTCGTACTCGTCGACGGCTGCGCCGCAACGAACGCAAAGGCCGACGAGCTCCGCGAGTTCTGCAAGTCGCAGATCGCGCCGTTCAAAGCGCCGCGCGAGATCGAGTTCCTCAGCGAACTGCCGCGAACCGAAACCGGCAAACTCCAACGCTATAAACTCCGCGCACTGTCATCCTGAGCGCCCCTTTGTCATCCTGAGCTTGTCGAAGGATGACACAGAGATCACGCCTCCCGTTGTCATCCTGAGCTTGTCGAAGGATGACCCAGAGATCAGGCCTGCCGATGTTATCCTGAGCACGCAATGTCGTCGTGAGCGCCCATTGTCATCCTGAGCCTGTCGAAGGATGACACAGAGATCACGCCTCCCATTGTCATCCTGAGCTTGTCGAAGGATGACCCAGAGATCACGCCTCCCCATGTTATCCTGAGCAC
>DATMKR010000054.1:0-4742 GCA_035571115.1 Candidatus Acidiferrum sp. | reverse complement strand
TCCCCGGATTGGCGGTCGACGATCTTCACTCGGTGTTCGGGCGTTCCGGTGACCGTGTAGCCGCTGCTGGTTCGGATGCGCCGAGTCGGCGAGATCCCATTAATATAGAACTGGCTCGCGCGCTGTTCGCCGTCGTCGGTGAGCACGCGAACGTCGATATCTTGCCATTGCTCTCCGTCGACGTTCCCCAAACGCTGTAAACGGCTGAGGCCGCGATCGGTCGAAATCAAGGAGGTACCGGTAAGGCATCCGGTCGGCGCAATCACGACCGTCTGAGCGTTGCGGAAACCGGCAACCTCGCCGATCGAAATCGCGTCGTCCCACATCTTGCGCGCCAGTGCCCACGTGGCTTGAGTGAAGAGCGTCGGCGCGTGGGTTACGGGTGTGACCGTGAGCGCTTCGTACACGCCGGGGTCCGCGGCGTAGGCGGCGTTGCGATGATTGCGGATGACGCGCAGCATCGGATCGCGGTTCGCTTCGAAGCGCGCAAATGGGCCGAGCTGCTGCGCCATTTCGGCGGACGTGCGGTACGCGGCGCCGGTCATCAGCGACGTGATTGCCGCGCACCACCCGAAGCCTTCCTCGGAATCGTAGGGCAAGCCCAACCGCATCAACAGCGTGCCGAGATTTGCGTATCCGAGTCCGAGCGTTCGGTAGCCATGATTCTTTTCCGCGATCCGCCTCGACGGCATCTGGCCCATCGTGACGGAGATCTCGAGCGTCGTCGTCCAGATTCGAGCCGCCTGGGCAAAGCGCTTCGCATCAAAATTTCCGTCGTCGTTGAGGAATTTGACGAGGTTCAGACTTGCGAGGTTGCACGCCGTATCATCGATAAAAACGTACTCTGAGCACGGGTTGGTGGCGTTGATGCGGTCGTCGTTGGCACAGGTGTGCCACTCTTGGATCGTGTCGTCGAACTGTAAGCCGGGATCCGCGCACTGCCAGGCGGCGACGGCAATCTGCTCCCAGAGGTCCCCCGCCTTTATGCGCTTGACGACGTCGCCGGTCGTGCGCGCGGTCAGCAGCCAGTCTTCGTCGCGGTCGAGCGCATCGAAAAAACCGTTCGTCAGCCGCACGGAGTTGTTGGAGTTTTGTCCCGAGACCGTGATATAGGCTTCGGAGTCCCACGCCGTGTCGTACTGCTCGATCTCCAAACGCGTATAGCCTTGACGCGCGTAATCCAGCGCGCTCTGCGTCGCACCGGGCGGAACTCCGGCATTGATTGCTTCACGAATAGCGTTGCGTAGCGATGCGTTGAGGGCCGGATCGAGGCGCGCCTGGTCGGGAACGCGCGTATCGTGCGCGGCCGAAATGATGGCATTGAGCTGCTTCTCAAAAATGCGCGAGCCGATGACGAGATCGGCCACCTTACGCTCTTCGCGAACCTTCCAGTTGACGAACTCTTCGATATCGGGATGATCCGCGTTGAGCACGACCATCTTGGCGGCGCGGCGCGTCGTCCCGCCCGATTTGATCGCGCCGGCGGCGCGATCGAAGACTCGCAGAAACGACATCAAACCGCTCGACGTGCCGCCGCCGGTTAGTTTCTCTCCCGCGGACCGGAGCTTTGAAAAGTTGGCTCCGCTACCCGAGCCGCCTTTGAAGATGCGCGCCTCTCTCAGAACGCCATCGAAGATGCCGCCCTCGTTGACGAGATCGTCCTCGATTCCAAGGATATAACAAGCGCTGACCTGTGGATGCGAAAAGGTGTCGGCCGACGCGCGGGCAGTTTCGTCGGTCGGATCGACGTACCAGTGCCCTTGTGCCGGGCCGGAAATGCCGTACGCCCAATGCAGGCCGGTGTTGAACCATTGCGGCGAGTTCGGCGCGCCGATTTGGCGGGCGAGCATCGCGCACATTTCGTCGAAGTAAACTTTCGCGTCGCCTTCCGAATCAAAGTAGCCGTACTTCCAGCCGTAGTACGTCCAGCATCCCGCCATCCGGTTGAAGACTTGGCGCGCATCGCGCTCGGGCCCGAACTGCTCGTCGCGAGGCAGGGCCTCCAGTGCGTTGCCGTCGGCGATCGAGCGCTGGAGCCAATCCGGGACGCCCTCCTCGGCGACTCGCGTGATGCACTTCGGAACGCCGGCTTTGCGACAGTACTTTTGCGCAAGCACGTCGACGGCGACTTGACTCCAAGAGGCGGGGACCATGACGTCGGGCGCCTCGAAGATCACCGATCCGTCGGGGTTTACGATGCGCGAGGTCCTCGGCTCGAAAACGACGCCGGCATACGGATTATCGGGGGTGGAATAGGTGCGCGAAAACTTCATGCGAACTCCTCGGTAATTTCGAACACGCGTTCGAGCTTTATGGCTGCGCCATCGCCCGCTAGGTTACCTATTGTGCCACATCAAGCGACTTACCACAAGATATTGTGGTTCACAACGAAGTCCTTGTGGGTCCGCTGTGGTTAGGGACGTAAAGGTGTGGACAGTTCGCCTCGACAAGCGGGCAGGCGAGTGGAGGGCATGTGGAGAGCCCCGAGGATACCGGGGATAACCGGTGCGAACGCATGGCGCATGTTCGGGCCCGATCGGTTCGCTCCGCGCCTGCACGACGTGCCCCACGAGGAGCTCGAGGCCGCCGGCATCCGCGGCCTCATCGTGGACCTCGACAACACGCTTTTGGGTTTCCGTGAAACGGAGCTGGGTGAGGAGCATATCAGTTGGGTGGCTCGGGCTCACGAGCGGGGTTTTCGCATCGTGATGCTTTCGAACAACCAGTCGGGCCGGGTCAACCTCCTGGCGGCCCAGCTGCAGGTCGAGTGCATTCCCAACGCGCTCAAACCTCTGCCGTTTGGCTTCTTGCGGGCAAAACGCCGGCTGGACATGCGTCGGCACGAGATCGCGGTTGTTGGCGATCAGCTCTTCACCGACGTTCTTGGCGGTAAGCTGTGCGGGCTCTATACGATCTTGACCGAGCCCATCGAGGGCAAGGATTTCCCCGTTACTCGATTCTTCCGTTTCTTCGAGCGCCTGATGTTGCGTGGCCGAAGATGATGAGGCTGGCACTGATCGGCGATCCGGTGGAGCACAGTACGAGCCCCACGCTGCATCGCGGATTCCTCGATGAAGCCGGCATCGACGGCGAGTACGTGGCGATTCGCGTGGCGCGCGGCGATGGCGCTCGAGCGATTCTGCGGCTCCGCGCCGACGGCTTCACCGGGTGCAACGTCACCTATCCGCTCAAAGAGGAGGCGTTTGAGGTCAGTGAGGCGCGCAGCGATGAAGCGCGTCGAGCGCAAGCCGTCAACACAATTTTCTTTGGGCGCGAGATTCTGGGTACGACGACCGACGGCGCCGGGGCTCGCACGGCAATCGAGGCGCTCCTCGACGAACCCGTCGCGCTCAAGCGAATCGGCGTTCTGGGCTACGGCGCGACGGCTCGCGCCGTTCTCGCCGCGTTGCAAGAGAACGACGCGTACGCATTTGTGTGGGGACGCGACGCGGAGCGCGTGAGCCAGACCTGTCGGCGTTTCGAAGCGAAACCATGGCCGGAGAACCCGCCGGAGATTGTCATCAGCACTCTTCCACCCGAAGCGTCGCTGCCCGGCGACCTGATCGCGCAGCTCCGAAGCGCCGACATGGTAATGGATGCGAACTACGGCGATCGCTCGCGGTTGGCGCAGCGGCTCAATCGCGAAGTGATTCCCGGCGATGCAATGCTGGAGGCCCAAGCTCGCGCGAGCTTCGATTTTTGGCTCGCGCATCTCGATCGCGTCGCAGGCGGCTAAAGAACGTCTCGTCGAACATGGCGCCGCATTCCGTTCGGGGTATGATGCTGAAATGACTGATGAAGAGTTACAAGGTTATGCAAACAGCACCGTGCGCTTAAAACTCGGCGGTCTAATACTGACCGGCAAGCTCGTAAGCGGCTTCGAGGCTCGGGTCAGCGTCGACGCACCGTACGCGCTTGAGTGGCATGACGTTAATCCGACGACGGGCACCAACGAGGAGCGTTTCGTCGCGATCCCCGGCGCAGAAGCGGTGGAGTCTATCGAACTTGTCGACGAGGACGTGGCTAAGGAGATCGAAGAGGTGGCAGAGGACTCGCAAACCCCCGGCTAAGGCCGGTGTGGGAAGCCTCAAGCGGCCGTCGAAGCGTCCCAGCCCTAGGCCGACCCGTAAAGGGCGAAGGGAGCAGGCATGTCTTTTTTGCATCCGGGACGCCATTCAGTAGGCGTTGTCGCAGCCGTTGCGCTTCTCACGGGCTGCGGCGGATCGCAGCCACCGATTGGCGCGGGGGCCACGCTGCAGCAAGCCACGCCGGTTCGCGGGATTGTTGCGCCGCTGCGCCGCGAACACAAACCGGTGGTCCTTTACAGTTTTGCCGGAAGCCCCGATGGGGCAGAGCCCCAGTCCGGGATCGAGATCTACCAGGGCCCCAACACTAACGCCGGTCTCGTCGGAACGACGCTCAAGGGTGGCGACGCGAACAATGATGGCACGGTGTACGGGCTGACGCCAGTCAAGAAGAATGTGTGGACGGAGAGCGTGCTCTACACTTTCAAAGGCGCTAACTACAGCGACGGATCCGGACCAGTTGGGATATGGAAACCGCCCGACGCTACCAGCCCTCTCTTCGTCACAACGCTTGCCGGCGGCACGTACGGCGCAGGCGCCGTGGTTGAGCTGACCTCAAGCAGCAGCGGATCTTGGACTGAAAACGTTCTCTACAGCTTCGGGCCCTCGCCTGATGGCCAGAGCCCCTGTGCCGCCGTCGTCGGCGACAAAGCGGGG
>DATMKR010000053.1:0-12305 GCA_035571115.1 Candidatus Acidiferrum sp. | reverse complement strand
GCGCTGGCTTGCGCGACGGCGTCTTGCGCTACCGGTACTTGCGCCTGTACGTTCGCGATCTCGCCGCCCGCCTGTGAGACGCCGCCCTGCCCTTGTTGCGTCGTGGCGCGCTGATTTGCCACCGCAAGATCGTACTGCGCTTGGGCCTGACGAAGCTTCGCGAGCTCGTCCTTGTTGTCCAAGACGATCAAAAGCTGTCCGCGACGCACCGGCTGGTTCGTATCGACCAAGATCCGGTCGATGCGTTCCGGAATCTTGCTGGTTACCGCAACCTCGTCGGCCGCAACGTGCGCGTCGTCCGTGCCCTCATGCGAGAGCGAGTATGTTAGCCACGGCACGCCCCAAATCACTGCAATGACGATGACGACCACGGCGACGATTACGAAAATAACGCGCTTGCGCGGCCCCGAACGCGGCTCGTCCGTCACGCTGGCGGGACCGTTAGCCTTTTGTCCGGCGACCGTTTTTTGATCTGCCTCTCGCGTATCCATTACGACTTCCTTACCCCATTGAGAAAAACGTCAATATAAAATCGAAGCGCGGCCTCGGGCTCGCCGCGGTGAAGTACCGAATCGGGAAACTTCTTGCGTCCCAGCGCGTGCATGAAGACCAGGCCGAGGAAAACCAGCGCGAGCTTCTCAGCTTCGCCGCGGAGCTCCCCGGCTTCGATGCGGCGCTGCATGAAGTCCGTCAAGACCGCCAGGATGGCGAGCTGGGGACGCCACGTCGTTTCGGCAAAGATGTCCTTCTCATACTCTTGCTCGACGAGCGACCAGCGAATCATATCGCCGAGCGCCTCGAAACGCGCAAACATCAGCTGCGCGAGCGCGAGCAGATCTTCCGAGAGATCTCCGGTGAGGCCGGCCGCGACGTCCGCCAGCAGCAAGTACCCGCAAAAATGCTGCGCGCAGGCAACCAGGAGTGCTTCCTTCGTGCCGAAGTGACGAAAAATCGTGGCCTCGTTGACGCCGGCGACCTCGGCGATCTCACGCGTCGTCGCACCGCGTTTTCCTTTGCGCCCAATTACTTCACGAGCCGCAGTGAGAATTCGCTCGCGGGTCTCTTCGGGCGAGGCGGAACGCACGCCATCGGAAATCTTACGCGTCTCGATCACGGCGTTCGCGCTCCTAAGGTTCCAATAGGAACGTTGGTTTGGTAGGTGCCGTAGACGGCATCGGCCACCGCCCGCACGTACGGCATGCGGATCGTTGCGTGCTGCTGCGAGAGCACCCAATAGTTACCTTCGAGCCGGTACTGCTCCGACATCGTAATCTTGCCGCCGCTGGTGTAGTACCATTCCATCTGTTCGAGCGTATACGATGCGGCATCGACGTAGGCGAGGGTGTGGTCGAGGATGTCGCTGTGAATCTTCTTAGTCAAGCGGAGAACGAGCATCTCTCGACCCCCGAGCCAGCTCGTTCCATCGAACGTAACGTTTTGATCGCGCTGCCAGGCCAGCGGATTGCCGACGTCGTTGAAGAGTCGCCCAAAGTTTCGCGCGTAACTGGGCATGCGATCGAAGACGACCACGTACAGATCCGGCCTTTTATAGTAGGAGGTCCCATCCAGCTTGGGAGCGAGGAATGGAAAGCTGACCATTCGGATGTCGACGTGAACGCGAGCGCGATAGCTCTCCAGCGACGGATTCCGCGCCGCCATCCGTTCGATGACGGTCCGCGCATCCAGGGGCGGACCGCCCCCGGCGGCCGGCATGGCGCCGAGCAGGGTGACGAGGGAGGCGACGGTTAGCGAAAATGATATCGTCTTCATAGGCTCGCTTGGTTGCAAGTAGGTACTTGCACGCAGATGCTACCATAGCAGCCTGCGTGAATGCAAGTGCTTACACGCAGAGTCGTTCGGCTATCCGCGACGTCTCCTTACGAGCCTGCCGAGCCAGGGCGGACGGCTCGCCGACGTAGGCCCTGCGCCCGTTCACGAACGTCGCCTGAACCCAAGCATCCTGCCCCCGATAGACCAATGCGTTGCGTTCCGGCGACCATGGATCGATCTCAGAAGCGTCGAGCACGACGAAATCGGCCGGCGCCCCCTCAACCAGATCGCCGGCTTCCAGCCCCAGGGCTCGTGCACCCTCGCGCGTTCCCATTGCCAAGGCGTCGCGAGCGGTCAAGGCTGCGCCGTCGAGGCTGCGGAGTTTGGCAAGCAACGCAGCCGAGCGCATTTCGTCGATCAGCGATGGTCGGATATCCGCGTCCGTACCCAGCCCGATCGGGACGCCCAGCGCGCGCAGCCCGGCGACGTCGCAGATCCCGTCGCCGAGATACTGGTTGGTCGTCGGATTATGGACGACTCGCGCGCCGGCGCGGGCGAGCATCTCCTTCTCCCGCTCCAAGAGATGAATCGCATGCACGGCTACGGTACGCGCGGTTAGGGCGCCGAGCGCGTCGAGAAGGGCGATCGGGGTCGTTCCGAAGCGCGCGAGCGTTTCTTCACCTTCGTACGGTGCTTCGGCAACGTGAATGTGGAGCGCGCAACCGAACCGCTGTGAGAAGTCTGCGGCGCTTCGAATCATCTCCTGCGATGCGGCGTGCAGCGAGTGCGGAGCAACGCAGACGTTCGCATCGGGATAGCTTTGCATCAACTCCCGCGTCCGCTGCGCGGCGACCTCGGCGGTCTCGCAGAACTCCGGCGGCGCGTATTCCGCGTCCATCCACGTTCGCGCCAGAATCAGTCGAATGCCCGTTTCGCGCGCCGCCCGAATCACCGCTTCGGCAGCTTCGTTGCCGGCACCGTTGAGGTAGAAGAACTCGACGACGGTGGTAATTCCCGCGGCGAGCATCTCCGCGAACGCCGCGACGAAGGTCCAATAGACGTCGTCCGGCGTCAGCCGAGGCACGACTCGATACAGCGCGTCGCTGCGCCATTTTGCAAAGGGCCAATCGTCGGCCCATCCTCGCAACAGGATTTGATAGGCGTGACTGTGTCCGTTGATAAAGCCGGGAACGACGAGCCGATCGGCCGGGAAGGAGCGAGCGTGGAGATCTCGCCCTCGATCGCGGACCTCGAGAAAATCGCCGCTCGCGACGATGCGTCCGTCGCGCACGACGAACGCGAAATCGTTCCGCGTTTCGCCCGAGACGAGCGCGCGGGCGCAGCGAACGAGCTCGCCGGTCACGACACCAGCGCGCCGTCTTTGACGACCGCGGCAGCGAGGTTGCCGCCGAACTCCCAGCCGAACTCCTCCGGCGACTCCAGCCGTAACGCGACGAAGTCGGCAGGCGCGCCGGCGCGGAGGCTGCCTGCGTCGCGGCGCAACGAGTGGGCGGCGGCCCGAGTGACGGCATAGAGCGCCTCGGCCGCCGAGAGCCCGAAGAGTTTGCGGCCGAAGTGCGCGACGCTCTGCAGATTGAAGCAGGGCGACGTTCCGGGATTGTAGTCGCTCGCAAGCGCAACCGTCGCGCCGGCCTCGAGGAGCGCGCGCACCGGCGCGCGTTGCGGAAGATCGAGAAAGAGAATCGTGGCGGGGCAGGCGACCGTAACGATACCACGCTCGGCGATTGCGCGAACGTCGTCCTCTCGAATGAAGTTGCAGTGATCGACCGCATCGACATCGAGCTGTGCGGCCATCGCGGCGGCGCCGCCGTAAGCCATCTCGTCGCAGTGAACGCGCAACCGCATGCCGTGCAGGCGGGCGGCGTCGAGATACCGGCGCGTCTGCCGCGGAGAAAAAAATCCCGGCTCGCAGAATGCGTCGGCGTAGACGGCACCGTGCGCGGCGGCCGCTGGAATGACTTGATCGATCAGATAATCGACGAACGGCTCTTCGCGTTCGAACTCCGGCGGCAGCGCATGCGCGCCGAGAAAGGTTGCCACCAGCCGCGGAACGTCGGCATCGTTGCGATGCCGGGCGATCAGGTCGAGCAGCGCGGCTTCGCCCGGTTTGTGCAGCGCGTAACCGGTTTTGGTCTCGAGCGTCGTCGTGCCGTGCGCGAGCATCACGCGAAGCCTGGGACGGATCGTTCTTTCATAGAATGCTCCCGGATCGAGCAGCGCTTCACGCGTCTGCTCGATCGTGTACGCCATGCCGAGCGGGGGCGGCTCGCCGCACGCGCGCGCAGCGAAATCCGGCTCGCGGTTTCCCGCATAGAGCGGATGCGCGTGCGCGTCGACAAAGCCAGGAAAGACGATGTAATCGCACAGGTTTAACTCTTGCCACCCTTCGACGGGGCTCAGGGTGACACTGGGAGTGGGACCGAGCGCGGTGATAACGCCGTCTTCGATGAGCATTGTCGCGTCGTCGATGCGCCCGAGCGTATCGAAGTCAATACTACATTGCGGAGCTTGAGTATCGCAGGTGACGATCGTCTTTGCTCGCACGAGCAATCGTTTCGTAGGGGCCGCCTTATCGCCACGTCATGGTTCGACAGGCTCACCATGACACTGGGAGGGGACGATCAGAGACGCCAATCGAGTCCTTCTGCGTCGGCCGTTTCGACGGCGAGATCGTAGCCGGCGTCGGCATGGCGCACGACGCCGAGTCCGGGATCGGTGGTGAGCACGCACGCGAGCCGCTCGCGCGCGTCATCGCTTCCATCTGCAACCACCACCATACCGGCGTGCAGACTGTAGCCGATGCCGACGCCGCCCCCATGATGGAAGCTCACCCAATGGGCGCCTGCGGCCGTGTTGAGCAACGCATTAAGAATCGGCCAGTCGGCGATCGCGTCGCTTCCGTCCTTCATCGCCTCGGTTTCGCGATAGGGTGATGCGACGCTGCCGGTATCGAGATGGTCGCGACCGATGACAATCGGCGCCTTGACCGCACCCGATCGAACGAGCTCGTTGAATGCAAGTCCCGCCCTGGCGCGTCGCCCGTAGGGGAGCCAGCAGATGCGAGCCGGCAACCCTTGGAAGGCGATGCGCTCGCGCGCCAGTTGTAACCACCGCGTCAGCGAGGAATCGTCGTCGAACAACTCGAGCAGCTTCTCATCGCAGGCTGCGATGTCGTTCGGCTCGCCCGAGAGCGCTGCGAAGCGGAACGGCCCCGAGCCGCGGCAGAAGAGCGGGCGAATGAACGCCGGAACGAAGCCGGGGAAATCGAAGGCGCGCTCGAAACCGGCGCGCTGCGCTTGCGCGCGGATGTTGTTGCCATAATCGAAGACGATGGCGCCGGCGTCGAGATACCGTACCATCGCTCGTACCTCTTGCGCGCAGCTTTGCAAGGCCCGCTGCTGATACTCGCCGGGATCGCGCTTGCGCAGCTCGGCCGCCTCGGGCAGTGAAAGACCGGCGGGAACGTATCCATCGAGCAGATCGTGCGCCGACGTTTGATCGGTCACGGCGTCGGGACGAAAGCCGAGGTCGTAGAGCTGCGGAAACTCCAGCGCGGCATTTCCTTCGTATCCGATCGAGACGGCCTCGCCCGAACTGCGCGCGCGTTCGATTTCGAGGAGCGCCGATTCCCGAGATTCGGCGACTCGGTCGAGATAGCGCAGCTCGCGCCGGCGCTCCAAGCGGGCGCGATCGACGTCCACGATCAGACAGATGCCGCCGTTCATCGTGACGGCCAACGGCTGAGCGCCGCCCATACCGCCCACTCCGGCCGTCAGGACCACGCGGCCGGCAAGCGATCCGCCGAAGTGGCGGCGTCCCAACTCCGCGAACGTCTCGTAGGTGCCCTGAACGATTCCTTGCGTGCCGATGTAAATCCACGAACCCGCCGTCATCTGCCCGTACATCGTGAGCCCTTGCGTTTCGAGCTCGCGAAACACGCTCCAATCCGCCCACTTCGGGACCAGATTCGCGTTGGCGATGAGCACGCGCGGCGCGCGAGCGTGCGTTCTAAAAACGGCAACGGGCTTGCCGCTCTGGACGATCAGCGTCTCGTCGTCCTTCAGCCGGCGCAGCGTGCGAACGATCGCATCGAAGGCCTCCCACGACCGTGCGGCGCGACCGTTGCCGCCATAGACGACCAGATCCTCCGGCCGTTCGGCAACCTCGGGATCGAGATTGTTCATCAGCATGCGCAATGCGGCTTCTTGCGGCCACCCCAAGCAAGTGAGTTCCGCGCCGCGCGGCGCCCGGACCGCGCGAGAGCCCGCGATTGCGCTCATATTAGGCGCGGAATTCTTGGAGCCGCGGACAAGACCTCTCGCACGGCGTAGCGAATGACGGGCTCGCATGTGCGGACGGTGGCGGCCAGGGTGGTCACTCTTCGTTCTTGCGCTCGTCATCGGATGCGCGTTGGCTGGCGTGCGCGCTTACGCCGGAACGACCGGGTCGGTTACGGGAACCGTCGCGCGCACCGGCGGGGGACCAATAGCGGGTGCCCGCGTCGTTGCCGTCAGCCCCTCGCAGACCGTAACGGTTATCACCGATGCGTCCGGCCGTTTTTCAATGCTCTCGCTGGCTCCCGATACGTACGCGATCACCGTTTCCAAGGACGGGTTCGAGACTTCGACCATCACGGGCATCTCCGTCTTTGCCGATCAAGTGCAGACGCTTCGAATCCCGCTCCAGGCTTCGCTGCGAACGATCGCGCGAGTCACGGCGCGCTCCTCGATGGATGTCGTAAAATCCGGAACGACGACGGACGTATACTCGGTGAACGCGACGGTCACGCAGGCCGCCGCGGGCATCGGCGGCGGCGGTAACCTCAATAATGCCTACTCGGCCATCGCCGCGGTTCCCGGAGCATTCGTGCCGCCCAATCAGCAAGGCTGGGATCAGACGGTCTATATCCGCGGCGGAAACTACGATCAGGTCGGCTATGAGTTTGACGGCGTTCCGGTCAACCGGTCGTTCGACAACTATCCCGGCAGCACGGCGGGAACGCTCGGACAGCAGGAGCTTCAAGTCTATACGGGCGGCGGAACGGCGGGATCGAGCGCGACCGGCTTGGCCGGCTTCATCAATCAAGTCATCAAGACCGGGACCTTCCCCGGATACGCAACCGTGGATGCCGGCATCGGCTCGACGACGTACTATCACAACCTTCAGTTCGAAGTCGGCGGTGCGACGCCCGATCGCCTCTTCTCCTATTACATCGGCGTCGGGGGCTACAATCAAGATTACCGCTATCTCGACCAGTTCAACGGATCGAACCTCGGCGACGTGTGGGGCTACCCGGCGATCGCGTTCAACACCGCGCACCTCTATTTCGGCGGCGTCTTTCCGACGTGCGTCAACACCGCGCCGGAGGGGACCGGGTGGTATTCCGGGCCCAACTCGTCGCCCGTCTACAACCCGTTCGCGTTGAGCCCGGGGCAGGCGGGCTACGTACCGCTGCCGCAAGGCGTTCATGTAAATCCCGGTTGCTACCAAACCCTTTCGCCGGCGTACGCAAGCTACTCGAACCTCGCGGATCGCGAGAGCGTCATCAACCTGCACTTCGGGATTCCCCACCGGTACGACGCCGGACGCGACGACGTGCAACTTCTCTACAACGTAACGGCGCTTCAGAGCCAGTTTTACAGCTCGCAGAACGACCTTGGTCCGCACGTCATCAACCAGCTGAGCGACGTGGTATACGGAGAGAACGTGCCCGAGGTGTGGGGCGATTTCGTTACATGGCCGACCGGCACGCATTTTGGAGAGAATCCGGCCAACGTCACCCCCGTGCCCTACTTCGATCCGGGTTCGCCTGGTAATCGCTGTGCCAACATCGATCCCTACGGCTTTTACGGGCAGCCTACGATCAAGGGACAGTGCCCCGCCGGCACGTTTTCCGCCGTGCCGTCCGACGCTCGCGACGGATTCTGGAACGACGCTTCGATCGTCAAGCTCCAATATCAGAAAAACATCGGCTCGAACGCCTACTTCCGTATCTACGGGTACACGTTCTACTCCGATTGGCTGCAGACCAGCCCGCTGAGCTACGGTACGCCGTTCTTTGGTTTTGGCGTCACGAGCTACGATTACGAGCTGGAATCGCACACGCGCGGCCTTGCGTTCACCTACGCCAACCAGCTCAGCTCGCAGCACCTGCTGACCTTCGACGGCAACTACACGACCGCGACGACCAACCGCTTCAACAACACCAACTTCAACAATTTCCTCGGCACCGATGCCACCAACCTTACCAATGGAACCGAGTGCTTCGCGTATCAGTCGGGCACGTATCTCGGCGAGCATTACAAGGCTGGGCAACCGGCACCGTGCAATAGCCCGCTCACGAGCGGCTCGTTCATGACGCCCGAACCCGCCGGCGTGAGCGTTCCGGGCGCGTCGTGGCAAATCACGTACACGGGCAACCAGGGCTTTATCAACAACGTCGTGCCGAATTTTACCTCGCTTGCACTCGAGGATCTGTGGACTCCGACCGACAAGCTCAATATCGATCTCGGCCTGCGCGGCGAAGAGTACGAATACAATCTCGCCAACACATCCAATAACGGTCAGAACTTCTGGTTCCTCGCCGGTCAGCGCGAGTTTTGCTATAACCCCGTAACGCTGGCGCCGTACGTGATTGCAGAGCCGCCGGCCAGCGGCAAGCCGGCGGTGCCCTTCGTCGGCTTCGACTGCCCCATCGATAACTCGGTTCCCGCGCACCCCGTGCAGACGGTTCATCCCGACGGTAAAGACGGCCACCTGCTGCTGAGCAATACGTATAGCCCGACGCTGGCCGATTATGCGCTGACGCCGCGTCTTGGCGCGACCTACACAATCAATCCGGACACCGTGCTGCGCTTCTCGGCGGGACGCTACGCGCAAGAGCCCGAGACCTATCAGGTGCAGTACAACGCCGTAGCCAACAATCTCGCGTACGATCTCTTCCAGGCGTTCTGGCAGTACGGATTTACAACGCCCGTGCACGATCCGCAGGTACAGTACTCCGACAACTACGATGCGTCGTTCGAGCGCCGCTTCAAAGGCACGGATATGTCGATTAAGGTCACCCCGTACTATCGCTACGCGACCAATCAGGTCTACAGCATCGGCTTGCCGTTTGGACTCAGCGGCGGACTCAACTCCGGCGTGGAGCGAGTCGATGGCGCCGAGTTTGAGTTCACGAAGGGTGACTTTGATAAGAACGGTCTCTCATTCTTAATATCGTACACCTACACAAACGCGGCCGAGCGCTGGGGTAACTATCCCGGAACGACGATCAATCCGATCGACCCCTATAATCAGGACATTGCCAACTTCAACGGCCTGACCGAGGCCGGCGGCGGTTCGCAATGTTACATTGACGACCGCCAAGGCAACGTCCATCCCGATCCGAGCTGCACGAGGACCAAGCCATCCTACTTCTCACCAATCTGGAACCCGTACTACTCGATGTTGCCGCAGCCGCTGCTCGACCGCAACGGCTGGTATCCCGTCGGTCTCGATTTCCCCTATCTCTCGCCCAACGTCTTGAGCGCGATCGTCAACTACAAGCGCAATCGGTTTACCATCACGCCGGCGATGACGTTCAACGAAGGCCAACCCTACGGCAACCCGGCCGACGTCCTCGGAATCGACCCTCGAACCTGCAAGCGTAACTCGTCCAACATTCCCAGCGCTCCGCGTCCCACGCAAGCCGACTACACGACGTGTGGCCTGTCCGCGACGCAAAACGGAACCGCGCCGGGCGAATTCTTCATCCCCAATCCACAGACCGGCGTCTTCGACTCGTTCGGCGCGTTCCGGCAGCCCAGTCAGCTCAACCTGAGTCTGCAGATGGGATATCAGATCACGCCGCGCCTCAAAGCAAACGTGCTGCTGGCTAATCTGTTGAACGCCTGCTTCGGGGGCTCCTCAGAACCGTGGACGAAACAGTATCCGCCGAACTCCTACACCTGCGGCTATATTCCGAACTCATACTACGTTTCGAACTTTTACAATGGCGCTTCACCCAACGACAAGAACGCAAACGGCGTCCCGCTCAACCCGGCCTTCGCAAACGCCTACATCCCGGCCTACGCCGACACCAACTCGCTGGTATTGCCGAACCCCTTCAACGCCTATTTCTCGCTGAGTCTCAGCCTGTAAGCCGGTGGCCGATGGCCGCTTCGGCTGCCTCGACGAGCCGGTGCGAACGGATGAGCTCGCGGGCGGCAGCGATGTCCGGCGCCGGGGAGCGATCGTTGGTCCAGACCGGGATGCGCTCTCGCGCGATTTCATGCGCGGCGCGCGTTCCTGGGCCCGATTGCAGCGGGCGCCGAAGATCGGTCGCGGCCATCGCGCCAAGCAACTCGCACGCGAGCGCGCCTTCCACATTGTCGAGTACGCGCAGCAGATTATTGGCCGACGTCATCCCCATGCTCACGTGATCTTCTTGTCCGGCCGAGGTCGGAATCGAATCCACGCTCGAGGGCCATGCTAGTCCCTTGTTGTCGTTGACGAGCGCCGCGGCGGTATACTGCACGATCATCAGTCCCGACTGCAATCCACGGCGTTTCGTGAGAAAGAGCGGCAAGCCGCGATCCTCCGCGTTAAGCAACAAGTAGAGGCGGCGCTCGGCGATCGAGGCCAGCTCGCAGATCGCCATCTTCAGGAAGTCGATTGCCAGCGCAATCGGCTCTCCGTGGAAGTTGCCGCCGGAGAGAAAGACGCCGTCCTCCGGAAACACCAGCGGGTTATCGGTTACCGAGTTTGCCTCGACTTCCGTGACGCGACGCACGTAGGCCGTCGAGTCGCGCACGGCTCCATGAACGACCGGAATGCAGCGGAACGAGTACGGATCTTGGACGCGTTGGCACTCCACGTGCGACCACACGATCTCCGAATCTTTGAGCAGCGCGCGCAAGTTGGCCGCTACCCGCTCCTGTCCCGGATGGGGCCGCAGGTCGTTGATGCGGCGGTCGAAGACGCGCTCGCTGCCGAGATAGGCCTCGAGCGACATCGCGCCGATGACGTCGGCCGCCGCGGCGAGCCGCTGCGCTCGCACCACGCTCAGCGCCGCAATCGCGGTCATCACCTGCGTTCCGTTGACCAGCGCCAGGCCTTCCTTCGCCCCGAGCTCGATGGGCTTCAATCCGGCGCGTTCGAGTGCGACGGCGCTGGGCAGCGGCTCGCCGCGAAAAAAGGCTTCGCCCTCGCCGATCAGCGTGAGCGTCATGTGGGCGAGGGGCGCGAGATCGCCGCTGGCGCCGAGAGATCCTACGGACGGCACGACGGGCGTTACGCCGCGCTCGAGCATGCCGACGATTAAGTCGAGCGTTTGCGGCTTGACGCCCGAATGGCCGGCAGAGAGCGAGTTTGCCCGCAGGACGCCCGCGGCGCGCACCACCGGAATCTCCAACGGCGCGCCGGTGCCGGCGGCATGGCTGCGAACCAAATTAAGCTGCAGCTCGGCGGCGTCCTCTGGTGCAATGACGATGTTCGCGAGTTTGCCGAAGCCGGTCGTCACTCCATAGATTGACTCACCCGCGGCGAGATGGCTTTCAACGAACTCGCGGGCACGCGCGACGCGCTCGCGGGCGGCCGGCGAAATACGAATCGAGGCTCCGAAGGCCACGGCCTCGATCTCTTCAAGCGTGAGGTGCCGCCCGTCGATTTCGATCGGAGGAGTTTGCGTCACCGCCTTAGAGCTTCGACCAATCGGCGTGCGCCGGTTTGGCAAACGGCGGCCCGCTTTGGATAACGATCGTTTGATGGTCGCGAAGGACGATTGCGCGCGGATCCGGCCCGTGCCAGGGCGTTCCGTTGATCCAAATGCTCAGCCGGCCTGCGTGGGGCGCCGTCACCGCTCCGGCCTCCGTCCAACTCAAGTTGGGCCCCCAGATGTCGAAGAACTCTCCCAGCGTGAAAACGCGCTTTACCGGGGACTCGATGTGGATGAAACCGTCCGCGCTATGCGTATGGAGCCAATAGAGGCACGTCCCCGATTGCGGGATGCCGATCTGGGCCGGCACCGTCACGGCATGCCCTCGATTGAAGAGCTGAAGTTGCGAGTGTATGTGTTCGACCGACCCCTCCTCGCGATCGCAGTGAATGCCGTCGATGGGCAAACCTCCGAAGAGGCTCTGCGCCACCACTGTGTCATCCGCAGCCCGGTCGAAGGACGCGGCCGGGGCAAGCAACGCGAGAAGCAACGTAAGAAGCTGCATGGAGTTTGCCCTTCGATGTGCATAACGAAAAAAACTTGTGGACAGGTTGTGAATTGCGCCGAGTAGGCGCTTGTCCACGCCGTTTGTGCGTGCTACGATTCACGAGCTTCGAATCCAATTTGAAGTGCGACGAACGTATCGTTCGCGGTCGATGAACACCTGAAACGTTGCGATGAGCGATGATTCGGGACAACGACCAAACCGCTCGCCAGCGTCGGTGGGGCTCTCCGACCAGGTAGCCAAACAGGCGAGGCGAGTGCGTGAATGCGTCGGAACCCGTCGAGGCTTCGCTTCGACGGGTTTCGCTTTTAG
>DATMKR010000052.1:0-2234 GCA_035571115.1 Candidatus Acidiferrum sp. | reverse complement strand
CCGGTGAATGGCGAGCGTCGGATCGACGTAGCGAGATTGTTCCATGTCCGTGCGGATGGTGTTGCTGGCCGCCTGGGCGGCTGCGGCGATGCGCGATGCATTCTCGAAAGCGAGTTCGGCATCAATGTCGAGCCCGACGTGGGTGAGCTTGAACGCCACGTTGCCGTCGATTCCCTCCTCCGCAAAGGACCGCAACAAGCTGCAATACTCATCTGTCACGGCGCGCGTTTCGTCGCGATCGTGCACGCTCTCTCCGAGAATCGTGGCCGCCACGGCGAATCCTTGCGCGTTGACCGCCTTCGCAACGGGAAGAAACTGCGCGGCGTTCTCGCCTGCGACGAACCGCGCGGCGCCCAAGCGCATGCCGTAGCGGGTAACGGTCCGGCGAACGAACGCGCTCTCGGCAGCTGCCAAAACTCCCGCACGCAGCGGTCGCTCAAGAATGGAGCTCACGCGGTGACTATTTCTTCGTCCGATAGGAAGCGACTGCAACGGCGGGAAGGGCGGAGGCGTGAAGATCCCATGGGTCCTTGTCGCGGCGATTCTCGGTTCCGCGATGAGCTTCATTGACAGCACGGCCGTCAACGTCTCCCTTCCCGTCATTCAGCACGAGCTCCACGCGACAACCAGTCAAACGCAGTGGGTGATTGAAGGCTATGCACTCTTTCTTTCCGCGCTGATTCTCTCGGGCGGGGCGCTCGGCGATCTTTACGGCCGACGGCTGGTCTTTGCGTGCGGCATTCTGATATTCGCCGCCGCGTCGTTGGCCTGCGCGCTCTCCGGCAGCATCGTGATGCTCATCGCCGCGCGTTGCCTGCAGGGCATCGGCGGGGCGCTCTCGACACCCGGGAGTCTCGCGCTGATCAGCGCTGCGTACGATTCGCAATCGCGTGGGAAAGCGATCGGCCTGTGGTCGGGTTTCTCGGCGTTAACCTCCGCGGCGGGACCGATCATCGGCGGTTGGTTGACGCAAGAGTTCTCATGGCGTTATGTCTTCTTAATCAACCTGCCAATAGCCGTCGCCGTGCTGCTGGTTCTCGCGCTGCGCGTTCCCGAAAGCCGCGACGACACGGCCGATCGACGAATCGACATCGGCGGCGCTACCTTGGCCACCGCCGGGCTGGGCTTACTCGTCTATGGGCTGATCGAAATGAACGGTGGACGCATAACGGCGACGGCGGTGGCAATCGCGATTTCGGGTCTCGTCCTGCTCTGCGCGTTCGTCCTCTTCGAGCGTCGGATTCCCGATCCGATGATGCGCTACGAACTCTTTGCGTCGCGGCCCTTCAGCGTCGCGAATATCTATACGTTCTTTCTCTACGCGGCGCTCGGTGGAAGCCTCTACTTTGTGCCGTTCGTGCTCATCAACGTGCATCATTACACGCCGACGGCGGCCGGCGCCGCGCTTCTTCCCTTCGTCGCCATCATGGTGGTCCTGTCACGTTGGTCAGGCGGTTTGGTCGCGCGCATCGGCGCTCGAACTCCGCTCGTCGTCGGAGGAACTCTTGCCGCTCTCGGCTTTCTGGCGTTCGCTCTGCCGGGTACCGACGGATCGTACTGGACGACGTTCTTTCCGGCCGCGACTATTCTCGGGTTAGGCGGCGCACTCTTCGTCGCTCCGTTGACGACGACGGTGATGAATTCGGTCGGCGTCGAGCACGCGGGAGTAGCGTCGGGCATCAATAACGCGGTTGCACGCACGGCAGGGCTGATCGGCGTCGCCGTGCTCGGCATTGTCGTTACCGCCGCACCCTCGTATCTGTTGGGATTCCGCGGCGCTATGGTTGCATCGGCGCTGCTTGCGTTCGTCGCCGCGGCCATTGCGGCGATCGGACTTACGGCTCAATTAAGCGAGCGCCACGCATAAGAGGAATCGAACCTCTCCAAGTGAAGGTTCCTCCTTCTCTTTTCGGGGTTCGTGATCCGTCCTTGACGGGTCGAGGAGGCGTTATGTTGGTGCGAGGGCGGCCGAAGGCTCCCTACGCGCTGTTGGCGGTTCTTAGCGCCGCTCTCAGCGTTGTTTCATGCTCGGGAGGCGGACCCGGAGGAACGAACAGCACGGGAGCGCTCCCGCTGCCACATGCCTCGCACCATCACGGTACCGGCGGCTCTAACTTAATCCAGCACGTCGTGATTATCGTGCAGGAGAATCGCACGTTTAACGACTTCTTCGCCACATACCCCGGCGCCGACGCCACGACGATAGGTTGCATGAAGATGCCCGGGGGGCTGCG
>DATMKR010000051.1:0-10543 GCA_035571115.1 Candidatus Acidiferrum sp. | reverse complement strand
TACGACCGGCCGATCGTTCTCATTGCGGGCGGTCGCTCGAAAGGCATCGGATTCGACGCGCTCGGGTCGGCGATTGCCCAACGCGTGAAGGCGCTGGTTGCAATCGGCGAATCGGCGGCCGAAATTCGGCAAGCCTCCGGCGACGTTCCCGTGGTCGAGGCGTTTTCCATGGAAGAGGCCGTGCAGCGCGCGCGCGAACTGGCCGCGCCGGGCGACGTCGTGTTGCTCTCGCCCGGCTGCGCGTCGTTCGACATGTTCGCTTCAGCCGAGGATCGCGGCGAACGCTTTAGTGCGGCGGTCGCATCGCAGAGGGAACCGGCGGGTGCATAATGCGGCGGCGGTTCGAGCCAATCGAGGCTCGGAGCGCAAAACCGGCCTGCGTTCGTACGTTGCGGCGCCGCTGGACGTTTGGCTCTTCACGTCGGTCGCCGCGCTCGTCGCCATTGGCCTCGTCATGGTTTTCTCGGCGTCGAGTGCCACGGCGTACGCCGAGCATGGCGACGTCGCCTACTACCTCAAGCGGCAATTGGTTTGGCTCGTAGTTGCGCTGGGCGGTGCGTATCTTTGCTACCGAACCGATTATCAGCGCCTGCGCCGCGCCGCGCCCTATCTTTTGGTCGCCGCGATGGTCGCGCTGGCGCTGGTCTTCGTTCCGCACGTCGGGCTGGGGGTCAACGGCGGACGCCGGTGGATCGGCACGGCGGGGTTGAGTTTCGAACCGTCGGAGTTCTCTAAACTCGCTTTGGTCATCTATCTGTCGGCGGTCTTGTCGTCGCGGGGCGAACGGATCACCTCGCTCGGGCGCGGACTTTTTCCACTTTTCGTTCCGGTCGCAATCATGGGAGTGCTGGTGCTCAAGGAGCCGGATATGGGCACCGCGAGCCTGCTCTTCTTTACGGCGTTCGCGCTCCTGTTTGCCGCCGGTGCGCGCGTGATCCATCTGGCTGCAATCGCGTTAACGACGGTTCCGTTCGCAGTCTTGACGGTGCTGGCCAGCCCATACCGGCGAGCGCGCGTCTTTGCTTTCGTCGATCCTTGGAAGGATCCGCTCAACACCGGCTTTCACATCGTCCAGTCGCTCCTGGCGCTGGGGAGTGGAGGAATCTTCGGCGTTGGGTTGGGCGCCTCGCGCGCGAAGTTTTTCTATCTGCCCGAACAGTACACCGATTTCATCTTCTCGGTGCTCGGCGAAGAGCTCGGTCTAATCGGTACGCTCGTCGTGGTGGCATTGTTCGTGACGCTGGCGTACCGGACGATCAAGATCGCACTGGCGGCGCCCGACCGATTCGGCTTCTTTCTCGCGATCGGATGCGGCGCGATGATCACGATTCAGGCCTTCGTGAACATCGGCGTCGTTTCGTCGTCGTGGCCGGTGACGGGCGTTCCGTTGCCGTTTATTTCCTTCGGAGGAAGCTCGCTGGTCGTCAATCTTCTTGCCATTGCACTGATTGCCAATGTGGGTCGCCATCGCAGAGTCCACGCAACCCTGTGACCGTCGTTTTTGCCGGCGGCGGTACCGGAGGCCATCTCTATCCGGCGATCGCCATCGCCGACGCGCTGCAGTCGCGCGCGACGATCGCCTTTATCGGGAGCGCCGACCGGCTCGAAACGACCATCGTGCCGAAGGCGGGTTATCCGCTGCACACGGTCTCCGCTCACGCGTTGCCGCGACGCCTTTCGTTCGATCTTCTTCGCGCCGTCGCGCGTAACGTCAAAGGAACGCTCCAAAGCCTTACGCTCTTAGCCGCCGCGCGCCCCGATCTCGTCGTCGCAACGGGCGGCTACGTCTGCTTTCCGGTTGCGCTGGCGGCACGCATTCGAAAACTCGTTGGGCTCTCGCGCGCCCCGATCGTCTTGCTCGAACCCAATCTCGCGCCGGGCGTAACCACGCGGTTGCTGGCGCCGATGGTCGACGAGATTTGGGGTGAATGCGGCGGTTTTGCGCGGCGATTGCGGGCGAAATGCCGGCCGACGGGCGTTCCCGTTCGCTCTTCCTTACGAAATCTGCCGTCGCGCGCGGAGGCCGCCTCGCGCCTGGGGCTCGACCCGGCCAAGCCGGTGCTTCTGGCGATCGGCGGCAGCCAGGGCGCGCGGGCGATTAACGACGCGCTGCTTGCGGCGCTCCAAAGCGATGCGCTCCCACGTAATTGGCAGGTGCTTGCGCTTACGGGCGCGGCGGAGTACGCGAGGGTTTTCACCGCCGTGCGGACTCCCGAAGATGCCGCCGCGGCGTCGTTCGTGGCGCGACCCTATCTTGACGAGATGGGCGACGCATATGCGGTGGCGGATCTGGTTTTAGCGCGGGCCGGAGCGTCGACGCTCGGGGAGCTGGCGGCACTTGGTAAACCGGCGGTTTTGGTGCCGTATCCATTCGCGACCGAGGCGCATCAGCGAGCCAATGCGATGCGCTTTGAAACCGCCGGCGCCGCGCTCGTGATGACCGATCAGCAGCTTGCGTCCGGAGCCTTGCCCGCCGTGCTTGCCGAGGCGACGGCCCCGCAGCGCTTGGCTTCACTTTCTGCCAACGCTCGTCAGCTCGGTAAGAACGATCCGCTGACGCAGATTCTTGCGCGGATCGATTCGCTAGTTTGCGGAAGAGGCGACGGGTGACGTATCATTTCGTCGGCGTCGGCGGCATCGGCATGAGCGCGATTGCTCGAATCCTGCGAGCGCGCAACGTTGACGTTTCTGGTTCGGACGTTGCCGTGACTCCGTTGATCGAACAACTGCGCAGCGAAGGCGTGCGCGTTATGATCGGTCATGAAGCAGGTAACGTCCGCGGCGCCGACGTCGTCGTCGTCAGCTCGGCGATCGATCGGGGCAATCCGGAGTACCTTGCCGCCGTGCGCGCCGGAACGCCGGTGCTACATCGGGGCGAGATGCTCGCGCGTTTGCTCTCCGGACGACGCGGGATCGCGGTCTGCGGAACGCACGGAAAGACCACGACGACGGCGATGGCGCATGCCGTCCTGCGCGGGGGCGGAGTCGATGCCGGTTTGGCGCTGGGCGGCATCGACGTCGCGTTGGCGACGAACGCCTACGATGGAACGTCACCCTGGTTCGTGACGGAGGCGGACGAATCGGATGGCTCTTTTGCCCTGCTGGAACCGAACATCGCAGTGGTCACCAACATCGAAAACGATCACCTGACCAGCGACGACGAGCTTCCGGGTCTCGTGCGGGCCTTCGGCGAGTTTCTTGCCAAGTTGCCTGAAGACGGCCTCGCGATCGTCGGCATCGACAACGCGCTTGCGGCTTCTCTGACCGGTCACGAGTTTCGCGCGCGGGTCGTAACCTGCGGGTTGGCCTCGGCGGCGCGCATTCGGGCGGCTAACGTGTGCTTTGAGGATTTCGGCTCGACGTTCGACGTCATCGACGGCGAGGCGACGCTCGGCACCGTCGAGATGCGCGTGCCCGGAGCGATGAACGTCGAGAACGCGCTCGCCGCGCTGGCGGTGGGGCGTGCCTTCGAGTTGCCCTTCGACTCAATTGCTGCATCTCTGAAGGCTTTTCGCGGCGTACGGCGCCGCTTCGACATCTTGCTTTCCAATCAACGCGTGACGATCGTTGACGATTACGCGCATCATCCCACCGCCGTGCGCGCCACGATCGCCGCCGCGCGCCACTACCACCGCGGTACGCTGGTCGTGGCCTTTCAACCGCATCGTTACACGCGAACGGCGTTTCTGGCGGCGGAGTTTGCCGACTCATTGCGCGGCGCCGATTGCGTCTATCTCACGCCAATCTACGCGGCGTCGGAGCCGGCAATTCCCGGCGTGAGCGAACGTTCCATCGGCGATTCGCTCGCGACCAACGGTACGCGCGTCAGCTACGTGGCATGCGTCGACGAGCTCGAGACGCGCATTCTGGCAGAGGTCCCGGCCGGCGCCATGGTGCTGATGCTCGGAGCCGGAAACATCACCGACGTCGCAGCACGTCTCGCGGCAGCCCTTCGACAAGCTCAGGACGGGCTGGCGCGCGGATGAGCCTCACGACGCAACAAGCGTTGCGCAGCCTTATCGGCGAAGCGGATCGAGAGGTACTGCGTGCGACCTTCGGCGACGAAGTGCGATTCGACGAGCCGCTCGCGCCCTATACTTCGTGGAAGATCGGCGGACCGGCCGACGCGTTCGTAACAGCCGCGACGCAAGCGGAGCTCGCGGACCTGATGCGCCTCTGCTTGCGCCGCAAACTTCCGTGGTGGATCGTCGGCGGGGGAAGCAACGTCCTCGTCGGCGACGGTGGAATGCGGGGGATCGTCATCCGGTTGGCCGGTGACTTCGCCGCGGTCGAGGTGCACGTCGAAGACGACAAGGTCGTCGTCGAAGCGGGCGGATCGGCCGGGATGGCGTTGGTCACCGCGAAGGCGGCCTCGGCCGGCGCCGCCGGCATCGGCTCGCTGGCCGGCATTCCCGGAACGATCGGCGGTTCGCTGCGGATGAATGCCGGCACCGATCGTGAAATCGGCGATTTCGTCCGTCACGTTTGGGTTCAGTCGCCGAGCCGTCCGGAGCCCCATTCGGTGGACGTGCGCTATTTGTATCGCCATTCGACGTTGGAGCGCGACGTCGTGGTCTCGCAAGTAACGCTTGGATTTCCTCGCGCGGACTCGCGCGAGGTTCGCGGCGAGATGCAGACGCGCCTCGTGCGGCGTAAAGCGACTCAACCGATTGCGCTTCCCAATGCCGGATCGTGCTTTCGCAACCCCGACGGTGGAAAGGCCGCGCGACTCATCGAATCCGTGGGCGCTAAGGGATGGCGGGAGGGCGGCGCGGAAGTCTCGTCGCTGCACGCAAACTTTATTAACAACGTTGGGGGAGCGACGGCACGCGACGTCGCCACGCTGCTCGCACGAATCCGAAGTGCAGTTCTCGATCGCTGCGGCGTCGAGCTGCAATTGGAAGTGCATCTAGTTGGAGTCTTTATCGATGCAACGTAACGGTGGGTCCAGAGCGAGGGTTGCCGTAGTGATGGGCGGCGGCAGCGCGGAACGCGAAATCTCGATCCGCTCCGGCGCGGAGGTCCTACGCGCGTTGCAAGCGCTGGGTTACGAGGCACGGTCGCTCGATTACGACGAGCGGTTCATCGACGCGCTGCACCAATACAAACCCGACGTCGTCTTCATCGCGTTGCACGGCCCGGGCGGCGAGGACGGGCACGTTCAGGCGCTGCTCGAGTATCTGTCGATTCCGTACACCGGCAGCGGTCTGGAAGCGGCGGCGCTTTCGATGGATAAACATCTTACCAAGAAGCTGCTCGCGGCCGAAGGTTTGCCGACCCCGGTTTGGGATCTGTTCGATCTCGCGGGGGGAACGTTGCCGCTGCTGCCGGGATCGCTCGATCTGCCGCTGGTGATCAAACCGCGCTACGAGGGATCGTCGAATGGGGTCACGATCGTACGCACGCACGAGGAGTGGACCAACGCGATGCTCGAGGCGTCGAAGTCGTACGCGCAAATACTTGCCGAAGAGTACGTTGAAGGGCGCGAGTTCACGTGTGCCGTTTTGGGCGAAGAGGCGTTGCCGATCGTCGAGATCGTTGCCAACCGCGACGGCTTCTACAGTTACGACGCAAAATACGCCCCCGGCGGCAGCACGCACGTCGTTCCTGCGAGGATCGACGACGATCTGGCGGCGCGATTGCAAATGCTGGGCCTTTCTGCACACCGGCTGCTGGGTTTGCGGGATTACTCTCGCAGCGACTTCATCATTCGATCGGACAATCGTCCGTATATCTTAGAGATCAATTCGCTGCCCGGCTTAACCCCGGCGAGCCTGCTTCCCGACGCGTGCGCCGCGGTCGGCATCGGCTTCGACGCGTTGATCGAACGCCTCGTCAACTACGCGCTGGCGCGCGCGCAACTTCGCGACGCGGTGGCATAACGCGAAGGTCTACGGGAAGGCCTCTTCATCGTCGGCAATCAGCAGATCGAGCCGCGAAGACTCCGGGGCCAACCGGCTCGCCACCGGATATCGTTGTAGGAACTCGGGGTCGTCGAGGCGTTCGCCGATCGTCGGCCGTTCGAGCGATGCGTTGACCTCGCCGTAGCGATTCGGATCGCTATGCTGCACGATCCAATCGGCTACTTCTCGATCTGAGGCCGCCTTCGCGATCGCCTCGCGCAGCAACCCTTCCACGATTCCGAGCCTATTGAGAAGGCTGGAGCTGAAACCCGTAATTTGATACTGACCGAGGTTTCCGCCCGGTAGCGTTGCTCGAATCTTGTCGACCGTCCGCGCGGCCATCAGGAGATCCAGGCCCGGCAAGAGTTCGCGGGGACTGCGAGGCGGGCGCCGCGTGAGGTCGAGTGCGTCCATGGCGATGCTTTTCAACCAGCCGGGGCGCCGATGCCTTGTGAGACGAGGCGCCTTTCTGGGAAAGTCGAAACTTTGCGACCGTCGAAAGACGTTGTGTACCTTACCACTCTTTGGAGGATTCCTTGCCAACCGTTGTCGATCGGGGTCTCGAAGGCGTCGTCGTCGGGTCTACCGAGCTTAGTAATGTCGAAGGTGCGATCGGCCGCTTAACGTATCGCGGCTACGACATCGACGATCTCGCGCCCAATGCGACGTTCGAAGAGATCGTCTACCTTCTGCTCTACGGCCAGCTTCCCAACCGCCACCAGCTCGAAGAGTTGAAACGCGAGCTGGGCTCCGGCCGCGCGCTTCCCGAGCCGCTCGTCACCGCGATGCAAAACCTCCCGAAGACGGCGTGGCCGATGGAGGTTCTGCGCACCGTCGTCAGCGGTCTCGGACTTTTCTCGCCGGTGAACGCTCAGGGCGAACATCTCTCCGACGTGCACACCGCAATCGAACTGATCGCAAAAATGCCGACGATCGTCGCCGCCTGGGACCGGATTCGCCGCGGTCTCGATCCCATCGGGCCGCGTTCCGACCTCTCGCAGGCCGGAAACTTTATTTACATGCGCTCGGGCAAGCCGCCCCACGCCGTCGAGGAAGACGCGCTCGATACCTATTTCGTGCTGCTTGCCGATCATTCGTTTAATGCGTCGACGTTTGCAGCGCGAGTCGCCGCATCGACCCGCGCCGATATGTACGGCTCGGTGACCGCGGCGCTTGCGACGCTCCAGGGCGATCTGCATGGCGGAGCTGCCACGGCCGCCTACCGCACGCTGACCGAGGTGAAGGCGCCGGAGAACGCCGAGCCGTTTGTCCGCGAGATCCTTGCACGCGGACAGCGCATCATGGGTATGGGACATCGCGAGTACAAGGTTAGGGATCCGCGCGCAAAACATCTCGAGGCGATGGCGAAGGAGCTGTCCGCGTACGCCGGAGGAGACCGTCTCTACGAGACCGCGCATGCCGTCGAGGAGGCCAGCCGTAAAGTCTTACAAGAGAAAAGGCCGGGCAATACCATCTACGCAAATGTGGATTTCTACACGGCGCCGGTGCTGGCCGATCTCGGAATCCCCGGCGACGAGTTTACCTGCCTCTTCGCCTGCGGGCGCATCGCCGGGTGGACCGGGCACATACTCGAGCAGCTTGCCGACAACCGTCTCATTCGCCCGCAAGCGACGTACGATGGGCCGGTCGCGGGACCGTACGTGCCCATCGAAAAGCGGGCGGCAAACGGCGCACGGGGCTAACGCCGCGCGTGCTGGTCGTGCCTGCGATCGACTTGCGCAGCGGCAAGTGCGTTCGGATGAGGCAGGGTGATCCGACGACCGCGACCGAGTATGACGGCGACCCCGTAGAGCGCGCCACTGCGTTCGTCGCGCAGGGCGCACGCCGGTTGCACGTGATCGATCTCGACGGCGCCTTCGGCTCCGGCGAAAACTTATCTGCGGTAGAGCGCATCTGCAAGGCCGTGGACGTGCCCGTGCAGACCGGGGGCGGACTGCGCACGGTCATGCACGCGGAACGCGCTTTTGCGGCGGGCGCTTGCGAAATAATTCTCGGTACGCTCATGGTCGAAGACGAACGGCTCGCGCGCAACATCATCAACCGATTTCCGGGCAAAGTGATCGCCGGCATCGATGCTCGTGGGACGCAAGTTGCGACCCACGGCTGGCAGGAGCGTACGCCGGTCGATCGCGACGCATTGGTACGCCGCGTCGCGCAGTGGGGCGTCACGCGGATCATCTTTACCGAGATCCGGCGCGACGGCATGGGCGAGGGCTACGATATCGACGCACTCTGTGCGGTCGCGAACGCCGCCCCGGTGAAGGTTACCGCCAGCGGAGGCGCGCGCAACATCGACGACTTAGCGCAGTTAAAACTCTCGGTTTCACCGGCAGTCGACTCTTGCATAGTCGGCAGCGCTCTCTACAACGGAACGCTGGACTTACCCGAAGCCATCGCCGCCGTCGCCTAAAATCAGGGCTTCTCTTCGAATCCTTGCGGCTGTCCGCCGAAGCCGAAACCGACCGTCGTACCGAACAGATTTCCGGCCGCATCTCGCACCACGCCGGTGAACGGACAGTGACCGTCCTGCATGCTTTGAAAGTAATAGAGTAGCGAGAATCCACCGGCGGCAGTCCCGCTCACGATCGTGCCGTTGCCCGGTGAGATTGCACCTTGCGAGGCCGCTGCATATCGTTATCCTCCAGAGCGCAGCCCTCGGGTGCAGTTAGCCTCCGCTAGCGGACATACTCACGAAAGAGTTCCTCGGGCAGGCGCGTGACGATTTCATAGTTGATCGTATTGCACCACGTCGCCCAATCGTCGGCGCTCACGGCGCTCTTGCCGTCCTGGCCGATGAGCGTCACCTCCGATCCGACGTGCGCGCCCGGCGCGTTCGACAGATCGATTTGCGTCATGTTCATCGCGACTCGGCCGATAATGGGACAGAGCGCGCCGTCGACAACGAACGCACCGCGATTCGACAGCGCGCGCGGCACGCCGTCGGCATAACCCGCCGGAACGACGCCGACGCGCATTTCGTGCGGGGCGTGGAAGCTTCCGCCGTAACCGACGGAGGCGCCCGCGCCTACCGTGCGAACGACGATCAACTCCGAGAGATACGAGAGCGCCGGGCGCAAATCGAGCGGCCGTTCCTTTATTGCGGCGCTCGTTTGCGGTGACGGCATCAATCCGTAGAGCGCAATCCCGAACCGCGTCATGTCCAAGTGAGTTTGTGGCCATAACATGGCGGCCGCGGAAGCCGCAATATGTCGAATCGGCGCGAGTCCGCTGCGATCGAGCAGCGGTTTGACTCGAGTAAGTGCCCGCTCGAAGGCTCCGAGCTGATGCATCGTGTAGGGAGAATCGATCTCCTCGGCCGCGGCGAGATGCGAGAAGATGCCGCGAAGCGCGATTTCCGAAAAGCCGCCGAGTCTCTCGAGGGCACCGCCCAGCTCCTCGGGCTCGACCCCAAGCCGGTTGAGATCGGTGTTCACTTTCACGTGCACGAACGCGCGGGTTTGGCGTCGGCCTGCCGCGGCGGCGAGCCGCTGGGCGAAGTCATCGACGTTCCAAAGAGCAAGTTCCAGGTTTGCGGCTATCGCCTCGTCGAGCGCCTCCGAGGGAATCGGCCCCATCGCCAGTATCGCGGCCGTGATTCCCCCAGAACGCAGGGTCAAGGCCTCTTCGACGCTGTAAACGCAGAGGCGCGCCGCGAGCGGTTCGATGGCCCGTGCCGTCTCCAACAAGCCGTGCCCGTAGGCGTTACCCTTAACAACGAAGGCCGCCCGTTGCGGCCCGACCAGTCGGCGCAGCACCTCCGCATTGTGGCGCAGAGCCCCAAGCGAGATGCGCAATCTTCCGATCATGCCGCACCCTCGCTCGAAACCATGCCGCAGCATTCGCCTAGGTTCGAGGGCGGCCTGGGCTGCCGTTTGCCAGGAGAGCACGTGAGCGCTCTCTTGCCTTGCTTGCTGCAACCCTTGCACTCCTCTATGGAGTCTGCTAGGATGGCACGGCTAGCGCTCTTGCGCTAAGAGTGCTAACTTTCTATAAGTATGAAAAATTTTACCAAGCTGTGGAGGTTTCCGTGAATCTCAAGCCCTTGTTCGATAACGTCGTTATCGAGCACGTAGAGCAAGACGACAAGACGACCGGCGGCGTCTTTCTTCCCGATACCGCCAAGGAGAAGCCTCAAGAGGGCGTCATTCGAGCGGTCGGAAGCGGCCGCATCACCGACAAGGGCACGAAGGTCGATATGCACGTCAAGGTCGGCGATCGTGTGCTTTACCGCAAATACTCGGGGAGCGAAGTCAAGATCGACGGCACCGAGTACCTCATCATTCCTGAAAAAGATATTCTCGCCATCGTCGACAAAGTGCCGGCCGGCGTCTAAGGAGTTCAATTTTTAAATGTCTGCAAAGCAACTCGTATTCGATGAAAGCGCGCGCCGCGCGCTCGAGCGCGGCGCGAACATCCTCGCCGATGCCGTTAAAGTGACGCTCGGCCCCAAGGGTCGCAACGTCGTGCTCGACAAGAAATTCGGTTCGCCGACGATTACCAACGACGGCGTGACCATTGCCAAGGAGATCGAGCTGCCCGACGTGTTCGAAAACATGGGGGCGCAGCTCGTCAAAGAAGTCGCGTCGAAGACCAACGACATTGCCGGCGACGGCACGACC
>DATMKR010000050.1:0-4055 GCA_035571115.1 Candidatus Acidiferrum sp. | reverse complement strand
TCCGGCGCCGGTTCCTTGAATCTTGTGCGGCCCCGGCTTTCCGCCCGAAAGTACCGGCGACGCATCGGGTTCGACGGCGATCATCCGTACGCTCGGTTTGCGCGCTCTCAGCACCTCACCGACACCGGTAATGGTGCCGCCGGTACCGATCGCGGAAACTACGACGTCGACGGCTCCTTCGGTATCACGCCAAATCTCTTCGGCGGTCGTGCGGCGATGGATTTCCGGGTTTGCCGGATTCTCGAACTGCTGCGGCATGAAATACTTGCCGGGGGCCGCTGCGACGATCTCGGTTGCCCGTCGAACAGCGCCCGGCATGCCTTCCGATCCTGGCGTCAGCAAGACCTGCGCACCGTACGCCTTCAGGAGGTTGCGCCGTTCGATCGTCATCGTGTCGGGCATCACCAAGATGATCGGATAGCCTTTCGCCGCCGCGACAAATGCCAGCGCGATGCCGGTGTTTCCGCTGGTCGGTTCCAGGATGGTCATTCCCGGCAAGAGGCGGCCGTCGCGCTCTCCGGCCTCGATCATCGAAACGCCGATCCGATCCTTCACCGAGCCGCCGGGGTTGAACGATTCCATCTTCACGAGAACCGTTGCCGGTATCCCCGCGCCCAGCCGCGGGATCCTGACCAACGGCGTATTGCCGAACGTGTCGGCTAAGTTGTCGTAAATGCGTGCCATGATACCGTGCTTAACCCCCGCTTCTCGTTCGAGCGTTGCACGCCCGAGGTCCTTCGACAAGCTCAGGACAGGCTAAGCTCCTCGATCAGTGTCATCCTGAGCTCAGTCGAAGCGCGCGATCGCGTGGAGAAGGAAGCGGGCGCTCCAGGCGCTCACTTCAGGAACGATGCCCCGGCGCTCAATCGCTTTCGGGAGACTCTGTACGCTGATCGCCGTCGCGGTTTTCGCCGTGCCGAGCGCGCGGGGCGCTTCGCAAGGCGCGCCCACGCTCCCGGACGCTCTCGATGCGATCGCCGCCTACGCGCCGCGCGCGATGCGAGAGCAAGGCACGCCGGGACTCTCGGTTGCCATCACCGATCGAAGCGCGACGCTGCGAATCATCACGCTGGGCGACGCGAATCGTGACGCGCAGACTCCCGTCACGCCGCAGACTCGATTTCCAATTGGATCGATTACCAAATCGATGACGGCGCTCGCGCTGCTCGAGCTTTGCGACGCCGGACGCCTCAACCTCAATGCACCCGTACGCGAATATCTTCCGTGGTTTGCGATCAACGAGCTCGGCGGACCGATACTCGTACACGAGCTGCTCTCGCACACCGCCGGCACCCCCGACGATTTCTCGCCGGAGGTGGGCTACGCGTACGATATCCTCGCATTACGCGCTGCAAAAACACTGTTTGTGCCCGGAACGTCGTGGTCGTATTCCAACGATGGCTACGCCACGGCCGGTGCGATTCTCGCCCGGCTCGACGGGCGTTCGTGGGCCGATGCGCTGCGGGCGCGCGTTCTGCAACCGCTCGGGATGAACGCGACCTCCGACGTCTTCACGCCGGAGGGAATGGCGAGCGCGGCCATCGGCTACCAGTTTCGCGACAATGACCGTCCGCCGTCGCAACAGCCGCCGCTCGTTGCGTCGCCTCCATTGGACTTCGTCAGTCCCGCGGGTTCCGTGCTTTCGACGCCCGAGGACATGGCCAAGTACATGCGCTTTTACTTGAATGAGGGAAGGGCGAGCGACGGGCGGCAACTGATCTCGGCCACCTCCTTTACGGCGATGACGCGTCCCGACCGCTTCAAGAACGGAGAGCCGGCCGGATCGTCGCGCGCGGTGCTCTCCGAGGCGCCCTCGTTTTACCGGCAGTACGGCTACGGGCTTTCCATCTTTAACGACGGCGGCGACCATCTGGTCGGCCATACCGGCGGGATCTCCGGTTATACCGCGTGCATGCAGATCAACTTGACCCGCGGATTCGGCGCCATCGCATTCGCGAATCTGGTCGAAGCGCCGCTGCATCCGTGCGCGATCGTGCTCTACGCGATGCGGGTCTTGCGAGCGCAGAGCCTAGGCGAGCCGCTTCCATCGCCGCCGCCGGAACGCGACCCCGCGAGGGTCAGTCGCGCTAGCGAATACGCAGGCACGTACACCGGAAGGGACGGCTCGTCGTTGCGCGTCGTCGTGGCCGGGGATCGCCTCTATCTCGTGAATGCGGCAAAGCGCATCGAGCTCTATCCACGCGGCCGGGATCTTTTCTGGGCCGACGATCCCGAGCTTGCAACCTTCCTGTTGGCATTTGAACGCGATGGCGACGGCAATGTCACGGAGATGAACTATGGACCGCGCTGGTACGCGGGCGAACGCTATCGCGGACCGCGCGCGTTCGCTTATCCCCCAAGTTGGAACGCCTTGGCCGGCCGGTATGAAAACACGTACTTGGGGCAGCCCGCCATCACGCGGGTGGTAATCGTAAAGAATCGCTTGACGTTGGACGGCACCGATTCGCTGACGCCGCTCTCAGACGGGACCTTCGCACTGGGAGATTCGCTCGTTCGCTTCGACGCGTACGCCGGAAATCAACCGCAGCGTTTGAGCATCGACGCCCTACACTTATATCGAGTCGAACTACCGTAATCGCGCGCCGTCATCGTGACCCCGCTACTCGCCGATGTCCCACAGCAGGCCTAAGTCTTTCTTCGAGAACGAACGAAAGGCGATGAGCGTTTCGGTGCTGAGGATACCGTCGAGTGCCGCGACCTGTTCGGTAACGAGATCGTTGAGCTCTTCATGCTGCTTCACGCGCACGATCGCAATCATGTCGTACGGGCCGGCGACGGAATAGACTTCGGCGATACCGTCGATCGCCAACAAATCGTCGGCGATGGAGCGCAACCTCGGCCGCTCGACCTCCATCAGAATAAACGCAGCTACCATTTCAGGCGACCTCGTTTACGATCTCGAGCATGCCACCGCAGTTCGGGCAGCGATCGTTCACTGCGGCCGCGCAGGCCACACAAAAGGTGCAGTCGTACGAACACGCGCGCGCCTCGGCAGCGGTTTGAAAGTTCCGGCCGCACCCCTGACACGAGCTTTTCATTTTTTTTATTTGTTCTTGAAGCGGGCGACCCGCTTTTCGTTGTAGGCTGCGAGACCTTCTTTGGCGTCTTCGCTCTTGAACAGCAGCGACTGCAGCTCGCGTTCGAGCGCGAGCGCGTCTTGGAGCGGAAGCTCGGCTCCCGTTTGGACGCTGCGTTTGATGTGGCCGACGGCCATCGGTGCCTTGTTCGGCGAGCAAAACTGTTTGGCGTACTCCGTGATCTGCTCGCGGAACTCGCTCGCACTGCCTTCGAAGAGATCGGTGAGCATGCCCCACTCCATCGCTTGCTCGAAACTGACCGTTTTGCCGGTCACCATCATTTCAATCGAGCGAGATTTGCCGACGAGGCGCGCTAAACGCTGCGTTCCGCCGGTTCCCGGCAGAACGCCGAGCGCGACTTCGGGAAGACCGATCTTTCCGGCGTCTTTCCGGGCGATGCGCAGGTCCGCCGCCATTGCGATCTCCAGTCCGCCGCCGACGCAATGCCCGTTGAGGGCGGCGATCACGAGCTTCGGCGTCTGCTCGAGCCGCGCTAGCGTCTCGTTTGCGTGCAGGCAGAACATGTACTTGAACTCAGGGGTCACCTGGTTGAGCATCCCGATATTGGCCCCCGCCGAAAAGAACTTCTCGCCCTTGCCGGTAAGCACGATGACCTCGACGTCGGGGTCGAATCGCGCGTCGAGAATCGCTTCGTCGAGCTGCCGCATCATCTCGTGCGTGTAGGTGTTGGCCGGCGGATCGTCCATCTCGACGAATCCGACGTGACCGTCCTTCCAGTAGTTAATGACGCGCTTGCCGTCTAACGCGCGCTGCTCGCGGCCGAACGGGGTCTGTTTCGCCGCGCCGTCAAGTGTGGTGCTCATGAAAGTTTTCCTTTTGGGGCGATCCAGAGGGGGCCCCGCGCGCTGTGCGCGCGGGGGGCGCGCAGTCCGCAGGACGTAGCGCCTTTTAGAATTACGGGGACCCAATTGGATTGCCCGATAATCGGTGTCAAGC
>DATMKR010000049.1:0-15831 GCA_035571115.1 Candidatus Acidiferrum sp. | reverse complement strand
ACTCCAAGCCCGTATACAGTTCTATCAGGTCGCGCGACAGCGCCGGCTCGGCAAGGTCGGGCTTGGTAAAGACGACGGCAGCCTCAATCTCTTCCAGTTCGGCGAATGCGAGAAGCTGGTCGAGCGTCGGCAGCCGGGGAGCCGGGTTAGCGAGTGCGGTTACCGCAACCAGCAAATCGACGTTGGCGGCAATAGTCTTCGCGCGCCCGCTCGAGCTGCGTCGCTCGAGCGTGCCGATCCGCGGCTCGACGCGTTCGACAAGCGCTTGTCCATCCTCCAGAATCCTCACGTGAACGACGTCACCCGGAACCGGCATGGAGCGTCGTCCGGTCATGCGTCGCAGTTGCGCGATTCGCGGCAGCGTTTCACCGTCGATCGATATCCATGCGGAGTTCTTTCCGGTCGAGACGACGAACGCTCGATGTGACGTGATCTACCTTACCATCAGCGTTGCGGGGAGTCCGGACGATTCACGACGGGATGCAATCGAAGGGATTGCGCGGACCGGAAACGGCCGCACGATGTGGCGCTTTAATCCGACCGTGGGGCGTTCGTATGCCCTGCTCGAGTTGCCCGATGGCGCGGACCTCCCCGAACTTTCAATAGCGCCGACCGAAGTCGCATACGAAACGGCAGTCATTGCCTGGGCAGTTTTCCCTACGGTTCCCGAAGCCTTGCCGAGCCTTTACGCCGCACTCGGCGGGCCGGGGCGCCCGGTCGGGATACTCGCTTGCTGGCCGTGCCCGCAAGGGGCGATCATCGAATGGGATCCGGATTCCGGTGGTATTGAGATCATCATGAGACTGGTCGATGTCGAGCTCCGCCGCTTTTGCAGCGGCCGGCGGGCCCAACTGCTGTCGCCCTTGACGCCGAAACTGTCGGCTAAGATTGCCGCTTCCGGCATGAGCGCGCCGGAGATAGCCGTGGATCGCATTTTAGAGCTGCTGATCGATGCTTAGCACCATATCGCAGTACGTTACCATCTCTGACGTCGTGGACGTGATTGCCACGAGCATCCTGATCTATTACGTGCTCTTGCTCATTCGCGGCACTCGAGCCGTGCAGATACTCATCGGAATCCTGGTGCTGGTGGGATTACTCGGCATCGCAACGCTCTTTCATCTCAATCTCCTCGGGACGATCTTGCGCCTTCTCGTCGTCGGCGTGCTCGTCGCGATCCCGATCGTTTTTCAGCCGGAACTTCGGCGCGCATTGGAACAGATCGGGCGCGGAGGGCTCTTTCGAATGACGGCCGACGAAAGAGAGCCGTGGCCCGGCCGTCCCGAAGATCGAACCATCGTAGCCCTCGCGCGAGCCGCCTTCTTTCTGAGCGAGAATCGGCGCGGCGCTTTGATCGTGATCGAGCAGCAGAGCGGGCTTAGGGAGATTTGCGAAACCGGTACGTTCTTGCACGCCGAGATTTCCGAAGAGCTGCTGCTGACGATTTTCACCCCCGCCTCTCCGCTGCACGACGGAGCGGCGATCGTACACGAAGGTCGCCTTGAAGCGGCTGGGTGCCTGCTACCGCTAGCCGAACGCGCGCTGACCGGCGTGCGTTTAGGGACGCGACATCGAGCCGCACTCGGTTTGAGCGAACAGACCGATGCCGTCGTGCTGGTCGTTTCGGAGGAGAGCGCAAATATACGAATCGCACGCGCCGGAAAACTCTCTCGGCCTGTCGACGACGAACAACGTCTGATCAAGATGCTTCTCGCGGTGACGAGGCCGCCTCGCCACGAACGGCGGCGGCCAAACGATCTGATCGCACACCTTCGAGCACGCCTGCGAGCGCCGCGCGAACGGTCCAAACCGCGCGTTTCGTGGACGGATCTCTTACCCTGATGGATTTGCTTCGGAGGAACTTCGGGCTCAAGCTGCTGGCCGTCGGACTTGCGATCGTGGGTTGGGCCTATTTTCGCTTCGCTACCAACCCGTTTCTTGCCAGCGGTCCGGTGGACCAACAGCTCTCCGTGCCGATCGTTTCCGCAAACTTGCCAACGGGCTACGTCGCCCACTTTACCGACCGCGAGGCCGTCGTAACCGTGGCGACCAAACGCGGAGAGTCCGGCATCAAACCCGACGAGATCAAGGCGGTCCTGGATCTCTCGAACAAGGGTGAGGGAATCTATAACGTACCGGTGCAGCTGGTCGCGCCCGAGGTTGCCGTGCAAAGCCTTAGTCCGGCCTCCGTCACGCTGACGATCGAGCGGCTCGAGGAGCACGCATTTCCGATCGTCGTGCATTACGTGGGCTCTCCCTCTCGCGGCGTCGTCGTGAACGCCGTGCGGGTTCGTCCGAGCGTTGCGACGGTGCGCGCGGCGACTTCGGCGCAGATCTCCGGCGTTCACGTCGACGTCGAGTTGCCCGGCGAGCCAGAGACGATCGACGAGATGGCCAAACCGATCGCGGTCGACGCTTCGGGCGGCGAAATTGCGGGCGCTCTGGTTTCGCCCAACCTGGTACGCGTCCAGATGCGCTTCGTAACCGCCGCCGCGAAGTGAGCCCTCTCTTTGGAACCGACGGCGTGCGCGGGGTGGCAAACAGCGAGCTGACGCCCGAGCTGGCATTTCGCATCGGTCGCGCCGCGGCGACGGTACTGCATGACGGCGGGGATAAGGAACGCCCCATCGTCGTAGGACGGGATACTCGAGTGTCGGGCAGCATGCTGGAGGCGGCAATCGTGGCGGGCGTTACGTCGGTGGGCAGCGACGCGTTACTGATCGGCGTCGTACCGACGCCCGCGGTGGCATGCGTCACGCGCTGCACCGGAGCGGCGGCAGGCGTCGTCATCAGCGCATCGCACAATCCCGTCGCCGATAACGGCATCAAGTTTTTCGCAAGCGACGGCTTCAAACTCTCAGATGACGTCGAGCGGAAAATCGAGGCGGCGATGGACTCACCGGACCTTCCGCGGCCGGTGGGAACCGCGGTGGGCGTTGCTCGACCGGCGCAGAATCTGGCACGCCACTATTACCACGAGCTCCGCACCGGAGAGCCGGACCTGCGCGGGTTGACGGTTATCGTGGATGCGGGTTTTGGCGCGGCCTACGCGATCGCCCCCTACGTGCTGCGCAAACTTGGCGCTAACGTCCTCGAGCTCAACTGCGAAAATGACGGATCTCGAATAAACGTCGAGTGTGGTGCGACGGACCTGCAGCAACTGCAGGCCGCGGTGCGCAGCAGCAACTCGAGCGGAAACGCGCGCGCCGTGGGCGTCGCCTTCGACGGCGATGCAGATCGTGCGCTCTTCGTTGACGAGACCGGAAAGATTGCCAGCGGCGACCACGTACTGTTCGCGATTGGGTGCGCGATGCACGCGCGCCGGGAGTTGGCACGCAATACGATCGTCGCGACGGTCATGAGCAACATCGGCTTCGAGCGCGCGCTGCAAAACCACGGCATCACCCTGATCCGAACGGCCGTCGGCGACCGCTTCGTGCTCGAACGCATGCGGGAAGACGGATATACGTTGGGCGGCGAGCAGTCGGGCCACCTGATCGATTTTCGCTACAACACGACCGGCGATGGTCCAAGAACTGCCGTTACGCTGCTGGACATCCTCGCGACCACACAGACCCCGTTAAGCGAACTCGTCACGGAGGTTCAGGTTGCGCCTCAGGTCCTCGTAAACGTTCGCAGCAACGGCGACGGCGTCTTAGCATCGCAATCGGTTCGAGATGCAATCGCGGCCGGCGAGGCAGATCTCGGCACATCGGGGCGGCTCCTGATTCGGGCCTCCGGAACCGAACCGCTCATTCGCGTGATGGCGGAGGGCGAGGACCGAGCGCTGATCGAGCACGTCGCCGCCCGGGTGGCTTCGCGAATCGAGCAGGAGATTTCGCGGGCGAGGCACGCCGTAAAACCCGAAAATCTGGAAACGGACCGGTCGGGGAGGGCGCGGCGGCACAACGCCGAAGCGCCCGGCATCGAGGGTTTCCCGACAGAGTAAAAGCGTCGTCGGGCCTCTCATGCCTAAAAAAGGTCACTGAGTCGGGACGAGCGTCCCGAGCGGGGGATATCCCGGTAGGGGTGAATGGGCCGGTCGGCCCTAGGGCGATTCTTTCCCGCCCGAACCCGTCAACTAACCCCGCAAGTGTCGTGGAAGAGGAGCGATTTCTTGCGTCACGTGTTAGCCATTGGGGCCTTTGCCCTAGTCGTTTTGGGCTTGAGCTCTGTCGCCCAAGCCGATACCGTAACGTCCAGCGTCCAGTACACCGGAGTCTCCAGCTCGATCCGCACCCAAGCCGTCAGCCCAGACGTTGCGGAGTGGACCTCGAGTTTGATCATGGCCACGCCGACCCGCCACCGTGGCGGCATCGGGCGCTTCGCCGGTGGCATCCTTGCCAGAACCTCCCGGATGGCGCGGGCTCTCACCAGCAGTGCGCTGCGTTTCTTGGGCGTGCCCTATGTATTCGGTGGGACCAGTACCGCCGGATTCGATTGCTCTGGTTTCGTCCAGCACGTCTTCGCGATGCTGGGCATCGGCTTGCCCCGGACCGCCGACGCGCAGTATGACGCCGGCAGGCCCGCGGTAGGCGGTCCACATCCGGGAGACTTGGTCTTCTTCGATACGTATGGTGGCGTCTCGCATGTCGGCATCTATCTCGGAAAGGGCAAGTTCGTCCACGCGAGCTCCAGCCACGGAGTGATGGTGAGTCAGCTTTCGGACTCATACTGGGCAGCCCGATACGTGGGAGCCAAACGGCTGATCGCCAGCCGCTAACGAGTCGACCGTTCTTCGCCGAGGAAGTGGGCCTGGTCGCGAAGGCGATAATCGGGCTTGCCGTTTGCCGCGCCATCTGCGAAGCTAAGTCGCGATGGGGTGTAGCCAAGCGGTAAGGCAGCGGACTTTGACTCCGCCATGCGTTGGTTCGAATCCAGCCACCCCAGCTTTGCTCGCGGAGTCAAAGGCTGCTGCCTTACCGCAGCGTAGGCGCGCAGCGCCGGAGCGGAGTCTTCAAATTCGGGGTCCCCGAACTGCGCAGCAGTTTGGGGAAAAAGGCAGCGGACTTTGACGGAGCCTGTCCTGAGCGAAGTCGAAGGGCCATGCGTTGGTTCGAATCCAGCCACCCCAGCTTTGCTTGGCGTTTCCGCCTGATGGCGCACGCGCTGCACATTACCAACGGCGACGGAGCGCTCCATCTCCTGGGTAAAGCCGGTATCTTGGGGACGCGCCTTGCATGGCGCGATGCGCTCAACGACGGCCCCGTCCCATTCGGCTTTTCACTCGAGAGAACGAGCGAGGCGCGCGCGCACTATCTTGCTTCGCGGGGTTACGGCAGTCCGATCAAACTGATTCACGACTTCGAGCGGCGCGACGCACAGCTCCGGCGCGCGGCAGAGTTTGAGGAGGTCGTGCTCTGGTTCGAACACGACCTTTACGATCAGCTGCAATTACTGCAGGTTCTAACCTCGGTGGAGGAGTTGAATCTGGAGCCGGGGCGCGTGGCAACCATTCAGAGCGACGAGTATTTGGCGAGCATGACCGTTGACGAGATTCTCCCGCTGTTTCCAAAACGGCGGTCGGCTACGGCTGCGATTTTTAAGTCTGCGCGGCGCAACTGGGAACGCTTCACGTCCTCGTCGCCCGATGAGCTGTATGCTGCGGCTGGAGAAGATGCCATCGGTTTGCCGTTCTTGCGCGCCGCAATGCAGCGCTTGTGCGAGGAATACCCGTCGACGCGCGATGGCCTTTCACGCTCGCAGCGACAGGCGCTCTTGGCGGTCGCCCAGGGTGCGGCGCGCGAGGACGAACTCTTCACTCGCACGCAGGCGCGAGAAGAAGCCTCCTTCCTGGGCAGCCGCGCGTTCGGCGTTATGCTCGACGAGTTGCGCGCGAACGAGGGGGCGCTCATCGTAGGCGAGGAGGACGGTTTGATTTTGACGCCCCTCGGCCGCCGGGTTTTGGCCGGCGACGCGGACTGGCTCGACGAGCACCGTATCGATCGCTGGATCGGCGGGGTCCACCTTATGCCGGAGAGTCTCACTCGATGGGACGAAGATGCCACGCGCTTCGTATCAATTGGCGCCTGAATATCGTCTCGGCGATGCAAGGCCAAGGTTATTCGGGGCGCGAAAGGCGCCCGCGAAGATGTCGCATGACGAGTTGAGCATCGACCTCAAGACCGAAGACGGCGGAGAGACGCTGGTGGTTGGGTTGCGCGGAAGTCTCGATCTCGCGACGGCGCCGGCGGTTCGGGCCGCCCTGACGGACGCAACCGAGCGCGAGAGCCACAATATGATCGTGGATTTGACCCGTCTCGAGTTTCTCGACTCGACGGGCTTGGGCGTGCTGATCGGCGCGCATCGCCGGACGACCGAACGCGGCAAAACCCTGCGCCTAATCGTCAACGACGGGCCGATCTTGCGCCTGCTGAACATCACGGGCCTGATTGTCGTGTTCTCGGTCTATCGTTCCATGGAAGACGCTCGCCGCGACTGCGATCGCCTTACCGCCGCACTTTAAGCTCTAGCGTTTCCCTGGTACGCCTCGTCGAGTAGCTCGACGAGATGTTTGACCGTCGCCCGGTAGCCGGCATCGCGCAAACCTGCGGTCACCTGGATCGCACAGCCCGGATTCGCCGTGACGACAATCGTCGCTCCCGTACGCGCGATCGCCGCCACCTTGCGCCGCTGGAGACGCGCCGCCATTTCCGGCTCGGTTAGATTGTAGATCCCGGCACTTCCGCAGCAGACGGCGCTCTCGTCCATTTCGACAAAGTGCGGGCCGGGAATTAATCCTAGCAGCCGGCGTGGAGCGGCCGAGATACGTTGGGCGTGCACGAGATGGCACGGCTCCTGGTACGTAACTGTGGCGTCGATCGCGTGCGGCGCCGGTCCGAGGTCCATCGCGTCGAGAACCTCGGTGATGTCACGCACCCGCTTTGAGAATTCGCGAGCCCGCGGCGCCCACCGTTGATCTCCGGCGAGCAGTTCGCCATAGTGTTTGAGCGCGCTGCCGCAGCCCGCGGCATTAACCACGTAGACATCGGCCCGGCTTTGCTCGAACGCGGCGATGTTCTGCCGGGCGAGCTCGCGCGCAAAATCCGGATCGCCGGCGTGCGTGGCGATTGCTCCGCAACAGCCTTGTCCCGCCGGCACGATCGTGGAGAGCCCGACTCGCCGCAGCATTCGCACCGTCGCTTCGTGAACGTTGCCGAAGGCTACCGGCATAATGCAACCGGCGTGCAGGAATGCGACGCCCTTCGCGTCGGCCGCTTCGAATCGCTGACCCCTCGCGGCAAAGAACGAAGACTGGATCCGGGGCGCGAGCTTCGCGGCTTCGCCGAGGCCGATGGCTTGCGCGAGCGACGTCAAGCGCGTCTGTTGCGCGAAGCGAAGGATGCGCGCCACGGCGCGCATGAGACGCAGATTGCGGAAGAGCGAATGCAAGAGAAAGGCGCGAGCGAAACGGCGGCTTGCCGGTTCTTCCGGTTCCGTTTGCCGGATCTGCGCGCGGGCCGTTTCGACGAGCTCGCCGTAGCGGACGCCGGACGGACAGACCGCCTCGCACGCGCGGCAATCCAAGCACTGGGACATCTGCTCGAGAAATCCGGGGCTTCGGAGGTCGAGGCGCGACTGCGCGACGTCTTTGATGAGACTAATCCGGCCGCGTGGGCCGGAGGTTTCTGTCATAGTTTCGAGATAGGTCGGGCAGGACGGCAAACAGAGACCGCAGCGAATGCAGGCGTTATAGATGGACGCGTCTTGCTGGATCATCGACACGTAGTGGCTTCGCCTGCGGCGAGCGAGCTTTCCCGCCGGGATCGGCAAGTAAATCAGTGGAGGTAGCGTGAAAAAACGAATCAGGGTGGCGGTAACCGGTGCGGCCGGACAGATCGGCTATGCGCTGCTCTTTCGCGTTTCGTCGGGTCAGATGTTCGGCCCCGAGACGGAGGTCGAGCTCCAGCTGCTGGAGCTGGAACCGGCGCTGGGAACGCTGGGTGGGATCGTCATGGAGCTCGAGGACTGTGCGTTTCCGCTGCTCAAGAGCGTACGCTATGGCTCCGACGTCAATGAGGCGATGAACGAGGTCGACTGGGCGTTGCTGGTCGGCGCGATTCCGCGCAAAGCCGACATGCAGCGTTCCGATCTCCTCCGCGTCAACGGCAAGATTTTCACCGAGCAAGGGCGCGCGATTAACGACCACGCATCGCCGGACGCGCGCGTTTTCGTGGTCGGCAACCCGGCCAACACAAACTGTCTGATCGCAATGAACAATGCGCCGAGGATCTCCCCCGATAATTTCTTCGCCATGACTTCCCTCGACGAACTTCGTGCGCGAGCGCAGTTGGCGCGCAAAGCCGGCGTCGATACCACGCAGATCGCTCGGATGGTGGTCTGGGGCAACCACTCGGCTACACAGTTCCCCGACTTTGCACACGCCACGATTGCGGGGAAGAACGCCGCCGACGTACTCGAGCGCCAGTGGCTCGAGGGCGACTTTATAACGACCGTTCAGAATCGTGGGACGGAGGTAATCAAAGCGCGGGGCGCCTCGTCGGCTGCCTCGGCGGCTAACGCCGCCATCACCGGCGTTTACAACCTGACCCACGACACGCCGCCCGGCGAGCAGTATTCGGTCGGACGCTACTCTCATGGGGAATACGGCGTCGATCAGGGGTTGATCTTTTCGTTCCCTTCGCGCACCGAAAATGGCGTCTCGCGAATCGTTCAAGACGTTTCGCACGACGAGTTCGGCAAGCGCAAGCTTCAGGAAACGCTCGAGGAACTTCGCAAGGAACGCGATGCCGTCAGGGAGCTTGGACTTATCCCGGCCTAGCGGCTAACGGACTCGCGTGCCCTGCGAACGAAGTACGGCCCTCATGAGCGGTTCTCCGGCGAACCAACCCGACCTCGACCTCATTCACGTGAACGTTGCTTCGCCCGCGGGCGCCTATACCGTCGGCAGCATCTCCTTTTTTCGCTATATCCTGCGCCTGGGAGAGCTGGGACTGCCCCTTACGCTTGCGGATCAAGAGGCGGTCGACGTGCTCTCGGCGATTCCGCACGCACTGGGCCCGGAAGAAGAGGTTGCCTTTGTCTCGGGGCGCGGCTGGCGCGTGGTTCCCGCTCAAGGCGAGATGGATTGGCCGGTACTGGAAGCAACGCCCGAGCGGCTCCACAGCGCTTTCGAAAGAGCCCGAAGTCTGCTCTGGACCCATGCCGCCCGCTTCCAAGTGAGCGCCGGTGAAATCGCCTCGATCGAGGAGGAACTCGACGCGGTGTACGGCGTTTTGATGCGCGCGCAAGCCGCGGGTGTGGCCGTCAACGTATCGTATGTAGCTTAGGAGCCTGTACGGCCTCTCATCGCATGAGCGTTCTCTGCGATTTCCCCCTGGTTGGCGCTGGGGGTGAGCCGATCTCATTCGCCCGCACGATCCACTCCCACGGCTGTGCGCGCTTGCCGCCCGCGACCGTGGAGAAATCGCCGCTTCGCTATCTGCGGCGTTTTCGCATCGGGACTCGCGTAGTGAAGCTTGCATTCGAAGAACACGACGGCAGGCTAATCGCGAGCTCGGCATCGCGCCTCACGCGCAGCGACGCCGAGCGCGCACGAGCGCTCGTCGCAAGGATGTTTCGCTTTCACGACGATCTCACGCCCTTTTACGCAAAGATCGCCGGCGATGAAAGCCTGGGTTGGGCGAGCAGCGGCGCCGGACGCATTCTTGCCAGCCCCAGCGTGTTCGAGGATGTCATCAAGACGATCTGCACGACGAACTGCGCGTGGTCCGCGACGGTCCGCATGACGACGGCGCTCGTGGAGCTCGGCGGCGGCGCTTTCCCCGAACCGGCGTTGCTGGCTCGAACCTCCGAATTGTGGTATCGAGATGTCGCGCGCATGGGTTATCGCGGGCCGTACGTGCGGAGCATTGCAAACGACGTCGTTAGCGGAAAGCTCGACCTCGAATCGCTGACGGATCCGGCGCGCCGCTCCGACGAGGTGGCAGAGGATATGCTGCTGGCGCTGCCGGGCATCGGGCCGTACGGCGCGGCTCACGTCATGCAGTTGCTCGGGCGGCATCGCCTGCTGGTCCTCGACTCGTGGACGCGCCCGACGTATCTCCGCCTCAGCGGAAAGAAGCGGGCAGCAGATTCGACCATCCGGCGGGCCTTCGCGCGCTACGGCGAGTATGCAGGGCTCGCGTTCTGGCTTTTCCTCACGAGGGACTGGCTCGAAGAGCGATAGAGGGGTGCGTTGCCGGGCTATGCTTTGAAAGCAAAGTACACCGCTCCGACGATCAGCGCGTAACTGACGAGATAGTTCCACTTGGGGACTTGACCGAAAACCAGAAGCGCGAAGACCGTGAAGACCACGAGCGTGATTACTTCTTGCAAGATCTTCAGTTGCGTCAGGCTGAGCGTCGTGTACCCGACTCGATTTGCCGGAACCTGGAAACAGTATTCAAAGAAGGCGATTCCCCAACTGGCGAGGATTGCGATAAACAACGGACTCTTGGTATGTTTTAAGTGGCCGTACCACGCTATCGTCATGAAGACATTCGAGCAAATCAGCAGCAGAACGGTAACGGCAACGGGAAAACGCGTTACGAGTTGACTCATAAGTTCCCGTATTTCCCCGAAAGCAGCGATTGTATCCAAACGAGCAAAAGAAGAAGAAGACCGCCTAGCGGTCCGGCATCCGGTCGCGCGGGTGCGCTTCGTCGTAGGCCCGGCGTTTGTGCCCCATCGCGAGCTGCAGGTAGATGCCCGTCGTCGCCAGGCTTTCGTGGCCGAGCAGCTCGCGAACGGTTTCCAGGTCGACGCCGTTCTCGACGAGATGGGTGGCGAAGGAATGGCGCAGCGTGTGCGGGCTGGCGTGTTTTTGAATGCCGCTCACGCGATAAATGTTGGTGAAGATTCGCCAGACGTGTTGCGGTGTCAGCGCTTTCCCGCCGCGACCCAGGAAGAGCGCCGGATCGGTGCTTCGAGGCCGGACGCGGAGATAGGCCTCGATCGCCTGCGCAGCGGTGTGGTTGATCAGCACCGTGCGTTCTTTGTTCCCCTTGCCGGTGACCCGAATCGTCCGTTCGGCGAGGTCGACGTTGGCGAGGCGCGCGCCGGCGAGTTCGGCGCGCCGCATGCCGCTGGCATAAAACAGCTCCAGAATCGCCGCGTCCCTCAAGCGCGCGACATCCGTCCGCCCCGCAAGCGAGGTCCGCAACAGCCGCATAACCTCGTCGACTTTGAGGGGCGCCGGCTTACGCTTGGCGACCGACGGCCCCGGAATCGCGGCCGCCGGGTCGTCGGGCAGCTCGCCGGTAATCTTCAAAAAGCGGTAGAGCGCCTTGATCGAGGACAGTTTGCGACAGACGGTCCGGCTATCGTACTTCCGAGCATCAAACATGTAGGCGATGTAGCGCCGAACCTGCGTCGATTTCACGGCGCGCAGCGACGCGTCGGGGAACTCCTCGGGCCGTTCCTCGTGACCCCGACGCACGAACTCTGCGAACTCCTTGAGATCGCCCTCGTAGGCGGCGACCGTCAAAGGGCTGCGTTTACGTTCGGTCAGCAGGTAGGCGGCCAGGTCTCGAACGCAGCCTTCTGCCTCTGAATGCGACATAATAAATCTTTTATCGCATTCGAGCGGAAGAAAGTCAAGGCCCCACGATGAGAGTTGGGGGGCCTAGCCGTTCCCCCGACGCCCGAGCCGATCGGTGGCCAGGGGTTCAGAGCATGGCATCGTAGGTGGGCCACAAGAGGAGTAACACAAAGTGAGAATCTCGCGTACGTCAGGAAACCTCGTGGGCCTTTGCGCGTCCATCGTCGCGCTCGCCGGATGCAGTACCAGCGGATCACTGTCCGACCTGGGATCGGGGCCGAGCTCAACTCGCCCGAACGCACAACCGCCGACCCTAGCGCGAGCAAGCCGCGTTACACGGACTTCGCATCCCGATTTAACACGGTCGTGGATGGCTCCCGAGGCCAAGGAGGGCCGGCTCCTCTATGTCTCCGATAGCGGCACCAACGATGTTTACATCTACACGTATCCGCGGTTCAAACTCGTCGGCACGCTCACCGGCTTTTCTGAGCCGCAAGGCATCTGCCCGAACAAGACGGGCGACGTTTGGATTGCGAACACGGGAGAATCCAACCTCGTCGAATACGCCGGAACGAACCCAATCGCGACTCTGAACGACCCGGGCGAATATCCCGACGCCTGCTCGGTCGACGGCGTGACCGGCAACCTCGCCGCTTCAAACATCCTATCCACCGGCGACGGCCCCGGCAGCCTTTCGATTTACAGACACGCTGCGGGGAGTCCGCACGTGGTAGAGGCGTTTGCGCGGGATTACTTCGTGACCTACGATCCTAAAGGTAATCTATTTATGGACGGCGAGAGTTCCAGCGACGACACCTTCGGGCTCGGCGAAATCCCCAAGGGAAGCAAAAAGTTTGAGCAGCTCTCCATAAGCGGCGCAACCATCGAGTTCCCGGGCGGCCTTCAGTATGCCGACGGAAACCTGGCGCTTGGCGATCAGAGCAATGCGGTAATTTATCAGCTCGCCGTCAGCGGAAGCGTCGCAACGGTCGTCGGAACGACAGAACTTCTCGGCGCGTCGGATGTCGTCACGTTTTTCATCCTGGGTCATGTCGTCGTCTGTGTTGACGCCGGAAACGCCGACATCGAAATTTATAAATATCCGGCCGGCGGCTACCCGATTCGGATCATTCACGTGCCCCTGTCGGAGCCGATCGGACTCGCGATCGCCAGGTAGCCGGCGTATCAAGACGCCGGGCAGGTGACGATCCAGGCGGTCAGCTCGAGCTTCTTGAGCATTGGCGTCAGCTTGTAGTTGGCGTCGCTCGGGCAGACTTCGTCCAGGAAACGCGTGCGAGTCATTTGGTTGGTATACTCGATGTCAACGACCAGACGGTTGTTGTTCGTGTAGGCGCTGAGCTGTTTGCACCAGCCCTGCACGTAACATTGCTCGTCGACGCCGAAGTCGAAGTAGTTGACCAAATCCTTGACTTGATTGTTGTCGTTCTTTTGATCGACGGTTAGGCTCAGATCGTGCGCCTCGGTGGCAACCCATTTGTTGTAGGTCAGCTGCTCCGATGCGGTCAGGGGAAAGCCCGTCTTACTCTGGTATCCGGCGATGTTGTCGGGATCGATCCCGTCGAAGCCCTTCTTCTTGCAGAGTTGGTAACGCGCGGTCATGATCGGTTCCAGAACTGAAGTCTGCCGAATATCGAGCCAGCGTTCTCCCGCCCAGTGCCCGTCCTTGTTTCCAAGAACGCTCTTGGGGAACTTGCCCGCATCCGGGCGCCACTTCTCCCACGTGCCGACGTCGATATAGCAGAGGACCTTGCGCCCCATGTCGTGGAGTTTCCGAACGACCGAGGCCTTCGTATCGAACATATCGAGGTCGTAGATCGCGGCGTTCACGCCCAGATCGAGCTTCCCGTCGTACTGGATTTGGATGCTCTCGCCGGCGGTTGGAATCCAACGCGACGAGCTAAGGGGCGCACTCCCGGCGACCGGCTGGGCGCCGGGTGAGAACGAGGCGGAGCCGCCGCAGCCGGCGAGGACGAACGACAAGGCGACGGCGCAATAGGTGAGGCGTATCATTTGCGGCCAGTATACCACCGCCGGCGCATCGAAGGAGCGCCAACGTGCGCCGGCGGCTGCTTCTCCTTCTTCTCATCGGTCTTGGACTGGGCGCGTGCAACGGCACGACGCCCTATGTGACGACCGTCGGCGTCCTTAAAGCCGGAACGACGCTCACAGTACGGGTTGGCAACGCGCCGTTCAATGCGTTCGCGCCCGAAGCTTCGCAACACCCCGATCTCTTTACGGTGGCGGCGACGGCGCTTCCAAAGGCTGCCGTTCCGCCCCCGCCACTGCTCCGCGCGGCGGGCGGCGGCCTCGTGGTAACGGCTCCCAATCCGCTGGCGGCGCTGCTGGTGCGTGTCCCCAGCGGCGTGAACTTGGCCGTCGAATCACGGCGTGGCGACGTAAGCGTTACGGATATTACCGGCAATGCTCGCATCGTTGCGGGAAACGGTAACGTCATGTTGCTGTTGCCGGGTTACGCGCAAGCCGCGGTGCGCCGGGGAAACCTCACCGTCACGATGGGAGCGAGCGATTGGCCCGGTACGCTGCATTTCTCAACGCAGCAGGGCGACGTGCTGTTGCGGGTTCGCGCGAACGTTGGGTTCACCGTGCACTTGCATACCGACGACGGCGCGCTCTTTACCGATTTTGGGCTGCGGGGTGTCTCGAACGGCCGCTCCGAGACCATTGACGGCAGCGTTAACGGCGGAGGCGCGCGCCGGATTGATGTCGAGGCGGCGTCGGGCGGAATCCAGCTCTTACGTCTGCAACCGCAACCGTGAGCGCGCGAGCGGCAGTTTACCCCGAGCGCCGTCGAAGGGCTTCTCGCGCTTTGACCAGGCGCACCATGGCGTCGTTGTACGGAGTCGGCATCGCCGTCCGGCGCCCGAATGCCACGACGGCTCCGTTGATGTGATCGATCTCGCTGGGATGACCCGATTCGAGATCGTAGGCCATCGAGCTCTTCGAATCCGCTCCGAGCGCCACGACCTCGGTGACGTACTGCCAGGGATTGACGAACGGTAGATTCACCTTTAGCGCCGCGGCGACGCTCGCCGTCTCTTCCGCAAGCGCCTCGGCGAGACGGGCGGCATTCGGGTCGTTGGGAATATCGCCGGCGTCACAATCGAGAATCGCCGATAGCGCGTTGATGGACGCGTTGACGACGAGCTTTCCCCACAGGTGCGGGCGAATGTCGTAGACGACGGCCGCACGCAGACCGCTCCCGATGAGAAGCTCGGTAACGGTGCGCGCGATGGTCGACGACGCGGTCGTCGATCCGATGATCGTATTGCCCGCTTGAGAGCTGCGTACGTGCCCCGGCTCGATCGTCTGTGAGGACTCCGTCGTGATGCCCAAGATCACGGGAACCGCACCGCCCAAGGCCGTCTTGATCGCATCTTCGTTGCCGACGCCGTTCTGAAGCGAGATCACCGGCGCCGTGGGATCGAGCTCGCCGGCGAAGGCGCGCAGCGCCCGTAGCGTGTCGACCGCCTTGACGAAGAGAAAGAGCATGTGCGAACCGTACAAATCGCGAGGCCGCTCCGCGATCGCTACGAAACGCGCGGGCTCGTCGTTGACTCTGAGGCCCTTACGCTCGACCGCTCGCACGACCTCCGCATTGTCGTCGAGGATCGTCACGCTGCAACGGGCGGCGAGATGGAACCCGAAGAGGGTGCCCATCGCGCCCGCGCCGATGATGCCGATATTCATGAGACTAAAACTGATACTGCAGCCCGAAGGTGTTCCGGCGAGACGCATGCGTGATGTCTCGTTGCCCGAAGAAAAGCTGCGCGCCCGGAGCGATCTTGAAGTTTCCGTACACGTCGATCATGGGATACGTAAGATCGTAGATGCGTGTTTCAAGGCCGAAGCCGTGCATCGGCTGGTACTGCCCGAGCAGGCCCATTTGCGAATAGAGAACGCCTCCCGCGACGTGAAAGTCGCCCCTATTTGCCTCGAGCAGCGCGTTCCACGTCGTATTATTCCCGATCGCATTGGCGCCCACTACGACGCTCGTGCTGCCGTGTGGTAGCACCACCAGATTGAGGTCTCCCAGCGGACCCTGGCTGCTCGTCAGCACGGGGTTCAATCCGGGGTTGTGCTGCGGCGAGAGCCCGCTAAGTCGCACTTGGATGGCAATGAGATTGCTGGCCAGCTTGTTGAGCTGACCTTGCAGATGCGCGCGCGCCGCGGGTGAAATCCCGGTGCCTTGGGTCGTTCCGCCGGTCGGCAGAACGTCCGGATAAGGCGAGACGCTGGGCAGGACGACC
>DATMKR010000048.1:0-4736 GCA_035571115.1 Candidatus Acidiferrum sp. | reverse complement strand
AGCGTCGAACGTCGGGCGCGTCCCCGGTCTGGTGCCCGTGCGGTACGCGCGGATGGCGCCCTCACCATTCACTTTTTTCCGAGGTTCCGCGATGGTCCAAGCGCGGGACCTTCGCGAAACACCGGCGTCGGGAATAATCGTCCAGCTCTGCGGCGACTGCCACATCATGAACTTTGGCGGCTTCGCAACCCCGGAGCGCAACCTTATCTTCGATATCAACGACTTCGACGAGACCTTTCCCGGGCCGTGGGAGTGGGACGTCAAGCGCCTCACGGTGAGCCTCGTACTCGCCGCGCGCGACCGCGGCTTCTCAAAGAGCGTGGCCCGCGACGCGGTGCTCGCCGCGGTTGCCTCCTACCGGCAGCGTCTCACGGAATACGCCGGCTACACGCCCCTCGACATTTGGTACACGCAACTTGAGCTCGCCGCGCTGAGCGTCTTTTTCCAGCGCAATGCCGACGTCTTCGGCGATTTGGAACAAGCCGAAAGGTTCGCTCGCGGACGTACGTCCGAGACGGCCTTCCCGAAGCTCGCGACGGTTCAAAATGGAAACGCAACGATCGTCGACCACCCGCCGCTGGTCTATCATTTTCACGAGCACGTGGCCGACTGGGACAAACTGATCGGTAAATTTCTCGAACAGTACCGAGAGTCGCTCTCCCCCGACCGGCGTCTGCTCTTCGATCGCTATCGCTTTGAGGATCTCGCTATCAAAGTCGTCGGAATTGGGAGCGTCGGCACCCGCTGCACGATTGCGCTCTTCATCGCCGACGAAACGGACCCGCTCTTCCTACAGGCGAAGGAGGCGCGTCGCTCGGTTCTGCAGGCGCCCGACGCAAAGAGTCCATTCGCCGACGAAGGCGAGCGCGTCGTCTACGGTCAGCGCCTGATGCAAGCTGCCAGCGACATCTTCCTCGGTTGGGCCGAGTTTCCGGGCTCGCAGCACAACTACTACATGCGACAGCTTCGCGATATGAAGGTATCGGTCGACATCGAGAGGTTTCGTCCTCGCACGCTAATTGATTATGGGGCCATCTGCGGCTGGGTCTTGGCGCGAGGGCACGCGAAGGGCGGGGACGGCGTCGCCATCGCGGGATACTTAGGAAAAGGCGACGTTTTCGATCGCGCGATTGCTGCATACGCGCCGGCGTATGCCGATCAAGTCGAGGCAGACTTCGACGCGTTTCAGTCCGCCATCCATTCGGGCCGCATTCAAACGGCGACGGGGGAGTTCACCGACCAGGACTTCCTGCCTTAGCGCTCCCCCGTCACCGGCGACGGCCTCAGTACGTGACTTAGATCATGTTTTCGATCTCGAGCTCGGCCCAGCCGACCCGCTTGTCGTTGTTGAAGTAGTTGAACTTTGCATGGCAGTCGCCGGCTTCGGCGCCTGCGGTCACTTCCCACGTGTCAGTCGACTGCTGGGTGATCGTGGCTTTGCCCGAGGCCCCGCCGCAAGTGTCATGCTCGACAACCGAACCTTTCGAACCTTTCGGCGTTTTCAGGGTGACGGTGTCCGGTCCCGGCTGCGACGCCGTGAGGACGATCTTGCAAGGGGTTACGCGTACGCCGCCCTTGGAAAGGCACGCGTCGGCACTTACGATCTTCGATTGGGCGGCCGCTGAGCTTCCAAGCGGCAACTGGTTCTGCGATCCGCTAGCGCAGCCGGCCAGAATGGCAGCAGCGGATGCAAGCGATACAAGCGCTCCGAACTTCACGATAAATTCCTCCTCTGTCAACGGTGGTGACCCCAAGTATAGCCAGCCGGGCGCCCCGTGTGATCCTACGCTGCGAAGTGTATGAGGTACTGTGTGGCAAGTCACACGCACCTACGCAGCGAATGTACGACTATGGCTCGTTTGAAACGTTTCGGCCTTGGCGTGGTCGCAGCAAGCCTAGCGCTCAGTGGGTGCAGCGGCGGCGCGTCCTCGCCGTTCTCGGCACTCGCTCCAGTTGGCAATCACCATGCCGCCACGGGAACCTCGCCGATCCAGCACGTCGTGCTGATCATTCAAGAGAACCGCACCTTCAACAACTTCTTCGCAACGTTTCCCGGCGCGATCGGCTCGACCACCGGATACGAGCTGGTAAAAAACGGCAGCACGTATATGAAAAAGCAGATCACGCTTACCGAGTCCAAGCTCGAGATGAAAGATAGCGGAAACCTCACGCATACGTTTCCCGCCTTTCTCACGGCGTATCAGAACGGGGCGATGGACGGTTTCAATATGGTCAAGGGCCTTGGCGGGGAGCCCGAAGGCCCCGACGCGTACCAATACGTCAATCCGAGTTACGTCCAACCCTATTGGACGATTGCGTCGCAGTGGGGGCTCGCCGACGAAATGTTTCAGACGCAGGGCAGCGAGAGCTTCACCGGCCACCAAGATCTCATTCGCGGCGGTACAGCGATCAACAACAAAGAGAGTCTGGTCGACTCTCCGACCTCCGGTCAGGTCTGGGGATGCGATTCACCCGTCGGCACCAAGACGTCGTTGATTACGACCAAAGGGCAGTACCTGCGCGGCAAAGGCCCGTTTCCATGCTCCAATGTTTTCCCGAAATACGGGGGGAACGGCTACATCACGCTGCGCGACCTACTCGATGCGCGGAACGTTCCCTGGAAATACTACACGCCGGCCTTTATACCGAAAGCGCCCAATGCGCTTTGGAATGCGTTCGACGTAATCGCGCCGGTCCGCTACGGACCGGAATGGACCGATGGCCACATCGCTTCGCCTGAGACCAGTATCTTCACCGACATCGCAAACGGCGCGCTGCCGGCGATGTCGTGGGTGATTCCGGACGCACAGAACTCCGACCATCCCGGTTACGCGGCTCAAGATACGGGGCCGTCATGGGTCGCAAGCATCGTCAATGCGATCGGACAGAGCTCGTACTGGAACTCGACGGTCGTCATCGTCGTCTGGGACGACTGGGGCGGCTTCTACGATCCGGTCGCGCCGCCGATGCCGCGCGATCATCAAGGCGGTCCCGGCTTTCGCGTTCCGATGCTGGTCGTCTCACCCTACATGCAAATCGGCGCCGGCAGCCAGGGCGGCTACATATCGAACACGGTCTATGGCTTCGGCAGCATCCTACGATTCGTCGAGGATACGTTTAATCTTGGCCGCCTCGGAACCAGCGACGTGACCTCCACGAGCATGGCCGACATGCTCAATTTCTTGCAGCCCGCGCGAACCTTTCAAGTGATCCCAACAAAATACAAACGCCCATACTTCCTCCACCAAAAACCCTCCAACCACCCCGTCGACACCAACTAGCGAGCGTTGTCATGCGAGCGATGGACGCATCGCGTTGTCATCCTGAGCGGATCGGCAACTGGATTCACGTTTGGCGTGGCAACAACGTAGCGTAGTCGAAGGAAGCGCAAGCGATCACGATGATCTACAGCGTTTCGTCATCCGAGCGAAGGACGCATAGCTTTGTCATCCTCATATCATGAGAGGTAGGGGATAAACATAAATGCTATCCCCTACACGGTGTCAGAGCGCCGTTGTCATCCCTGGGCCTTTTGAGCCCGTCGCTCAGATCGGCGCTCGCACCAACTTGTACCAGCGAACCACATCGAACGGTATCGTGGGTCGCCTTCGGGCTGAACCCGAATGAATGAGGTCGATTGAGGTTCGCTACATCATCAGAGGGGAGAGTTCCTCGGTGGACGTGCTGGGAATCGACATCTCCAAGGCGGACTTCCATGGGTGCCTGATCCAGGGGAAGAAACAGGCCAAAAACAGTTTCCCCAATGTGCCGGTTGGGTACCGGCGTCTTCGTACCTGGCTGCGCAATCGCGGCTGCACCAAGGTGCACGTGTGTATGGAGGCAACCGGTGCCTACTGGGAGGGCCTGGCTTGCGCGTTGCACGAGGCGGGCCTTGAGGTCAGCGTCGTCAATCCGGCCCGTACGGTGCATTTCGCTCGCAGCCAGCTGCGGCGGACCAAGACCGATCGGGTTGATGCCGAGATGATTGCGGAGTTCTGCAAAACGCAGAAACCCGACCGCTGGAGCCCGCCGGCGCCGGAGATCCTCGAGATTCGTGGCCTTTTGAGCTTTCGGGCTCAGCTGCTCGACGACAAGCTGCGGCTTTCGCAGATGATCAGTCAGATTCACGTGAGCAAAGAGCTCCACCGCTTGTACTCCACGCAAGTCAAAACACTCAATGCCTCGATTGCCGCAGCCGAAAAGCAGTTGAAAACCGTGGCCAAGACCCATCGGACCCTTCATCGCCAAGTGCAGAAGCTCACCGGCGTCAAGGGCATTGCGCTGCTGACCGCGTTGGAAATCATTGCCAAGCTGCCCGTGGAGCGGCTTCGCGATGCCAAGGCCGCCGCGGCCTACGTCGGACTGACTCCTCGGGAACGCCAGTCGGGGACGTCGATTCATGGCCAACCTCACATCTGCAAAACGGGTAACGCGAGCCTACGGCGCGCCCTGTACATGCCGGCGATCGTCGCGACGCGGTTCAATCCGATCCTCAAGGCCTTCGCTGATCGACTCAAAGCCAAGGGTAAGCCCGCCAAGCTGGTCGTTGTCGCCGTCATGCGCAAGCTGGTCGTCCTCGCATTTGCAATCCTCAACCGTGATCTCAAAGAGGTCGCAATGACTTGACAGGCAAGACGGTATCTGAGCGGAGCGCCGAAGGCGCGTAGTCGAAGGACGCAATCTGAGCTAACGCTTCTCAAACGGTATCGCGCGCTTGCGACACCTTCTCCAAAAGT
>DATMKR010000047.1:0-7819 GCA_035571115.1 Candidatus Acidiferrum sp. | reverse complement strand
AACGCAGCCAGGCGTCGACACCATCCCGGCAAGTCTTCACGGATTGGGTTTTAGGACCATTCGCAACGGCATAGAGAATTCTGGAATGACGGTGAAGGCACGTCGAATCGTGCATATACAGATCCGCTGAGCGCCGCGGCTAGAACTGCGTGCCATGAAGTAAGATAGACGTGGGCTGCAGGACCAGCAGGCGAAGAAGTCTAATGTTCTCCTCCTAGTACATCTTACGTCTTGACCGATCGAGAGCGCCGGCCATCACGCATATCTGCGAGAGAGAGCCGCAAAATGGGAAAGACACCCAACGCTCGCCGCATCGAACTCAACGGCGAATATGACGTCAGCCAGAAAGAAACTATCGCAGCGTTGTTTGCGGCGTTGAGCCCAGACGGTCCGGCGGTCATCGACCTAAGCAAATGCACCTACGTCGATTCCACGTTCTTGGGTGAGCTCGTAAAGCTTCGCCAGCGGTTCAAGGAACATCCCATAACTCTGCTTGGTGCGAGCGGGAGCGTCATGCGCGTCTTGCGGCTTGTACACTTCAACAGACTGTTCGAAATCCCCGAATAATATAGATGCTTTCAGCTAGGTCGATGCGATTGGTGGGAGCACGGTGGCGTACGTCGAAAGTCGGCGCATGACCTATAAAGCGCCAAAACACGCCGACTACCGCTGCGAAGACGGACACGAGTTCCGGAGTTCGGGCTGGGAAGGTGAGGCGCCGGAGATGCTGCCTTGTCCCTACCTTCCCCAAGGCAGCCAAGATCATTGTCGAAAAATGGGGAAGCGCTTTTACGGCCGCAGCGACTAGACGCCGGGGGATCTAACTCGCGCTAGGGACTCTTTATAGAAACGTTACGGCGAGCTAGTCAGCAAGTACCGATTGAACCATTCGAGTGTTTGCTCCAAGATGTCGATTTGATTGGAGATCTGCTGCGGCCCGTGCCCCTCGTCGGCATACACGATCAGTTTGGTGGGAACGCCCAGCGTCTCCATCGCGTGCCAAAACTCGAAAGCCTGAGGCGCGGGCACTTCTTCGTCGCGCTCGCCTTGTAAGATCAGCACCGGCGTCTTCGACTGCTCGATGAACGTGATCGGCGAGCTCTTTGCATATACGGCCGGATCCTGATAAACCGATGCTCCGAAGAACGGAATCATCCACTGGTCGATCTTATTCTGCCCGTAGTAGGACTGCCAGTTGACGATGCCGGCGCCGGCGACGATTGCCTTGAAGCGCGCCGTCTGCGTCTCACCCCACATCGCCATGTAGCCGCCGTAACTCCAGCCCATGAGGCCCAAGCGCTCGGAATCGATTGGCGCAGCCTTGATCGCCGCGTCGACGCCGGCGAGATCGTCGCGCCAGTCGCCGTAGCCGAAGTCTTTGATGTTGGCGCGCGTAAATGCTTCGCCCTGACCGAAACTGCCGCGTGGATTGGGCATGAAAACGAAGTAACCTTGCGAGGAGAGTCCGCTGACATTGCGATTCGCGAAGCTCGGCAGCGACTGCGCCGACGGCCCTCCGTGAACGATCGTCACCATTGGATACGTGCGCCCAGCGTCGTAGTCGAGCGGATAGATCAGCCATCCTTGATCCGAAAAGCCGCCGCTCGTCCACCGCAACGAGACCGCCTTACCGTAGAGCCGAACCGCGCCGGCATTACGGTGAGAAATCTCGCGCAGCGACGACGGCGAACCCACCCAAACTTCGGGTGGATCGTCGAAGGACGATCGCACGAGCGCAATCATGGAACCGCCCCGTATGCTCGACCAGCTTCCGATCGATTCGTCACGGTCCGTGAGCGTCGCGATTCGGCCGGACGCTATGTCGAGTCGCAACAAGTGCATTGCGCCGGGTACGTGCGCGACGAGATCGAGACTCGAGGCATCGTTCCAGTGCAAGGACTGCACGGAAACGGGCGCGTCGGGCGTTGCATCACGCGCTTGACCCGTGTTTGCGTCGACCACATACAGGTCGCCGCCGGTCGACCCGAAGTCGCTCATGATGCCGCCGATCGCGGCGATGCGAGTTCCATCGGGAGACCACTGCGGATCGTTCAACTGAAAGGCCGGCGCAAACAGATCGCGCATCGTCGCGGTGGCGACGTCGACCCGCGCCAGCCGCGCGACCCACCAGTTATTGTCGCCATTTCCCTTTGCGTACGTCACGGCAATGGCGCGGCCGTCGGGAGACCAGCCGTACTCATATACGTACGTGTCGGCGGGCGTGAGCAAACGCATCGCACCGGTCGCTACGTCGACCGTAGCGAGCCGCTGTTCGTCGACAATTGTCCCGATGACGCCGACGTCGCGCGCGCCCGGCGCCAACGCGCCGGTCTTACGGTGAGCGGAGGCAATATAAAGAACTGCCAGCGTCTTGCCGTCGGGCGACCATGTTAACCGTGCGACGTTACCGTTGAGTTTGCCGATCTGGCGTACGTGTGCCCCGCCGGCATCGGCGACGCAGAGTTGAGGGCGTCCCTTCGATCGCGCGTCCGACAGAAAGGCAATCGCGCTGCCATCTGGCGACCAAACGGGGTCTCCTTCATCGTAATACGCCGAAGGCGTTCCGGCGGTAATGCGCACGGGCGCGCCACCCGCGAGTTGCTGCAGATAAACCGCGTTCGTCCGTGGAGAATCGAGCAAGTGCTGCGTGCTGTGAAAGCTTTCTTGCCAAACGACCGCCGTTCCAGTTGGAGAAAGGCTGACGGCACCGAGATCGTGCACGGCATAGAGGGCCGTGAGAACCTCGCGCATCGTCGGTGCTGCCGAGAGAGCCGTACCGGCCGCGAGCAGGATAGCTGCAGCGAAACCCGATGCTGCAAGGATTAGGCGTTTCAAACTCAACCTCCAGCCATTGCGCCGACGACGAGAAACGGCTCCAAACCCTCGGCTACGGCCTGCGGGAGCGCCGCGTCGGGCCGCTGATGTGAGAGATCCTTCTCGCAGGCAAAGAATCGCACGTACGGCCTCCGCCGCTGCGTGACGTGGTCCCGTATCGTTCCGCGCAGCATCGGGTACCGCGACTCAAGGGCATCGAGTAGCGTGCGTTGCGTAATCTCACCGGTTATTTCGAAGCTGACTTCGCCGTTGACTCGCGCGAGCGCTCGCAGATGCGCCGGAAGGATAATGCGGATCACGGCAGCGTTTGCGCTTCGACGGAGAGGACCGCGGGGAAGTCGCGCGCGATGGCCGTCCAATGGTCGCCCGAGTCGGAAGAGGCGTAGACTTGTCCGCCGGTCGTTCCAAAATAAACGCCGCACGAGTCGAGCCTATCGACGGCCATCGCGTCCCGTAGCACGTTGACATAGCAGTGCTCCTGCGGAAGTCCGTTCGTCAGCGCTTCCCATTCGTTGCCGCCCGTACGACTGCGATAGACGCGCAGCCGAGCGTCGGGCGGGAAGTGCTGGGAGTCGCTGGTGATCGGGACGACGTAGATCGTCTGCGGTTCGTGGGCGTGAACGTCGATTGGAAACCCGAAGTCGGTCGGGAGATTTCCGCTAACCTCGCTCCAACTCTCGCCGCCATCGTCGCTGCGCATGACGTCCCAGTGCTTCTGCATGTAGAGCGTGTCGGGATGTTTGGGATGCATCGCGATCCGATGAACGCAATGCCCGACCTCCGCATCCTCGTCGGGGATGCTGTTGGATCGTAATCCGCGATTGATCGGGCGCCAACTCGCTCCGGCGTCGTCGCTGCGAAAGACACCGGCGGCCGAGATCGCTCCGTACATGCGAGCGGGGTCGCGGGGGTCGAGGAGAATTGTATGCAGGCACATGCCGCCGGCGCCGGGTTGCCACGACGGGCCGGACGGGTGCTTGCGCAGCGCCGAGAGCTCCTCCCAGTTTCGCCCGCCGTCGCTCGACCGAAAGAGCGCCGCATCTTCGACGCCCGCATACACGAGATCGGGATCGTGCAGCGAGGGCTCGAGATGCCAGACGCGTGCGAACTCCCATGGATGCGCCGTGCCGTCGTACCAGGTGTGCGTTCCGGGTTCGCCGTCGTAGACGAACTCATTGCCGACCGGCTCCCACGTCGTGCCGCCATCATCCGAACGCTGAATGAGCTGTCCAAACCAACTCGTCGACTGCGAGGCATAGATCCGGTTCGGATTGGCTGGAGAGCCTTTCATATGATAGATCTCCCAACCGCCGAAGTGCGGCCCTTCGATCTTCCACTCCGATCGTTTGCCGTCGGAAGTAAGGACGAAGGCACCCTTGCGCGTACCCACGAGCAGACGTACGGAACTCATGAAAGCGGCGAGGGATGGCGCGGCTCGTAGAGCCCCATTCGCTCGCCTCCGGGCAGAATCAACGTCGTCACGAGTCCCCAGTTCTGCTCGGCAATGGGGCCGTCGGTTTGAATGCCTCGTGCGGCGAGCTTTTGCACCGTTGCGTTGACGTCGTCGCACATCAGGTAGATCTCGTGCTCCGGCTCGCCATCGGTCGCGTGCACGCCAATCTCCGCCGGCGGTGCCGCAAAGATCGGCCAGCCTTCGCCGGCGTCAACGGAGGGCAGCTCCAGCACGTCGCCGAGAAACCTCTGTACTTCCTCGGCGTGGCGGCTAAAGAGAATAACGTGCATACCGGTGATCATCGCGTGGCTTTCCTCCTCCTTGGGCTTTTCCAGCGTCCTTGGTCGGCTACTGGCTGATTACGGCGCCGATGGGCGCGCTGAGACCGGACGCCGTTTTCGTGGGCGTCCCACCGGCAGGGTAGTTGAATCGGTCGGCCGTGGATCCGCTGGGATTGAAATCTCCGCCGACCAGAGCGTTGTTGAGAATGTAGAATTGGACGATGTCGTGAGCGCCGGTAAGCGGCGTCGTGTGCGCCAGTTTTCCGGCCGACCCGCTTATCGCGAACCGGTACGCGGCATTGGCACCATTGGCCTGATCCCCGACCACGATGTCTTTTCCAACGGCCTCGACGGCGCCCGGACCGCCGATCGGGTGGTCGAGCGTAATACCCTCGAAGTTCGTTCCGTTAAACGATGCGAACAAGAACGAGCTGCCGCTGTCGATGCCGTCGAGATAGAGACGCCCCTTCCGATCGTACCCCAAATAGTAGACAACCGCGAAGTTCGGCGGCGTGAAGACGGTCGGCGATCCCGACGCATTCTTGAAGATGGAAATACTGCCCGGCGGCCCGCTGGTGCTGTAGAAGTTGGAAACGGCGAGGTTCGCGCTCGTCGGATCGAAAGAACAGCCAACCGGATACTGATTCGGGTCGTCTAAAGTAGCTATCGGCGTCGTGCCGCCGTGCGCGTACTCGATTAATTGCGACGTTTGGGTGTTGGCGATCCAAACGTTGTTTGCTTTGTCGACGCAATCGCCTTGCGGGTTCGTAAAGCCGGTAAGGGTACCCACGACCTTGAGCTTCGGATAGGAATAGACAACGACGGTGTTGGTGCCAGCGTCGGTGATGTAGAGTAGCTTACCGGCCTTCGCCGAGCTGTCCATCCACGAGTGGGCGAGATTAGAACGAACGACGACCGCGCCGCCGTTTCGTAGCGTGGAGGGACGACCCATCGTCTGCGAGTCGGTAGGAGTCGGTTGCGAAACGCCGCCGTTGCAAGCGACGAAGATTGCGGCGGCTGCCGATGCGCCGACGGCGTACTTCGCCGACCTTAAGATATTCAAGTGAAAAGCATACCTCGCTTGTCGTTGAGTAATGAAAACTCGAGTTATTTAGGGCGAGACTGACCGTCGCGCCAATAGGCTGACTTTAGCAGATTTCAAAGGCAATCTCGTCTGGATAGTAAGCAAGCTTGCTGGATCGAAAAAACCTGATGGCGTCGGGATTTTTTGGTGGAGATGTGGGGACTCGAACCCCAGACCCTCTACATGCAAAGCAGATGCTCTACCAGCTGAGCTACATCCCCACGCGGTGGCGTTAATACGTTTGGGTGGTCGCCTTTGTCATCCTTCGACGGAGCTTGTCCTGAGCGCAGGAAACGGAGGAGTCGCACTTTGTGCCATGAAGTGGGGCGGGTTGCAGCCGATGGGGGCATAGCTCAGCTGGTAGAGCATTACGCTGGCAGCGTAAGGGTCAGGAGTTCGAGTCTCCTTGCCTCCACCAAAGAACGCTCGATTTTACGGGCGTTTTTCTCTGTCAGCAACGCGACGGCTGCTATTCGGTTTCCCTCGCCTGCAAAATCATTGGTATTCACGGGTGGTTCGCCCTGCGGTACAAACAAATGCGCATAGATTTCAGGCTGGCCGCCTACCTGTGATTAAGGCGAATGCCTGCCCTGTTATCGCATCCTTGGAATCCATGGCCCAGGCCCGCTCGATCTCAGCTCGTGCTTGCGCTGCCCGGCCAGCGCGATGCAAGGCAACGGCATAGTTCGCGATGAGGCCAGGGTCGCTCGGGGCGAGTTGCATCGCTCGCTCCGCAATAGGTATTGCGTCCTCGAAGCGAGAGAGCTCTAGCAGCGCCAAAGACAATTCTCGGGCGACGTTACAGTTGTTCGGGTTGATCTGGTAAGCTCGGGAGAATGCCACCGCCGCTTCCTGCCGTCGGCGCACATTTCGAAATGCGACGCCCTGAGTCCAACAAGCAGCCCAATTTGCAGGATTCAGTACGAGTACTTTATCGAGCAGCGCACAGCCCTTATCGACGGCTTGGAGCTCCGCCCGTGTCGGCGACTTTCGCGGCGTTCCGGCATTTACGTCGCGTAGGACCTTGAGCGCTTCCTGATACAACGCGTTGTGGCGCGTAGCTAAACTCTCGCTTTGCGTCATTGCTAGTTCCTTCGGATGCCGTGTTCTCACGAAGCCGTCCGTTTTGATCACTACACAAGGGCCTTCGAACTTCCGGTTTCGCCGATCTTCGGGGGTCCCGATCGAGTACCAAGGGTTGGACGCACTGGCCTCTTGGTCACGTTTGCACGTTCTCCTTCGTTCCGAAAGGCACGGCCGCAAGACCCAAAACGGTAAGCTTCCTAACGGAGCTACCATGAGGTTCGTGCCCATCGCCGTAATCTTTGCGTTCAGCTTTTAGAACATCTGGAACGCCACGGGCAACCGAGGCGACTAAACGCGTCGCGCCGAATGGTTCCGGCCGCGAATCGTTCGCGAGGCACGGAGCAAGGCCAGTGAAAATTTCCGTTTTTGGGCGCCATGCGCTCAGCAATTGCGTCGCTGCTGCAATGTTGGCAGGCTGCGGTGGATCGCAGCCGCCGATCGGCGCGCCAAATGGAGCAAACGGCGTTGGCTATTCCCCTTCGCACCGTCGAACGTTCCACTACACGGGCAAGGAGCAGTCCTTCAGAGTGCCCTCCGGCGTCACGCAGGTCACAATAAAAGCCAGCGGTGCGAGCGGCCCGAGCGGAACGGCGTCGGGTTACTGCGAGTTCACCGGTGGAAGCGGTGGGATCGTAAAGGCCACGATATCGGTTACGCCGGGACAGACCTTGGCGATCTACGTCGGCGGTGAAGGGACCGGCGACGGATCGAACTGCAGCCCCGGCGGCGCGGGCGGCTTCAATGGCGGCGGCGACGGCGGCAGCGGAATCAGCGGCGGAAATGGTACTGGCGGCGGTGGCGCGTCGGACGTGCGACAAGGCGGCGATGCGCTCAACGACCGCGTTATCGTCGCCGGCGGCGGTGGCGGCGGCGGTATTTGGAACGGCTTGTACGGCGCCGGCGCTGGCGGGAACGGTGGCGGAAAGATCGGCGGCACCGGCGGCGGCACCGGTTCTGGTTCGCCGAGCGGCCACGGCGGAACGGGCGGTACGCAACATCGTGGCGGAAAGGGCGGCGAAGGTGCAGAGCGCTCCGGCTTTAGTGACGGTCAGAAAGGCCATCGCGGTAAGTTGGGCGTTG
>DATMKR010000046.1:0-23075 GCA_035571115.1 Candidatus Acidiferrum sp. | reverse complement strand
TTCAAAATGAAGCGGTTCCGCGAAGGGCCCGCACCGGGATCAGACTTTGAGCTCGACCTTTTCCAGCGCGCCCTTGGTTGGAACGACATGGTGGTCGAGGCGCAGTTCCGCCGGATCCATTCCGAACGCTAAGCCGAGCAGCTGCGGCAGATGAAAGATCGGAACGCCGATGTCTTTCTTGAGGACGCGCGAAGCGTCGGGCTGCTGACCATCCAGGTTGAGATGGCAGAGCGGGCACGGCGTCACGAGAAGATCGGCACCCTTATCCTTCGCTTCCATGATGTGGTTGCCGCCCATCGCAAGCGCCTTGTCACGATTAAACGTGAGCATCGGGAAGCCGCAGCACTTCGTCGAGCCGCGATATTCGACCGGCTCCGCGCCCACGAGAGCGATCAGCTGCTCCAAGTAGGTTTTGCGCTCGGGGCGTTCCTTGAGGCCCAACGATTCCTCGGGCCGTAAAATGTAGCAGCCATAAAACGGGGCAATCTTTAAACCGGTGAGTTTGCGTTTGATTGCGGCCTTGACCCGATCGATCCCGATATCTTCAAAGAGCATCCACAGCAGATGCTTGACCTTCGTGGTGCCGCCGTATTGAAAGCCTTGACCGGCCAGGGTCGCATTTGCGCGATCCATCCGTTCCTTGTCTTCCTTCAGGTGGTAGTTATGATTCGAAAGGACGCCTTGGCAGGTGCTGCAGATCGTCATAAGATCCGCGCCTTCCGACTCGGCCATCGCGAGCGTCAAGCCGTTGAGCGCATCGGCAAGCTGCGGATTCTGCTCGCTTAAAACGCCGGCGCCCGTGCACGGCGCCTCGTACAGCTCTTTGAGCTCGAGGCCCAGCGGCTCGGCGATCGCCTTGGCCGAAACGTAGAGTTCCGGACACGCGCCTTTCGAGACGCAGCCGGGATAGAAGGCAACTTTCACTTAAACCGTCCTCCGACGCGTTCGAAAATGGTCTTGATGCGATTGATTCCGGGTATTTTCTTGTGAATCAGGGGTGGGAGCTTACCGGCGCGTATCAGGTTGAACGCGCTCGGCAACGTCTTGATTTGTCCGATGATGTTGAAGAATCCGACCGACTTGGGCATCAGCGTCAGCTCGTTGAGGCGCCCGCTGTCGCGAACCGATTCGGCAAAAGCGTCGGCGTGGCGCGTGCCGGCGTTGTGCGTGAAACCGGCGTCGACCGCCATCTTTCGCAGCTTCAAAATCTGATCGAGCGGTGCCACGCCCTTGGGGCATTGCGTCACGCATTCGTAGCAATGCGTGCAGTCCCAGATGCCGCCCGGCTTGCTGTACTCCGCGAGGCGTTCCTTCGTTTCGGCGTCGCGCGGATCGCCGGCATAGCGATAGGCCTGTGCGAGCGCTTGGGGACCCAAGAAATCCGGGTTGACCGCGAACGACTCGCAATCCATCAAACAGGCGCTGCAACTGATGCAGCTTACTTCCTGAATCAGCTCTTCCATCGCAGCGTTGGAGACGCGATACTCTTCGTTCGGCGGGGGCACCGGCTGTTTGTTCTGCAGCCACGGCTTGACCGCCAGATGCTTGTCCCAGAACGGCTTCATGTCGCAGACCAAATCGCGAATGATCGGCATCGACGGCGGCGATTCGACGCGCGTCTTTCCCTCTTTGGTAAAGGCCGACAGTTTGCTCTTGCAGGCGAGGTGAGAGTGCCCGTTGATCCACATCGCGCACGAGCCGCAGATCGCGCTGCGGCACGCGCAGCGAACGGCGAGCGATTGATCCTGATACTCTCGAATCGCGATCAGCGCGTCGAGCACGACGGCGTGCTCGGGAAGATCGACGGTGTAGCTTTGATAACGGCGAGCCGGCGAGCGATCCCATGGCGCCGGAAAGGGCGCACCCGGCACCGCGTTCTCGGCGTACGTGCCCTCGGGACTATATCGCCCGACTTCGATCGTAAACTGCATCAGTAGGTTCGCACCTCGGGCTTCCATCTAGTGATCGTGACGGGAATGTAGGAAAGCTCGGGTTCCTCTTCGCCGCGGCAGGTCAAGAGGATGTGCTTGAGCCACTCCGCGTCGTTGCGCTCCGGGAAATCGGTACGCGTATGCGCGCCGCGGCTCTCGGTGCGCACGATCGCGCTGCGGATGATCGCCTCGCCGCAGTCGAGCAAATAGCCCAGCTCGAGCGAGAACGTCAAGGCTTGATTGAATACGCGACCTTTGTCGCCGACTGCGATCGTCTGATAGCGTTTCCTGAAGCCGTGAAGCTTATCGAGTGCCTCCCGCAGCCCGGCTTCGTCACGATAAAGTCCGACCAGCCCGTCCATCATGATCGCGAGCTCGAGGCGGAGCCCCGCGTTTGTTTCGCCCGTGTACGGGCGGCTAAGCAGCTCGCGCAAGCGTTCTTGCTCGCTTCGCAGCAGCGCTTCGCCGCCGGTGCTTGCCGGCGTGGTTTTTGCATAGTCGGCCGCGACCTTACCCGAACGGCGACCGAAGACGATCGTGTCGAGCAGCGAGTTGGCGCCCAGACGATTCCCGCCGTGAACGCTCACGCAAGCGACTTCGCCCGCGGCATACAGCCCGGGCACGACCGTCGCGCCGTCGACGTCGGTCTTGATCCCGCCCATCTGGTAATGCATGCCCGGGCGAACGGGAACCGGATCTTTGACCATATCGATGCTGAGATAATCGAGCGCCATCTCGTGAATCTGCGGGAGTTTGCGCAGGATCACGTCGGGGCCGAGATGGCGCAAATCGAGCAAGACGTTTCCGTCGATGCCGCGCCCTTCGGCGATCTCCGTGGCTTCGGCGCGCGACGTAACGTCGCGGGCGGCAAGCTCCATTTTGTTGGGCGCGTAGCGTTTCATGAAGCGCTCGTCGAGCGAGTTGAGCAGATAGGCGCCCTCGCCGCGCGCGGCTTCGGTCATCAAGAAACCGCTGCCGGCCAGCGTCGTAGGATGGTACTGCACCATCTCCATATCCATCAGCGGCGCGCCCGCGCGATACGCCAGCGCATATCCGTCACCGGTGCAGATCAGTGCGTTCGTGCTCGGCTCGTAGAGCCGGCCGAGCCCCCCGGCGCCCACGATCACGGCTTTGGAGCGCAACAGGTGCAGCTCGCCGGTGACCATCTCCAGCGCGACGAGCCCGCGACAGGCGCCGTCTTCCATGTAAAGCGCAGTCGCGTACCACTCTTCGTAAACCTTGACGCCGGCTTTGAGAATCTGATCGTAGAGCGTTACGAGCAGCGCTTGCCCGGTGATGTCGCCGACGAAGTAGGTGCGCGCCTGCGACGCGCCGCCAAAGGCTCGCGTTCCAAGCTTGCCGTCGGGCGCGCGGAAAAAGATTACGCCCATGTGCTCGAACTCGATGATGTCGCGCGGCGCTTCCTGACACATCACCTCGACGGCATCCTGGTCGGCAAGATAATCGCTGCCTTTGACCGTGTCGAAGGCGTGCGATTCCCAGCTATCCGTCTCGCCGATCGCCGCGTTGATGCCCCCCTGTGCGGCGCTCGAATGGCTGCGAATGGGATGAACTTTCGTGACGATTGCCACATCGGCGCCGGCACGCGCCGCTTCCAGCGCAGCACGCATGCCGGCCAATCCCGCGCCCAAGACTAGGACGTCGTGATCGTTGATCACCAGCCGGTAGTTTCCCGAAAAGGGTCGGCGCCATTCCGAACGCCTGTTCGATAGATGAAGTCGTGCATTTTCGCTACGCAATCAAGGATAGGGCTCCGCCGGCGGCCCCGATATGCGTTTCGTAGCCGCCCTAGCCGCGGACAGCAATCGTCGCAGTATGCTTCCCGACTCACCACCTCAGGAGGCCCTCATGTTACAGAACGTCACGATCACGCCCGCGCGCCGCTCGCTCGAGTTCGGCATTTACCGCGACGGCGACAATAATCTCGACGCGATACAGGAATCCACGCTCTCGCAAGCATTGCGAACGAGCGCCCAGGACTCGCGCATCGAGTTCACGGTCGAAGACACGACGGCCCTCCGAGCACCCGCCGACAAAGCTGCGGGCGATAAGGTCAGCGGATTGCATACCGACGAGTACACGATCTCCGACGGCGACATCGGCAACGTCCGCTCTTCGCAAGCCGCCGACATGAGCGACGAGGCGAACCTCGCGCGCTTCGTAGCGCGCACCCTCGACAACGCCCAGGCCAGTGGGGCGAAGCAAACGTGGATCGATCTGGTCGATCACGGCGGCGGCGACGGGGGTGGACTGGAGACTGGCGACGGCAGCGTGATGTCGATGCCGGATATCGCCAAGGCGATCTCCGACGGTCTGGCGATGCACGCAGCGGCCCACCCCGACGATGCCCGGCGCTCAATCGACGGCGTCGTTGCAAACCAATGCCTGATGGACACGATGGGCTTCGCGGACGCGCTCTCCAAGGCCGGCGTGCGGTATCTCGCCGCTAGCCCCGAGACGATGCTGGCGCCGGGCGTTCCAAGCGACGTCGCACACGCCATCGCATCGCACGAGAACGATGCCGCGGCGATGGCCAAGAGCGTCGTCAACGACGTGATGCGTACCAAATACGATGCCGGCGATCTCGGCGGGTTCGGGCCGGCGGCAGCCTTCGACGTGCTCGATCTCGACCCGGCAAAGATGCGACTCGCCGAATCGACCATCAAACGTCTCAACGACGACGTCGGCGCGCAGGCCGGCGCGAATGGCGTGCGCGGCATCGTACGTCAGGACGCCCGCGCGATCCAAGGAATGGTGCGCTTTCCCGACGCCTCGAAGGATATGCCGTGGCGGGCGGATCGTCCGGCGATCGCGTTCTACCACACGCTTGCCGGCGATGGCCGTTTGGACGCGCGGCTTCGTAACGACGCAGGCGCCGCCGCAGACGCCGTGGGACACTTGGTATTAGCGCACCGCGAAAGCGATGGGTTCGCACCGTTCGGCGGCGCGGATTACTCCGACGCAGCCGGACCGACGATTCACCTTCCGACGACGCGTTACCAGATCGATCCGTGGGCATCCGCCGGCGTCGTTGAAACGAAGAACGCTTTTTATAAGGACGTCGATGAAGACGCGATGACGGGCGTGCTCGCGTAAACGCGGCCTATCGACGTAGGTGAATATTGGAGGGGTAAATGGGACGGTTGAGCACGCGTTCGAGCGTTTCGGCGGGCGCGAAGAGCGCGAGCTCGCAGAACTGCAAGAACGCTTCGCGCGTCGCTTCGCCTTCAGCGTAGCGCTCGTTGCGCTCCATTTCGATTCGTCCGCTTACGGCAAGGAATCGAATGAAGCGCCCGTCGTCATCCTCGCCCACTTCGATCAGCCCGGAATCGGAAAAGATTCGTAACGCCGCGTCGATCGTACGATCTCGGACCCGGTCGATCTCTAGAGTTCCCGCGATTTCGGTGTTCCCGCCTCGTACGAAGCCGTCTCGAGCGAGACCTCGCAGACCGCGGTAAATTTCGCGCAGCCGCTCGATCGGCGGCGCGTCGAGATCGATCAAGAACTCGTTGAGGGTACGATCGTGCGGCCCATACAGCAGATGAATCTCCGCGGGGCTGCCGTCGCGCCCGGCCCTGCCGGCTTGCTGGTTGAACTCGCCCGAGTCGAAGTTGAGATGGAAGAGCACGACGTTGCGAACGTCGGGCAGATCGATACCCTCGCCGAACGCCGACGTCGCAACCACGACGCGCAGCGCGCCTTCCCGAAAGAGGCGTTCGACCTCGAGCCGCTCGGCGTTGGGCATTTTCCCATGGTAGAACATCACTGTGTTGCCGAGGTGCTTGCGAAGACGCTGCGCGACCTTGGTGACCTCCGGCCGCGAGTGGCAGTAGATAATGCCTTTCTCCGGCGGGCTCTCTCGCGCCGAAAAGAGCTCGGTCAGATAGCCGATCTTGTCCTTGGTGCCGCGCGCATCGGCGACATGAAGGTTCGCTCGTACCGTCGGGTCGATCACCCAGCTTTCAATGCGCAGATCGTCGACGATGCGGCGAAACGTTTCGTCGCCGGCCGTCGCCGTCAGTGCGAGTACCGGTGGATTACCCAGCGACGCAATGGTTGCCGAAAGCCGCGAGTAGGCGGGCCGGTGACGCGACTCCGCAAGATGATGCGCTTCGTCGACGACCACGAACGACGGCGTGCTGCGGCCGCGGAGCGCCTCGCGGTGAAACTCGAGGAACTCCGGCGTGGCTAAGACGACGTCCCACGACCCCTCGCGCAAGGCCGAAAACAGATCTTCTCGCTCGTCACTGTCGATCGAACCGTTGGCACGAAAGAAACGCAGACCCAGCGGCTCTAACGTACGTCGCAGCGCCTCGTACTGATCGTTGGCCAGCGCGCGCAAGGGATAGACGACGAGCGTCTTGCCTCCGGCGGTGAAGGCTCGCATCGCTGCGGCGTATTGAAAGCAGAACGACTTCCCGCGCCCCGTGCCGAGCACCGCCAAAGTATTCTTGCCGGCTTCAACCCGCTCGAGAACGGCTCGCTGCGCCTCGTGCGGGGCCGAGAGGCCAATCAAAGCGGCGCGTACCAGCTCGCCAGTCTCGGCCGCATCCGCCTCGACGCCGGGACGCCGCGCCGCCGCATCCCCCCGCTGCAACTGCGTGCCGAACGCTTCACGCTCGATCACGACGTTGACCCCCCGATGCTTGAACTGCCCTGTGGAGGCGCCCCCACTGAGAGAGGCCACCCGCGCGCCGTAACGGGCGCCTGCATCCATCAGGGGTGCGATGTGAGCCGCGAGCCGCTTATTGAAAAAGCCGAGTTGCAACTGCCCGTAATGGACGGCGATGGCATTAGCATCGTGTGGGTTATCCGCTTGGCGCCGCAGCTCGAGCGGCGCGCCGGCGTGCAATCCGGCGATGACGTCTTGACGTCCTTCGAAAGAGACGCCCGCGAGTTTGGTATGAAAACGCGCAGCATCGGCGATCGTTGCGTACGTATCGTGCAGGTACTCGTCGCTCTTCGCGAAGACGCGTTCGACGAAGGCGTCCGCTTCAGCCGCCACCGGCACGTGCGTCGCAGCCTGCCCTGAGCCTGTCGAAGGGTCAAAGGAGCGCAAGAGCGCTTCGAAGGCGGCCTCCGACGCGGTGGGCGCCGGCAGGTTCTTAGGGCGCGTCGCCCTCGTGACGCTCCTGCGCGTCTTCGAAGTTGAGGGAGATTTCTTCGTGACCTTGCTCCAAGGCGGCATCGTGCAGACCAGCTTGTTGTGCGTCGAGCGGATCGATCAGCTCTTCACCCGCCACGAATGGTTCTTCCACCGCGACGGCGCTCTCCGCATCGCGCCGTTTGCGATAACGCGGCGTCGGAGCCGGAGTGACCGTGCGAGCTGCCTTGGCCTTCTGACGGCGCTCGCGGCGCGCGGCCACGATATCCTCACGCGCGACGCCGCTGCGGCTCGCGAGCGAGGCGGCCTCGGAGCGCGACCGCGCGGTTACGCTGCGATCTTGCCCGAGACCGGCATGCCGGCGTTTCGCAGCGGCCTCCAGCTGGCGTTTGCGGTAGCCCAGCACGAGCGGCGCCGAAAAGAAGATCGAATGGTATCCACCCGAGCAGATGCCAACGAGCAGCGCGAAGGCGAAGTTTTTGAGGCTCGCTCCGCCCAATGCCAAGAGCGCGACAAGCGTAATTATGACGGTCGCAAGCGTGTTGAACGAGCGCGTCATCGTCTGCTTGATCGATTCGTTGACGATCCGGTCGTACGGCTGCCCAGCCATGAGCTTCGTGTTCTCACGAATTCGATCGAGAATTACGATCGTATCCATGACCGAATAGCCGATGACCGTGAGGACGGCGGCCAGAAACGCATCGTCGGCGCGCCGATCGGCCAGCGCATAGATGCCGATCATCATCGCCGCGTCGCGTATCAGCGCGATGACCGTCACTAACCCGAAGATGTAGTTCCAACCGAATCGGAACGCGATGTAGATAAACTGAATGCTAAGCGCGATGATCAGCGCCCAGATTGCCCTAGTAAGGTACTCGCGTCCGAGCGACGGACCCACGGCCGTGATCTGTGAAGCAGCGCGATCGACGGGGGCGACGGTGTTCAGCGCGTTCCAGACCGGCGCCGAGTCGTTGGCGTACGCGGTCTGCGTTTGAATCACGAAGCCCTTGCCGTCGGTGCCGGCGGTCGTGACCGACTCCTCGGTCATGCCGAGGCCCGCGAGTGCCGCCTTGACTTTATCGGCGGTCGTCGGCTGCGTGAACTGCACCGCGATATCGGTACCGCCGGTAAACGAGAGCCCCAAGCGCAGCATGTGCGACGGCTGAAAACCATTGCCGCCCTTGAAACCGTTGTAGACCATCGCGCCGAAGCCCAGCGCGATGATAAGATACGAGATCGTCGAGACGATGCGGAACCAGCCGACGATGTTCCAATTCAGACGACGAAAGAGCACGAGCTACGCTCCGGCCTTCGCGAATATGCCGAGGTCGGCGCGCTTGACCCCGTAGAGCTCGGGCGACGTCAAGACGTTGTTGTCGACGAGCACGTCGACGAAGAAACGCGTAACGAAAACGGCCGTCACCAGCGAAACGACGGTGCCCCAGAAGAGCGTGAAGGCAAAGCCTTTGACCGTACCGGTACCCAGCATGTACAGCACGCCGGCGCCGACGATCGTCGTGAAGTGACTATCGAAGACGGCGGAGAAGGCCCGCTGGAATCCGACGCGGACCGACGCGCGCATCGTCTTACCATTCCAGAGCTCTTCCTTGATGCGCTCGAATATCAGGACGTTGGCATCGACCGCCATGCCGATCGAGAGCACGAAGCCGGCGATGCCGGGAAGCGTCAGCGTCGCGTGCGAGAGTGCGAGGATCGCCATCATCACCAGCACGTAGATCGCCAGCGCGAGGTCGGCCAGAAGACCCGGCAGACGATAGACGCCGATCATGAAGATCAACACGAGCCCAAGGCCGAGCGCCGCGGCGCGCATCGATTGAACGAGGTCGAGCTTGCCGAGCGTCGGACCGATCGTCTCTTTCTCGATGATCTTGACGCTGACGGGCAAGGCGCCGGCGTTCAACTCGTTGGCCAGCGTTATCGTCGATTCCTGAGTGAAGGTGCCGGTAATCTGGCCGCTATCATAAATCGGGCTTTGAATGATCGGCGCCGAAAGATAGCGATGATCGAGAAAGATGCCCAGCGGCTTCTGGAGATTCGACGACGTCAGCTTGCCGAATTTAGCGGCGTCTTTGGTTTGAAAGAGGATGTCGGGCCGGCCCCCTTGATCGTAGCCGGCTTGCGCGGCCTTGAGGTCCTTGCCTGAATAGACGACGTTGCCGCTAAGGTCGTAGGCTGTTTTTGAAACGTAGAGCTCGGCTGCGGCCTTGTCCTTTGCCGAAAGCCCCGGCTGCAGCAACGCCGCATTTGCGGCATCGGCCTTCTGCATCACGTCGAAGGGGACGATCTTATATTCGAGGACGGCGACCTGCTTGAGTACTTTTTCAGCCTGATCCGGATCCTTCACCGCGGGAAGCTCGACCAGAATGCGATCGGTGCCGACGTTGCTGATCGATGGCTCGGCGACGCCCAGCCCGTTGATGCGGCGGTCGATGACCTCGCGCGTTTGCGCCTGCACCTGCGAGGTAATCTGCGGCACTTCAGCGGTCGGATAGAGTTGAAGCAGAAGCCGCGCTCCGCCCTGGAGGTCGAGCCCCAGACGGATGGTTTTCTGAACGGGGATGACCGCCCAGAGCGAGATCGCGCAAACCGCGACGATGACCAGCGCCTTGAACGGCGCCTTGAAATTTTTCCAGTTCATTGGAGCCGGTGGAGCTTAGCCTTCTAAGGGCGCCGGGCCTGCCATCGGCCGCCAGAGCCGCCGGCCGGTCGCGAGCAAACCGATTACCGCCAACCCAGCGACCAGGCTGCAGAGCGCCCCGGCAATCGGCCGCCCATAAATGAACGAGCCCGTGGCAAAAAGGGCGCCGTACACCGCAGCCACGCCGAGCACCCAGCCCAGGAGCGCCATCGGCAGCGAATCCGGCGACGGGCCAAGGCCGCTGCGCCGGCGGATCGCGGCCCAGCCGGGGCCGGCCGGCCGCACTTTGGCGTAAAACGCCGTCAGCGTCTCTTCACCGACCGGCGGCGTGAGATACGTAACGACGAGCCAGACCGCCGTCGTAATGCCGATCGTCGTCAGGAGCGCGGTCGTCGAAGCAACGGCGTGCCCGGTGCGCGCGGCGACGAAGAACGCGAACGCAACCCCGAACGATGCGATCATTGCGCTCACTTCGCTCCAAGCGTTGATCCGCCACCAGAACCATCGCAGCAAGTAGATGAGACCGGTTCCTGCGCCGATCGAGAGCAACAGATTGAATGCGTCCTTCGCGTTATCGAGCACGAAGGTCAGCGCGACGCCGAGCGCCATCAGGAGCGCCGTCACGAGCCGTCCGGCGAAGACCAGCTCGCGCTGGCTCGCACCCGGCGCGATGAAGCGCTGATAGAAATCGTGCACGAGATACGACGTGCCCCAATTGAGGTGCGTTTCGATCGTCGAGCGATATGCCGCGAAGATTCCGGCGACCATGAAGCCGGCAAAGCCCGTCGGCAAGAAGACCAGCATCGCGGGATAGGCGACATCGTTGCCGATGAGGTTGGGCGCGAGCGCCGGGAACCGCATCTGCACGTCGTGCAGCGTGGGAAAGACGATCGTGGAGGCGAGCGCCACGACGATCCACGGCCACGGGCGCAACGCATAGTGCATCGCTTGGAATGCGAACGTGCCGAACAGCGCATCGGACTCGGTGCGCGCCGCGAGCATTCGCTGTGCGACGTAGCTGCCGCCGCCGGGCTCGGCGCCGGGATACCAGACCGACCACCACAGCACCGTCATCGGAATCACGAAGACCGCGAGTGCGGCCTTCCAGTCGCCGAAGTTCGGCAGAATCGAGAGCGCGGCGGTGCGACCGCTAAAGTGTGCGACCAGTCCGTGCAAGCCGCCGACTCCCGGCGCATGAATCGCGAAATAGGCGGCGGCGAATGCCGAGGTCATCGTTATGCAGAACTGAATCATGTCGGTGACCATGACGCCCCAAAGGCCGGCGGTTGCGGCAAAGACGATCGGAACCGCGACGCAAATGGCCAGCGTCTCGGCACGCGGCCAGCCAAAGAGCACGCCGGCGATCTTCACGAGAGCCAAGTTGACCGTTGCGATGATCCAGCAGTTGAAGAACAGCCCGAGATAGATCGCACGAAAGCCGCGCACGAACGAGGCGGCGCGCCCAGCGTAGCGCAACTCGTAAAATTCGAGATCGGTCAGCACGCCGGAGCGGCGCCAGAGCCGCGCATAAAAAAAGACCGTCGCCATCCCCGTCAGGAGAAACGACCACCAGACCCAATTTTCGGAAACGCCGCCGTCGCGCACGAGATTGGTGACGAGGTTGGGCGTGTCGGTGGAAAACGTGGTGGCGACGAGCGAGATGCCGATCAGCCACCACGGCGCCTGACGACCTGCCGCGAAGAACTCCGTGATATTCTTTCCGGCCCGCCGCGCGAGCACGATCGCCGGCACGAAGCTTACGCCCAACGAAAGGACGACGATGATCCAATCCAGCGTCCTCAGGTGCATTGGGCGAGCGCGTTCGGTTCCTCCTCGGCGATGACCTCGGATGCGACGAGCGCGACCTCGTTGGGCAACTCGCCATAGGCATAGACGCTGACCCGAATCCCGGAGCGCAGTAAGAACTCCGCAAGCACCGGCCGGAGCGCCGAGGTGCAGACGACTGCCGCCCGATCGCGGCGCGTCCGTTCCGCATAGCGTTCGATCCGGGCGCGCAACGCAAGCGCCGTTGCGGGCTCTAACGCTTCGGTTCCATAACGGCACCACGCCGCGACGAGTCTCCGTTCGAACTCCGGCTCGAAGATTGCCGGTTCTAGCTGCACGACGCCTTTACGGCGCAGCAGATCCGGTACGATGGCACGCCGCGCGGCTTCGGCGAGCTCGCGCGGATCGCGAGTGCCGGCTTCCAGCATCGCCTCGAGCACCGCGATCGGATCGCGCGGCCACGCGCCTTCGCGAAGCAGCAATGCAATCGCCCGATGCAACGCCCCGAAAGGCAGCGCCTCTCCGCCCACCTCCTTGACTAAGGCCGGTACGGTGGAACGCATGTGCTCGAGCAGAGTGTGAAGCTCTTGTCGTCCGACAAGCTCGGTCGCGTTGGTGCGTGCGATCTCGGCCAAGTGGGAACCGAGCACGGAAATCGGATCGAAGACCAGCGCGCCGGCGTTAAGCGCGCTGTCGCGCACGTCGGGCGGTATCCAAGCCGAGGGCAACTGATAGACCGGCTCGCGTTCGACCTGCACGGAGAAACGCGCGAGAACTGCTTCGTCGGCGACGGCGAGGAGCCGATCGAGATCGAGACGCCCGAACCCGGCTAAACGATCGCGTACGCGAATGCCGTACGTGCGAGGATCGCGCGAAAGATCGTCTCGCAGACGCACTCCCGGAAGCACCACGCCGATATCTGCGGCCATGGCCCTGCGCACTTCTCCAATGCGGTCGAGCAAGGCATCGGAGAGCGGCGGCGCCAGGAGCTGCGCGAGGTCCGCGCCGATTTCGATCGCCACCGCATCGACGCCCACGAGGCCGAGCGCCAATTCGGGACGCCGCATGGCGTTGCGCTTTATCCGCTCTCGCACGTCGGTCGCTTCGGCTTCGGCGCGCCGGCGATTCCGCTGCGCGAGGGCGGCCATGCCGAACGCGCTCGTACCTAAAACAAAAAAGAGCGGCCGCGGCAACCCGGGTACCAGAGCGAGCACCAGCAGTAACCCACCCGCGCTGCGCAACACGTCCGGCCGCGCAAAGAGCTGCGTCGCGAGGTCTGCACCCAGCGCTCCATCCGATGCGACCCTCGTCACCATCATCCCCATCGCCGTCGATATGAGGAAAGCCGGCAACGTGGTAACGAGCGCATTGCCGATCGACAGCAAGGCGAAGGTCTGCACCGCATCGAGCGGTGCGAGTCCGTGGTAGGCAACTCCCACGAGAACTCCACCGGCGAGATTGAGCGCCACAATCAGCAGCGAAGCGATCGCATCGCCTTTCACGAACTTTCCGGCGCCGTCCATCGCTCCGTAGAAATCCGCCTCTCGCTGGACGGCTTCGCGCTTAGCGCGCGCGCCGTCGGCGTCCAACGCTCCGGCGTGCACGTCGGCGTCGATCGCCATCTGCTTTCCCGGCATCGCATCTAAGGTAAAGCGAGCCGCCACCTCGGCAACGCGCTGCGAACCGCTGGCGATTACGACGAACTGAATCGTCACCAAGATCGCGAAGACGATGAGACCGACGACCAGGTTTCCCCCAACGACGAACGCTCCGAATGCTGGGATGATCGCACCTACGGCGCCCGGCGTCGCTCCGGAGGTGAGGATGAGCCGCGTCGCGGAAACGTCGAGCGAGAGTCGAAAGAGGGTCGCGATCAGGAGCGCGGGCGCGAAGGCGGAGAACTCGAGCGGATCGTCAACCGTAACGGAAAGTAAGAGCACGAGCGCCGATCCAAAGACGTTGATGCCGAGCAAGAGATCGAGCAGCCACGGCGGCAGGGGTACGATCAAAACCGCCACGATCGTCAAGAGCAGCGCCGCGAAGACATACACCGCCCGTTTATGCGAGCTCATTGGGCGATCTCGTCGGCACGCGTCAATGCAACGACCACCTCCGCAACCGCAACGTAATGTGCGTGCGGAATCGGCTCGCCAGGCCGCCCGTCATGATAGAGTGCGCGTGCGAGCGCAACGTTCTCCACGATCGGGATTCCATAGATCGCGGCAAGCTCCCGAGCGCGTGCCGCGGCCTCGCCTCGGACTCGCACGAGGACTTCGGGAACGGGCACGCGCGGCGGACGATACGCTAGGGCCACCGCCAAACGCGTTGGATTCACGACGACGAATGACGCCTCTTTAACTCGAGTCAGGCCGCCCCGAAGCAAGGCACGGTGTAACGATCGGCGCCGTCCTCTCGCCAGCGCGTCGCCTTCTTCTTCCTTCACCTCCCGCTTGCGCTCTTCGAAACTCATGCGCAACTTTCGCAGCCATGACGAACGGGCCGCGTTAAACTCCGCTACCGAAAAGAGCACGCCGACCGCACCGGCCGCAAAGGCTACGTGTTCCGCCGCAGACCACACCTCGTCAACTGTCTGCGAGAGGTCGGGCGAGCGGATCATGGCCGCGGCGCCGGCCGTTAGCGCCGGACTCATCGCGAGCGTCGCACAAAGAAAAGCAAGCGCCGCACGCAGTGAGTGACTCAGCGTCTCGCGCGAAACGATGCGTCGCATGCCTTCGATCGGATTGAGCCGCTCGATCTTCGCCGTCACCGGCATCAGGGTAAGTCCGCCGCTCTGCGCAACGCTTGCGATCGCGCCCGCAAGCGAGGCAGCGACGATCGGAACGAGTGCAACGGCTGCGACGAGCACGCACGATGAAGCAGGCGCAAACGATTGCGCGCGAACGAGCTCGTTTGCGGCGACGGAGCCGAACAGCGGGGCAACGGAGAGAGTCGCGAAGCAGGCCGCGGCAAAAGACACGTTTGCCGCCAACTCGCTCGACCGCGCAACATTGCCTTCGCGCTTAGCCTTTGCGATCCGGCGCGGCGTCGGCTCGAAGGCCTTCTCTGCAACGTCGCTCACTTCACGACTCCCGGGATTCCAAGCACCGGCGCCGGCGCGTGGCCGGCGGCGAGCGGTACCACGATCGCGGTTACAATCAAAGCCGCGGCGAAAGCCAGCGGAAAGGCAAGCGTAAACGTGCCGAAGCGCGGAATGACTCGGGAAAGTGCTCCGAGCGCAATCTGAACGACGAACGCCAATCCGAGAGCCGGCGCGGCGACTTGCAGCGCTACCGCGAGAAAGTTAGCGGCGAAGACGGCTGCGAACGACGCCCAGGCGCCCGCGTGCAGCGGCGATTGGAGGGGTATGCGCACGAAGCTCTGCGCGAAGCCGAGCAATATTAAGCGATACGCCCCGGTAAGGAAGAAGGCGCCAGTAAACGCCAGCGACCACACGCGTCCGAATCCGCTCGGCGCGACCAGCACCACGCTTGGCGCGATGGCTTTGACGCCCACATAATCGTCGACGATCCGCCCCCCCGCGTACGCGGCGTCGTAGATCAGCGACGCCGCCATTCCAATCGCGCTCCCGAGCAAGAACTCGACGATCAACGCGGCGACGAAGCCGCCGCCTTCGAGGCGAAGTTGCGTACCGGAAAGCCCCGGCGCTATAAGCATCGCTAAGACGAGCGCAAATCCACCCCGAAGCGGCGCGGGAACGCTGGGATGTGAAAAGCCGGGAGCTCGAAAGATAAAACCGGCGCAGCGCGCCAGAACGAGCAAACCGGCTACCATCCCGCGCGCAGAGCCGGAATAGCGGCCAGCGCTCGATCGAAGAGTGTCGCCAGCAAATGCATTCCGGCACCCCCGAAGACGGCTACGGTCAGACCGACTGCTAGAGTCTTCGGCAAGAGCGTTAGCGTTTGTTCCTGCACTTGCGTCGCAGCTTGCACGACCGCAACGGCCGTTCCGACGAGTGCCGCGACGGCCAACATAGGCAATGCGATTATTGCAGTCGTAAGCAGTGCGTCGTGCAACAGTCCGTCGAGGGCCTCCATCCGCTCACGCTACCTGGAGGCCGTTTCGGACGTTTTACGGCGTTGTTATGCTCCTCGGATCGTGCAGGGCGGGGCGCCACGCGCTTGCCGCGAGCAGCGACGAAACGATGGCGCGCGTTGCGGGCGAGCGGTTGAGCGTGTAGAAATGGAGGCCCGGCACGCCGCCCTGCAGCAACTCGAGCGCCTGCATCGACGCGTAGGCGACTCCCAAGTCTTCGACCGCCTTTACGTCTCCTTTGCGCGCGTTCATCTCGACGCGCAGCTTCGGCGGGATGGTGGCTCCGCAGAGAGCTACGAAGCGCTCTATTTGGCTGAAGTTCGTGATCGGCATCAATCCCGGAAGCATCGGCAGCGTGATGCCGGCGCTACGGACTCGGCGCTCGAAACCAAAAAACTGCGCGTTGTCAAAGAAGAGCTGCGACACCAAGAAATCGGCGCCCGCTTCCGCCTTTGTCTTGAGCGCCGCCAGATCCGCTTCGGGCGTCGTCGCCTCCGGGTGTTTTTCCGGGTAGCACGCCGCCCCGATGCAAAAATCGTAGTTCCGCCGTAGCATGGCAATGAGCTCGCTCGCATGTTCGAAGCCCCCGGCGGATGGGACGAACTGCGAGCCCGCTGGTGGATCGCCGCGCAAAGCCAAGACGTTCTCGATGCCGGCTCGCGCCAGCTCGTCGAGCAGCGCCCGCAGCTCGGCGCGGCCGGCGCCGATGCAGGTCACATGCGCGACTACCGTCAGTCCGATCTCCTGCTGGACCTCCTTTGCAAGCGCTACCGTTCTCGCTCGCGTCGAGCCGCCGGCCCCATAGGTTATCGATACGAACGCCGGTCGCAACGGCGCGAGCGCCCCGATCGCCGCCACGAGCTGTCGCGAACCGGCGTCGTCTCTCGGAGGGAAGAATTCGAACGAGAAAAAGGGGCGCTGACTCGCGAGCGCGTCACTGATGCGCATCTAGGCACTTGCTTTATCGAAAGCTGCCCGCGACGCCTCCGCAAAGCAGCGCCCACCCGTCGACCATAACAAAGAGTAGCAGCTTGACGGGCAGCGATACGACGGGCGGGCTGAGCATCATCATTCCCAAACCCATCAACATCGCTGCCACCGCCAAATCGATTGCGACGAAGGGAAGGTAGAGCGCAAAGCCGATTGCAAACGCGCTGCGAAGTTCGCCGACGACAAACGCCGGAACGAGCACCGTCATCGGTGCCTCCCGTTCGGGCTCGAGCCCGCGGCGGGCAACGCGGTCAAAGAGCGCGACGTCCGCGGCGCGTGTCTGTCGTAACATAAACGAGCGCAGCGGACCAATTGCGCGCGTCACCGCTTGTGAGGGCGAGAGCCTTCCATGGGAATACGGATCGAGCGCGTCGCGGCCGATTTGCTGCGCGGTGGGCGCCATGACGACCAATGTCAGGACGAGTGCCAAGCCGGTGAGAACTGCATTGGGCGGGAGTGCCGAGGCGCCGATGGCCGAGCGCACGAGCGATAGAACGACGACGATGCGAATGAAGGACGTGCAGGTCACCAACGCAAGCGGAACGAGGGAAAGGATCGTCAGGCTGACGAGCAAGTCCAGCGGCTGCGTTCCGTGCCGGCTCGCGGAGCCCAAGAGCGCCTCCAGGCTCACGGCGCAAACGTAAAGAGCTCGGTTATTCGCAAACCAAAGCTCTCGTCGACGGCGACGATCTCGCCGCGTGCGATCGGCCTGTTATTGACGAGCAACTCGACGGGAGCGTTCGCCGCCCGGTCGAGTTCGACGATCGAGCCGGTCCCGAGCTTAAGGATTTCGGCAACCGACATTTTGCAGCCGCCAAGTTCGACCGTCAAGTGCAACGGCACGTGCATCAATAAACCGAGATTTTCCGCTTCGGCCGTTTTTACCGGATCCGTCGAGATCGGATTCACGTTGCCGCGCCGACGGCTTCGACATGCAATGCGTAGTGGCCGTTTCTCACGCCGCATGCTCCGAGTGCCACGCTTCGGCCGTGTGCGTGCAGCGAACAACGCCGCAAGTCGTATGGGCGAAGCGTCAGAATCGAACCGGGGCGCAGCTCGGCTACCGCGCCGCTTGGAACCCGTCCGAGGTCGAGCGTTACCCGAGTGGCGATCGGAACGGCCGCCAGATGGCCGATTTCGACGCATCCCCGGGGTTCGGGCGACGGATCACGAGAAAGAGCGACGCCGATCCGGGCCGTCACGGGCTCCTCTACCAAGAGCTCGAAATAGGTTGAGTAACCTTCGATCGCTCCGACGCGCTCGACGCAACGACTCTCTCGGGTTCCACAAACCGAAACGAGGTGCGCGGCAATCGCGTTGACGGTGCGGCCTAAAACATCACGTTCAATCGGGGAGAGCTCGCGTTCACAATGGATGGATAATCCTTCGCCGAAGAGTGCCGTAACCAGCGAGAGCGCGTCGGCCGACCGAAGAACGATGGCCGCGTCGGCGATACTTCCGCGCACTCGGTAGAGAACCGCATCCTTGACGATTGCGGGCCAAGCGGGCGGCGCCGGAATGGACGGTTCGAAGACCCGCATCTCGACGGGCGAGCCAAAGATTGACGTTAGCGTCTCGCGAACGCCGTTGGCCACGATGCACGCGGCGCTCGACGGCAGCATCGAACGCTGGCGGAACACCGGCTTACGGATGCGTTTGTTCATTTCACGAGATCCATCGCAGTTTTGCCAACATTTGCCTTGGCCTGCTCGGCCGCCCGAAGCGCATCAAATGCAATATAGGCGTCGTTGAGCTTGACCAGACTTTCGTCGAGGTTAATGCGACTTCGCTCGCGATGCATCGGGCGCAGCGGCGGAACATTTGCGTCCCCAGCGGCGGCAAGTTGAGGCTGCACACCCGGGGGAGGGATGCAACGACTGCCGTCCATCGTTTCGAGACGCGTGCCGGCCGGAAAACGCGCCAGTGCGATGCGTCCCGCGACAACGCGCTGCGTTTTGCGCAATCCGCTGCGTGGGTCGACGGTGACGCGCGCATAAACGAAGCCTCCGTCGCGCTCGATTTGCGGATCGCTCGCGCGTCCGAGCGCCTCGTCAACCGCATCGATTCTCAAATCTGAAAGTTCGTCACTCGCGGCGGCGAAGCCGCGGATCGGCTCTCCCTCGCTGTTGACGAGGCGGCCGTTGCGAAGCGTAAGCGATCCGTCACGCGTGTACGAGACCTCTCCGCGTTCGTCACGTGTCACGAAATAGAAGCCGTCGGCCGCACTGACCGCGAGCGGATCGAGAGTGAAGTCGGAGGAGGGTCGTGCGGTGGCGACGTCGTCGTAGCGCGCGACCGCGCCCGGCGTAAAGGCACGCCGAACATCCTCGGCGCGCTCGCTAATGCGATCGAGCGCCGCGCTGAGCGCTGGATTCAAGAACATCGTTTTCCTCGCGTTTCGTAATCGAGGAGGACCCCGCGCGTCGCCAGCGCAAAGCGGGCTTGCGCTAAGGCCCGCGCGACGAGGCCACGCATTTGCGGCCTGCAGAGCGCGACCAGGGTGGCGACGTTTCCGTTCGTTTGGAGGACTACATGGACTCGGGCCGCGCCGCGGCCCATCGAAAACGTCGCACGCCGGACGTGCGACGCCGAATGCGCGAATCGGCGTTCGATCCGTTGGCTCAGTGGCACGGTCCCACGATTTACCGACGTTCGATCCGCGCTGGATAGCATCGTTACTTGCAACGGCTTGGTTTGCGCGAAGCGCTGCACGCGCCGCTCGGCGGCCCGTGGCCTGCAGATATCCGTCTCGTCTTGCGACTCCGGCTCGTTCGGTGCCGCGACGATGCAGGGAGTGCATTCGCGTGCCGGAACGAGGCATCGATCTCGACGAGCCAGATGAAGTGCTGAATACCATGCCTGCGAGAGCGCGCGACGGTCGATCGCCGCCAACGGCGCTGCGAGAATGCTCACCTCGAGCCGCTGCGTCATCATGGCACGATGATGCCACCGCCCTGTGATCCTGCATTGGTCGCAACGTTGCCGATTTGAGAACGCCGCGCGTAACTCGCCAAGACATTGCGTACATAGCTTCTGGTCTGTTCGTACGGCGGGACGCCACCGTATTTCTGCACGGCTTCCGGCCCGGCATTATATGCCGCGACCGCCAGGTCGAGTTTGCCGAAACGGTCCAGCAAACTCCGAAGGTAACGTGTTCCGCCGCGAATGTTCTGCGTTACATCATATGAATCGGTGACGCCGAGAGCCTCGGCCGTCTGGGGCATCAACTGCATGAGTCCGCGAGCGCCGGCGCTGGAGGTCGCATTTGAATCGAAGGCCGATTCGTTTGCGATAATCGCTTCGATCAACGCGGGATCGACGTCGTAATCGGCGGCGCTGACTTTGATGACGCGTTCGATCTCCGCGCGCGGCGCTCGCGCCGCCACCGCCGAGCCTCGATCGATCGATCGCGCATTGGTTGAGGCGATCAGTCGATTAAAGGCCGCGGCGTTTAGTGCCGGCCCCGATGAAATCTCGACCATCCGGCGCGCGATGGCCGCCAACTCGTTAGCGATCTCCATTCTCGCACTCCACGAGTTCGACAAGCCGCGCGAGCTGCGACAACGTCGCAACGCGATCGCACCTTCGCCGGCCCTGCCGCAGAAAATTCCCGACCTGAGTTTCGATTGCAATCGCCGCTCGCGCCTCGTCACCCGCGGGCTCGATACCTAAGCTGCGCGTGTCTTTGATGCGATCCAACAGCGAAAGGATGTGCCGCAACGCGCGGGCGTCGCGAAGGTGTGGTTCGCTCGCGACCATGTCCATCGTGCGACTGGTGCTGCCCAACACGTCGACGGCCGGAAACCATCCGGATTGCGCGAGCGCGACCGAAAGCGCGACGTGTCCATCTAAGACCGACCGCGCCGCCTCGCTGACCGGATCGCGATCGTCGCCGTCGTTGAGGACCGTGGCGATCAACGTGATCGACCCGCCGCGAACCGCTCCGGCAACCTCCACGAGTCGGGCCAGCTCGGCAAAAACACTGGGCGGATAGCCTCCCCGGCCGGCACTTTCGCCGGACGCGACGGCAATCTCGCGCGATGCCGCCGCAAAGCGAGCTAGACTATCGAGGACGAGCAGCACGTCGAGATCGCGCTCGCGAAGCGCCTGAGCGTGCGCGACCGCCACGTGCGCGGCCAGGACCCGCTCGGAAGCGGGACGATCGCCGGTCGCGCAAACGACGGTCGTACGCTCGTTGCACTGCGCGATCCAATGTTGCGCCTCTCGCCCGCGTTCTCCAGTCAGCGCCACGACGACCGCGTCTGCCGCGCAGCCGTCAATGAGCGACTCTAGAAGCGTCGTCTTTCCGGCGCCTGGCGCACCGAAAATCCCCACCCTGGCACCGCGGCCAATCGTCAGCAAACCGTCGATCACGCGAATCCCCGTCCATAACGGCTCGCCGATCGCGGCGCGTTCGTTGGGCCGCGGCGAACGAAGTTCCAAAGAGACGCGACGGCCGCGCAGCGGCGGTCCGCCGTCGAGTGGTACTCCTAGCGCGTCGAGCGCACGACCGAACGCGCAGGCGCCGAGACAGAGGCGCTGCGGCGTCAGGGCGCGCATCCGTCCAGCGCGCTTTCGAGGCGTGCGCGGAAGCGCAAATCGATCGTACCGCTACGCAGTTCGGCAATGACGTCGCCGGGCGAAAGGCTCTCGTCGAGAACCGCATCGATCTCGAGCGCGCCCAGCGCGTTACGATCTCGCGGATGAACGCGCACCGTAAGAACCCTTTCGTTTGAAAAGCGCTCGCGGGTCTTGGCAACGATGGCAGCGACGTCGGGGCCTGCGAGTCTCAGCTCGCGTGCCAACACGTTTTCGGCAATCTCTGCAAGAAGCTGCTGCACCGCGACGTCCAACGCGTCCGCGAGGGCGGCGCGGAAACGGCGCACCGCGCCGAACGTGGCGGCATACTCGGTAACGGTCTCCGCAGGCTGCGCGAACGATGCGAGCGGTTCGCCGGCTGCCGGCCTTTGAGCAAGCGGAAGCGCAAGCGGCTCCGCGGGTGGCGGACTCAAGAAGCGCGCGAGCGGAATAAATTCTTCAGACATGACGGCGCAGCAGCTCTTGAGCGTCGTCGAGAAGCGGTGAGTGCCGGCGCTGCATCCGCCGCACGATTGCTTCTCGTTCGTGCGGCGGATAGAGTTCGAGTACGGCGGTAGCGGTTGCCGCCGGAAGGGCGCTGATGATTGCGGCCGCGGCATGCGGCGGTTCTTGCTCCAGCATACTGTGCACGCGTGCCGGTGCGAAGCCGGCCGCGGCCTTGGAGGCGCGCTCGACAGCCGCTCGCTCGATCAAGGACTGTAAGAACGAGCCAAGCTGCGGCATTGCGAGACGCACGCAGATCACGAGACCCAGCGTAACGATCAACGCGGGCGCGAGCGGTACGATCGCACCGTAGAGCAGCCACCAGGCGTCGCGACGCAGGGTCGGAGCGCGGCGAAAATCCACCGCGTCGACGGCGAGTAGATCTCCGCGGCGCGCGTCGTAGCCGACGGTGGCGGCGGCAAGCTCGCGAACCTTCGCCACGTCGACGCCGCGGCTCTGATCCACGAAGACCGCGGTCGAAAGGCGCTTCAAGCCTCCGGCGCGAGCTTCGGAAACGAGCTCGTGCGTTTCACTCCCTCGGTCTTCGCCCTCTTCGAGCCGGCGATATCGCTTACCGCCGCCGTCGTAGCTCTCGCTGCGTCTCGCTCCTGCAATTTCTTGTGCGCCGGCCGGCATTCGGCGCACATCCCGCTCCGAGGTTCGCTCGCCAGCGTATTCAGCCCATACCCGAACGATCGTCGCACCTTCGCCGAGAGCGGCATCGAGCGCCGACTGTAGCGCCGCTTGGAGCTCCTGGGCATCGTCGCCGGGCGTGCCGGCGTCGCCAAGGGCGACTCCGCGATCGTCCAAGATCGTGACGCGCGCCGGCTGCAGCTCCGGAACGCTCGCTGCTACAAATGCTCGAATGCCGTCGATCGCTTCTCGCGAAAGACGCGCGCCGGCACGCAGACGAAGGCGCACGCTCGCGCTTGCATCGCGTGCGGACTCGTCCGCAAACTCCGGCGCTTTGGCCGGTGCAACGATGACGCGCGCGTCGTCGACGCCGTCGATTCCACGCAGCCCGGCTTCGATGTCACCGGCCAGGCCGGCCCTCGCTTGCGCTTCGACTACCGCTTGCGGGGTCAACACGCCGATCGCGGCCAATGCTTCGCCCGTGCTCGAGAGGTGAGGATGCGGAACGCCGGCGAGCGAGAGACGCAGTAGCAAGTCGTTTCGTCGCGCTGCATCGACGACAACGTTATCGGCGGTCGGCGTGAACGTAACGCTCCAGCTCGCCAGCCTCTCTTCGACCTCGCTCAACTGCTCTGGATGGAGCGGCGCGGCAAAAAGCGCGACGCGAGGCGGGTGGGCGAGGATCCCCGCCGCGATCGATAAGAGCATGGCGACGGACGCAGCGGCACCTGCAACGACGCGTACCGCTCGGGGCAACGAGTTCCACCGAGACAGGAGCAGCGCCAGCGCGGGCATCCCGGCTCCTTACACTTGCATG
>DATMKR010000045.1:0-16386 GCA_035571115.1 Candidatus Acidiferrum sp. | reverse complement strand
CCGGTCGTATTATTTGTCAAGGCTTTTCCAGCCGCGTTGCCGCAGGCGCGAACCGCGCGTTGCCGTACAATAGCGGCGTGATCGGCGCGGCAATAGGCACAGGCCGGTAGGGAAGGCCGGTCGTGCTTGGCAGGACACTCTTTTGGCGGCTGCCGGCAATGCTTTCAGCCGGGCTACTTGCTTTGGTCGCGTTCACGGTGCCTTGGCGGAGTACCGGGGTCGCTGCGTCGCAATGTAACGTTCGGTTAGCACTGAGCCAAATGTCACGACCCTGGCCGCGAAGAGCTTGGGCCTTGCGGTGATGGGCGCCGGCGAGGGCGGTGGCTCAGGCGCCGGCACCATTTCGACTGCCTTTACTCGCGTGCGCAACGTTCGCGTCGGGAATGCGGAGTTGCTCGACCAGCCCTTCCTCGTTATTCCGTCCCCATATTCGTTCTACGAGCGTGGAAAGCGAACGCCACTGGCCGGCATTCTGGGCCTGGAGTTCTTCGAACGTTTTGCCGTGCGTTTGGATTATGGCGACCGCACCGTGACACTGACCCCGCTTTCCACGTCTCGCGATGACCGAGGCACGGCGGTTCCGTTTACGTTCGAAAGCGATCCGAACGTCCCGATCGTCGATGCTGCGGCCGACGGATACCGGGGACTCTTCGGCGTCGATACCGGAAACGCGAGAAGCCTCCACCTCTACGGCGCATTTCTCGAACGAACGGGACTCGACGCGCGTTACCCCGGCGGGACGCTCATATCGGTCACGGCCAAGGCGGCACCAACACGGGGCGGCGCGTGAAGCTCCACAGCTTTACGGTTGGCGGCCACGTTTTTCACGGCGTCGAAGCCGACTTTACAAAGATGAAGAGCGGCGCTTTATCCGCATGGACGCAAGCCGGAAACTTCGGCTTCACGATCCTCTCGCGATTCATTCCGACTTTCGACTACGCGCGCCAGATTCTCTATCTCGCGCCCGAGCACCGGGCTACGCCCATTCCTCTCGATCGCTCGGGATTTGCCTTTGAAAAGAACGAGCCCGGTGCATTCGACGTCACGGCGGTAAAGCCAGGATCCGCCGCCGCTACCGCGGGTATCGTCGCGGGAGATCGCGTCGTTGCCGTCGATGGGAAGAGCGCCGCCGACTTTTCGCGCGCCGACCTGCCTGGCATAGTAACCCAAGCTGCGGGAACCGTCATAAGCCTTCGCGTTCTCCATTCCGGCACGACGAGAGAGGTAACGCTTACGCTGCACTAGCAGCGCATCGCCGCATCGGAGCCTGGCCGAGGATGAGCCCGCTCGGCCCCGAACCCCCGCCTATCGTTGCTTACTTTAAGGGAGGGCGTAATGCTTATCTACACCCGTCGTGGTCTCTTTTCTTTATTAGCTTTAGGCTTGGCAGCCTGCGCGGGCGCGGGCCAAACCGCTGCGACGCCTTTCGGCAGCGCCGCGCAAACGGTCCACGGCCAATCGACCACTGGTGGTGTTCTCGTCTTTCAAAAGACGTCGATCCGACCCGAAGCCGGCGCGCCTGCGCTCATGATGAATTTCGTCGCGAACGGCCCGAACCAAGGTGGTGTGCCTTGTATTAACTGCGTTTACGGGGCATCCAGCGGCGATAACATTGGGCTGACGGGCCCTTCGAGCTACGTCCTCAGCAACACTTACTGGCAGTACGAGATCTCGTTTACCGACATCAGCTACAAGGGAAAATGCAAGGTGTCTTGGACGATCGCGTCGGGCAAAAAAACGATTGACAGTTTCTCGGCGTCGTTGAACCTGACGAGCTCGGGTGGTTTCGTTATTTATGCGGTAGCCCGAAGCCGGCCGAACTATTCAGGGCCCGCGACCCTAACTGGAAAATATGACTGCGGCAAGAATAGCGCATCTACACAAGAGCCGCTCTACTTCGAGTAAGCTCGCATCACGGTATTCGGGGACGATGACCAAGCCCGAGACATTGTCCCCGTAGCTCGGCTTATGGCGAATAGCCGTTATCTGCATTCGCGACGAGCCAGGTGCGAACGCGAAACGTTCGGGCGCCCGAGACGATCAGGGGATCGACTTCCATGGTCCTTTCGGCGGCCGTTCGGTCGCTGCAGTTGAGAACGAGAAGGCCGCTGGGGTCATCAGCAAATGGACCGGCAAGAACGAGCTTTCCCTCGTTATCGAGCTCCTGCAGATGCGCCGCATGCTGTGCGATCAAGTCCGCGGTGATGACCTTTCGCTCAACCGGGATCAAGTCGACGGCGTAATACGTTAGGTTCGCCACGACTCGCGCTATTTCTTGAGCGCAGCGCTCATGTTCATGAACACGCCAATCTGCTCCAAAAGAATCGGCACGGCCACGTAACAGTGAAACGATTTTATCTTGCCGTCCACGATGTGGAACACATCACAGCACGGCGCATGCATTTCCTTGTGCGTCGGAGGAATGACCCCGGCCGGAAGGGCCAGATCTCCGTTGTGCGTTCCGTTTAGAGTCAGCTCGACTACGACGAGATCGTCGCTAAAGTACATCTGATAAAGCTCGCGATGCATGTCCGGAAACGCCGCGGCGTAAACGTCGACAGTAAGCCCAATGTCCTTGCCGTAATACTTCTTGCCCGCGGCTACGTCGTAGAAATAGCCGTCCGGCGTGAAGCACGCGACAAATTGTGGCGTGTCTTTGTGAGCCGCTTCCGCATACGCATACAGCTGGCGGACGGCTTGTTCGTTCGTTTTTTCTTCCGCGGTCTTCGGGGTGCGCGGCGGCTCGTCGATTTTGGGTGTAAGCAGCACGTATTCTCCTCTTAGGTAGGAAGAGTTGCGCGCAAGAGCTTCGCCTGCGCGTAAGGATAGATCAGATTCGGAGAAGCAGCCCCGCGCGGATGGACGACAGCCTCTGTCGCTGCCGATTTGAACTGAACGATGTCGTTGCTCTTGATGGACCGAAACTGGACCGTCAGCACTCGCGATTCGGTCCACGAGCCATCCGCTCCGAACGCCACCTCGCCAACAACGGTACGAAACGATCCTTTGTGCGCGTATTCCGCTAGCGTCGTATCGTCTAGGCTGCCGACGGCAGAGGCGGCTTGCTCCACGACCTGCAGTTGCGCGTACGCCAGCGGCGCGACATAGTACCCCAGCGGATCCGCTTCGGTTCCTTTGGCGCGCGCCTGGTAACGCTCGATCAGGGCCTCCGCGGCGGCATTCGCGACGCCTGCACCGGGCAACCAGTACTCGTAGTTGATGAGGCCGTTGAGAAGCGGTCCCAGTTCGGCTTTAACGACGCCGTTCTGCGGTCCGATCATCGCACCGCCGAGCGCCTTGGGCTCCAAACCTCCCTCGTTGATCGCCTTGAGGAGCCCGGCCGAGTCGTGAATATACGAGCACATGAAGAGCACGTCCGGTGCCATCTTCTTCAGGTCGTCCACATAGGGACGAAAGTCGGCGGTCGTGAGCGGGTAGCGCGTTTCCGAGACCACCCGCATCCCGCTGCGATTCAGGTTTTCCTTGGCGCCCTGAACCGGACTAAGTGAAAAGGGCGCGTCAGCGGCGAGAATCGCGACCGTTTCCGGCTTCGGATTCTGCTGGGCCAGCACGTCGAAGAAGCCTTCGGTGAGGGCGATGCTCGGCTGCGGACCCGTGGGTATCATCGCGAAGTATTGCGGATAGTTAAGGCGCGCATTCACAGCGAGCGCCATGAGGCCGATAAAGAATTTCTTTCGCTCCAAAATCAACGGCATCGCCGGCGCGACCGAATTGTCGCCGTAACCGCCGATGACGAGGTCAACCTTCTCCGTGTCGAGTAATCGCTCGTAGAGAGCCGAGACCGTATTTGGATTCGTCGCGTCGTCGAGGCAGAGCAGCTCCACCGGGCGTCCGAGAATGCCGCCGCGCTCATTGACGTCTTCCTGCCAGAGTTGGTGCGCGAGCCGCGCGGTACGGCCGTTCGACGCCAAGCCGCCGGTAAGCGAAAGAGTGTAGCCAATTTTTAGCGGCCGGTCTGCCATGTAAATTCCTCCTCTCTCGGCGAAGATCGGTCGCGCGGCTTTGCCGGCGACCATAAAGGTCGGGCCGTTGGTGGGCCCGGTGACGTCCGCAATGTGCTCATTCTTTCGTCAAGCGTTCCGTGAGGACGATTTGGACGACTGCCGGGACCGTCGCTACGCGATTCCAGTCGCGCTGCAGTTCGCAGGCGAACGAAACCCAGCTGATCGGCTGTCCGCCAGCCTGAACAACCCGCTCCAAGCCGGCTCGATGAGCTTCGATCGACGTGCCAGCGATGGCATCGACGACGGGATAGACCTCGTAGCCCTCGCGCAATGCGTCCAGCGCAGCGAACGCCATGCAGACCTCGGTCCAAAGCGCGCAAAGAATCAGCTTGCGACGCCCGGTGGCGCGAACGGCAGCAACGAAATCGACGTCTTCCCACGAATTGACGGTGGTCCGATCGATTGGAGGATAATCGTCGAGGAGCGCGGCGAGTTCAGGGACGGTCGGTCCAACTTGTCCGGACGCCACATTCACGGTTGAGTGAACGATTGGGAGCCCGAACGTCTTTGCTGTTTGCACCGTCGAGACGATGTTTTTGAGGAGCAGGTCTGGCGACATCGAGCGGATGGTCGCGAACTGCGCCGGCTGGTAATCGATCAGGACCATCGCCGCGTTCCGCGGGGTGATCAGATGGTCACCCAGCGGATCGCGAACGGGAGCGTTTGCCATTCTTGCTCTGCCTTTGCTTGGGATATTGCTTGTCGCGACTTGCGAGCGCGATACGGGCTTCGCTCCCTAAGATAGGCGATTGAATCTGGACGGGCTATGCTGTAGAGTACGCATTATCTTCGCGATCGTTCACGGAGGCCGCAATGGACCCGCTGTCAGATATGCTTTCGTTGCTCAGAGTGCGCAGCTATATGTCGGGAGGCTTTGACGCCGGACGAGACTGGTCGATCCAATTCGATCGCCACGAAGGCATCAAGTTCTACGCCGTCATTTCCGGTGAGTGTTGGCTATCCGTGGACGACGTGCCGGATCCGGTCCGCGTAACGACCGGAGACTGCTTCCTCTTGCCAAGGGGACGGGCGTTTCGAATGGCGAGCGATTTGTCGCTAACGCCGCTCGACGGGGCCGCCTTCTTTTCGACGGCGCAGAACGGACGCATCAATCCATATAACGGCGGCGGTCACTTCCTCAGCGTTTGCGGACACTTCGCGCTTGCGGGCGATCACGCCGACATTTTATTGGGGGTGTTACCGCCTATCGTACACATCTACAGAGAATCCGATAAGGCAGTTTTGCGCTGGTGCGTGGATCAGATGATGCACGAGCTACGAGAGCCGCGACCCGGAAATTCTCTCGTGATAGAACATCTCGCGCATATGATGCTCGTTCAAGCTTTACGGCTTCACATCGCTGAAGGCCCGAACGGCGGCCCAGGCTTCCTGGCTGCTCTCGCGGACGATCGGGTCAGCGCTGCAATCAGGTGTATGCACGCTGATCCCGCACGGCGCTGGACGGTACAGTCGTTGGCCGAATCCTCCGCCATGTCGCGAACGGCTTTTACTCTAAGATTCAAGAAGATGGTTGGGACGTCGCCGATGGAGTACCTCACGCGTTGGCGCATGCTGCTCGCCGCGGATAACCTCGCAAGGGCTAACGATTCCATTTCAGTCATCGCTTCTTCGCTCGGATACGAGTCGGAAAGCGCGTTCAGCACAGCGTTCAAGAGGGTCATGGGGTGTTCGCCGCGCGAATATAGCCGCCGTTGGAACCTGCGTCGGGATCACGCCAAGGAGCTCGCAGCCGTCGCAAGTTGAGCGCAACCGCAGCATAGTGCCGCGGGTCCTAGCATGCACGCACCAAGCCTAAGGAGTTTTGAGATGGATTTGACCAAAGAGTACCCACGAAGCGTACGCGACACGTGGCAAGGCGTCGTTCAGTTGGGGCGCACGATCGATAAGGGAAAGGCCGAGGCTCGCGGCAACGTCGGCGAGTACCACTATAACTGTCCAATGGATCAAGCGGTATTCCGTTTTCTCGGCATGGATAACGAACGGCTGCTCGACGCTATTCGCAGCGCTAGGAGCGATGCCGAGATCGAGGCGTTCACTGATCCCTTCGTCGCCGCGAAGTCCCGCGACGAGATCGATCGCTGGAACCGGGAGTGGCTATCGCACGAACCTGAGGGGCCCTCGCTCAAAGCCTTCTTGGATCTGCGCGCGGAAATCGCGCCCGACCGTAGCGACGTGACGACATGGCCCGACCTCCTCGACCTCGACGAAAAACGCGAGGTTCCGCGCCGAACGGCGAGCGTGACGTAAACTAGGCTTCGCCCGGGTCTATGCTCGACGCGCTAACCACCGGCGAGTTTAGCCTTTCGCCCTTGCGCCGCGAACCATGTCACGATGCGATCGCGATGGTCGCCCTGAATTTCCACGGCGCCGTTCTTTGCGGTGCCGCCCGTTCCCAACAGGCGTTTGAGGGCCTTCGCGACCTCATCGATCTCGCGCGGCTCCAGCCCGGTCACGACGCTCACCGTTCCGGCGCGCCGTCTCTCGCGTCGGACGCGCACCACGCCGTCCTCGGGAATGCGTCGAGCCACTGAACGTCTCACGGGTTCCAATACGTTACGCTGAAACTGCTCCCGTCGAAGGAGAGAAACGACGGTACGGCCTCATCTGCGTTCTTGTGGCCCAAAATTGCCACCTGCACGCGTTTGCCAAAGGCCGCGATTGGTCCCGAAGTCGTGGCGTCGGTCGCAGCGTTCGTGTCGATTGCTCGGGTGAAGTCCTTGCCGAAACCCGCCGCGCCAAAGTCGGGAAGTCCGGAATAACCGTTCGATTCGGCAATCCATTCGGCAGAAGCTCGTTTCGCTCGCGGCTCCGTCGCACTGGTCCTAAAATACTTTCCAGTCGTCAAGTCCACGATGGTCACCTCGAACCTCGAACCGTTGTAATGCACTTTCGCTTCCATATCTTCACCGGGCGTCACCGGCATATTTTTGATCGTTACTCCCCTTTTGGGCGCAAACTCATACCACGCATAGGTTGCAAGATCGGTCCCATTACATTGCGATTCCGTCCCGGTCTGCTCCACCGTGTTGTTGTCCCATCCATCGATGCCCACCCAAAATGAGGCGGCTCCATTGGGGTTTACGCTGCAGTTCACGCTAGGGACCGTCCACGAGCCCCGCGCTTCCGTGAACGCGTTGCCAACCACGGCATAGCCAGCCCAGTTGTCGCTTTCGTAAATTGCGAGGTCGCTTCTTCCCCATTGGTTGGGAGCCGGCCCAATCAATCTCATCGGCGCGTGCCGAAGCGGCGACGGTGGGACCTGCGATGGAAAAACCCGTGCGACCGATATCGGCGGCCGAGCGGAAGCAGCAGCGAGGGCTAATAATATCGCGAAGCCTGCCGATCGTTGGGCGCTCATGAGTTGAACTCCTTAGCTTCCGGCTGGTACTCGTAGATCGTGCCGCAGCCGAAAGCGCACGGTCCCGATCCGCCGTACATCGTTACACCGTAAAGACCTTTGCGATCGCCGACGACGGAACCGTTGGGATCCCAGCCGTCGTTCGTGCCTCCGGTAAACGCATGCGCGATCGCCTCAGTCCAGACCGTGTTGCGCCGCGACGGGACGAGCGCAAAGAGCGTGCCGCAGCCGGCGCCGCGTTCGCAGTAGCCGCCGCCGCCCTCTACGGTGGTTCCGTAATAACCGTTACGTTCCGAAACGATGGCGTCGGGCCTGGCCCCGTCGCTCGCGCCGCCCTTAAACACGTAAAGGATCGATTCAGTCCACGCCGTTTGCTTTCCGGACGCGGGCTTTAGGCGGAAAAACGTGCCGCACCCTGACCAAGGATATCCTTGCGTATAGCATTGTTGCAGCGAGCCACCGTATACCGTCACTCCGTATAGGGCGCCGTTTGACGTCAACGCGAGGCCGCCGAAGGGAAACTCACCATCGTCTTTCGGTGCGCCCCTGGCCCGGAACGAATGCACGACCGTTTCGGTCCAGCGCGAACCGCGGCTTGGCTTTAACGCATAGATGGTACCGCATCCGGCGCTGCCGCACGCCGAGGAACGGCCGCCGGCGGCCGTTTCGCCGTAGAACGTGCGGCTAGGAGCAAGAATCAGGCTGCTGGGTGCCGTCCCGTCGGGGGCTCCCGCGAACGAATGTAGGATCGTTTCCTGCCATTTGCCTTTGCCCGACGGAGGCGTGAGCCTGAAGAAGGCGCCGCATCCCTGAAAGCATTTGGTCGCAGATCCGCCATTCCCAGCAGTACCGTAGATTATGCCCGACGCGTCGATCGTCAACTGCATCGGAGAGGCTCCGTCGTTCGGCGACCCGCGAAAGCGGTGGAGGATCGTTTCGTTCCAGTTGCCGCCTTTTCGATCCGGCGGCGTGATCTTGAAAACCGTGCCGAGACTTGCGCTTGTGCCTCCGTCCTGCGTCGTGCCGTAAAAGGATCCGTTGTAAAAGAGCAGCGAATTCGGCAGTTGCCCGTCGCCGCGCGTTCCTCCGAACGAATAGAGAACCGTCTCTTGGCGCGAGGATGGATCAAACGTGAAGAACGTGCCACAGCCGGTGCTACCGTTGCATCCGCGCGGCGTCGAGCCACCATAGTCCGTCACCCCATAAAGGCGTCCCAAATTATCAGAAACTAGAGCGCTTGTCGGCACATCGCCGTCGGGAACGCCCTGGAACGAGTGCACGATCGAGTACGACGAGGTAGCGCGCGCAGCGCCCCGGGCGCTATTAAGTGGCGATGCGCTATTAAGTGGCGATAAGGGAGAGCCGCCGGCGTCGCATGCCGCAAGACTCAAGATTAAGGCTGCACCCGCGAAGAGCTTCACAGCGGGGCTCTAGGCGGCGTCACTGACGATCACGCCACGGTAAGCACGAGCTTGCCGTCGATCCTGCCCGCTTGGCTCTCTGCGAGCGCGTTCACCGCGTCAGCCAGAGGACGTTCACTCGAGATCAAGACCCGCAGGCGCCCTTGTTCGAGCAGTTCCACGAGATTCCGTAGCCCCGTATTCGAAGATTCGGGAGTTCGCGGCATTACGAGATTGACCGCAACGATTTTGCGCTGCGCAAACCAGTCCACGTCGGCCGAGCCGATGGTCGAAGCCGCTCTTCCGCCATTTCGCACCAGTTCGGCAACCTGCCTCATCCCGGGTGCATCGTCGACGAGGTCCAGCACCGCGTCGACGCCGGCGGGATGCGCCGCTCTGACCTTCTGGTTTACGTCATCGCGGTTGTATGCTACGAACTCGTCTACGCCGAGGTCGCGGGCGAGATTTTCGTTTGAATCTCGAGCGGTTCCGATCACGAAAGCTCCGCGATCGCGCGCCATTTGCACGGCGAAACCGCCGACACCGCCAGTCGCACCGAGCACCAGCAACGTCGTGTCCTTTCCTACCGCCAGCGTGTCCATCGCGGCAAGCGCCGTCAGCCCCGCGGTTGGTAGGGCAGCAGCGTCGGCATCGCCAACGTCGTCGGGAATCTTGGCGACGGGCTGAACGTGGTCGTCTTCGGGAACGACGGTGTACTGCGCGTACGCGCCGTGGTTGCGAGCGATGCCGAAAACGCGTTCACCCTCACGATACTTGCTCACGCGATCGCCCGCTGCGCTCACGACGCCGGCAAAATCCTGGCCGAGGACGAACGGCAGCGCGCGGTCCCCTCGATCGCGTACCTTCCAATCCATCGGGTTGACCCCCGCAACCGTGACGCGGACAAGAATTTCATTCGACGCGTGGTTGGGCTGCGGAAACTCTTTGAGTGACCCAAGGTCGCCGCGATGTTCGACCACTATGGCTTTCATCCATCACCTCGCTGCAGAGGGCTCAACTACGCCCCATTCGGGTCGTCGCGAGCGATTCCGGCACTTTTCCGAGCCCTCGGCCAACCAAAATCGGGAAGTACGACGACTTTAGATCGCGCTTTTCTGTGACAACGCAGTGTTAAGCATGTCCTGGAGCTGGAGGCCAACGCTTCTTTCTAACGCTAGCTCGACGTCAGGGCGCTTTGCGACGAAGGCTTCGAGCCGAACGCGAGGCCAGCACATCACCCGCACTCTCTCGCGCACCAGAACGTCGAAATCGGGCGTCACGTCGGCACAGAGGTCAAGCCCGCCGACGAACTGGCCTTCTCCAAGTTCCGCGATCTTCGCGCTTTCGTATAGAACGTCCGCTAGACCATGCAGAATGACGGAGAATCGGCCATTTTTCTTATCGTATTCTACAAGCGAGGCTCCGGGCGCAATCTCTTCCCAGGCGCCGCATGCAAAGAGATCGCGAGCTTCCCGAGGCGTCAAGGACGGAAACGAGAGCTCCCTTAGTCGCGCTTCATCCGGAGTAAAATGCACGGGGCGGCGCTCGAGAATCAATCGAACTATCCAATACACGTTAATGGCGATAAAAACTGCATTCCAAGCGATGGCAGCAGTAAGTGGCACGGGCTGGATCATGTAGTATGGAATCAGTAAAGTTGCAGCGATCACGCTCAGGATTCGCAACCATAAGATGTCGTGGACCGAGTACGAGGCCAAGTAAAGGACGTTCGCGACCGTGATCCACAAAAGTGCATTGTTCATGCTTAGCATCATCGCTCCATTTTCAACCCCAGCTTCAGTCTGCTCGAGTCTAGCATGGCGAAGGCACCACTACCTGCTCGAATGAATTCCGCATGAGGTATCTGGTGTTCGAGTAGTGCGTCGGCTCGTCGTGTAGATTCCGAACGCGGCGCGGTGTCCGGCGATGCGCAGCGAATCTTGCCGAGGAGATGGGCATCACCGTTTTTCAAATCGCACGATCAATGATCTAGACCAGACTGAATGTGGGAACGCCGGAAAGTAAGACGATAAAGTAAGGAAAAGGTTACATGCCCAAGACAATTATGATCGTGGGCTTCGGGCCCGGCACCGCTATGGCAGTGCGCCGCGGACCCGGAGTCCATTCGAGCCGCGGTTCGGCTCGTGCGTTCTCAGATCGAACCTATCACTGTGCTTTTCTGGAATACACACGGAGCCGCAGATGTGGGCGACCTGCTCACCGACGACGCGGCTTCGATATACCGCGTGTTCGACGCACCGGTATTCGGGCTGGTTGCAGCCGTACGCGAAGCGCTTCCCGACCCAAGAGCCAATGTGGAGCGGTCCTCGTATCGAATGGCGCATTCGGCGTAATCTCACGCGAGATGGACGAAGCTGCGACTCGTTTCCACGCTATGGGCCTCGCGCTTTCGTGCGCGGCAAAACACAAGCTGGTCGGACTCCTTGCGGAACGGCTAAAGGGCGACGGCGTCTACGTCGGCGAGGTCATGGTGTACGGTACGATTAAGGGCACTCCATCAGATAACGGCAACTCGGTCGATCCAGCGGTAATTGCGGACAAGCATTGGAGCCTCTACTTAGCTCGCAGTGAAACGCGCGTCGCCGTAAAACAGCTCAGGCCCTTTGCCGCAGGATCGATCAGCGGCGCGCATTAGGCGCGCCGCTGGCGATAGCGGCCGATGACTTCCGCTAGCGCGGAAAATTCCTGAAGCCGGAGCCGGTGAGCTAAATCGTTCTTACGATCATTGCTTTCTTAGGTTGTCGGGCGCGCGATGTGCCAATGGCCGCCGGCGAATGGAATGCCGTTTCCGTTTGCTTGATCCGGCCCGTTGTCGCCAGAGTAATTGTAGAGCGGGTGATCTTTGTAATCCCACTGCATGCTCGTGCCGTCGGATCGATTGACGAGCGTAAAGCCGCCTTGTGCCTGTGAATCTTGGCTCGGTACGAGAGGGAACCAAACCGAAAGACAGCCGCCGGTGCACTTGCCGCCGGTTGGCGTGTCGACGTCTAAGAAGTACAGCGTGTGATCGTTAGAAGGATTAACGAAAGCCGGTTTGCCCGCGACGGCCTGACGAATGGGAGCGTTTGAGTGCTGTTGTGGTGGGGACGTTGGGGGAGGGCCGCCATAGAGTCCGCCGCCGCCCGCGGTGCCGCCGCCGGAACCGCCACCGCTGCACGCGGCGAGGGCTATTGCACCGACCAATGAGATTCCTAAAGATTTTCTGAACATGTTGACGTGTAAGCCTCCTGTTTAAACGATTGGTGTTCGATTACGTGCAGCGTACGCGTTACGAATGAAGAAAGTGTAAAACACGGCCTTGAAAAAGCGATGGCGGGGTACGCGTGATAATAGCGCAGCGCTTCGCCTTGCCGCGAAAAATCGCTGGAATCTCGTACCGAGTCAGACGTCTTTGATGGTGGAGATAGGGGCTACCCCGACGCTTACACGTCGCGCAAGTAGCCAGGTTTGATCCATAACTTCGTCCGCTTGAACGCGGCCACCGCGAGACTAACTTCGGAAAGCCGGCCGTGCTTCGGTTTGCCGCGAAAAAAGAAAAACGCCGAAACCCCTAAAAGGAATCGGACGTTTTCGATGGTGGAGATGTGGGGACTCGAACCCCAGACCCCTTACATGCGAAGCAGGTTAAGGTCATCGAGTACTATTGCGACAATAAGCAGAAATAGCTTTGTTATATGGGTTTCTCGCAGGCGGCGTTTCCGCTAACGTCCGCCAGAATTCGCCGATACTCGTCCCTTTGGTGGTCGAATGCTGGTTACTCGCAAGGTACGAATTGGTGCCTACAATACTTGAGCGCTTTCAAAAGTGATCCCTCGTTAAAACGACGTATTAGCCGTTCTTTAGCTCCACGGTGTAGCGCCTCGAAGCCGAGGAAGCGTACTTGTGCAAGGTTTGTGCGTCAGCTCACCGCGACCACTTTCGTCTTGGAAAGAGCTTCCTGAATGTCGCGTGACTGCTCGAGCATGGCAGTCACGCGACACAACTTCCCGATGGATCGTGATTTGCGAAATGCCATCGAACGAGCCGACGGACAATAGTTCGAGCTCTGAGCTCGACGATGTTTCCAGAGGCCCGTTACCGCACTCGGCGAGGGCTGGCTACTGCAGAGCTCTAGCTTCACCTCGCGTTCGCGCGCACGTCGGTTTCCAGGATGCTTCCTGCGGGATGCAGGAGCTTGACGACCGAGGTGCAGTAGCTAAAGGCAATATCGCGGCACAGCCCTTTGGAGACGAGAGATGAGAAAGTCGAACGCCCGCTACGCTTTAGCGCTTGGCGCGGCTGCCGCGATCGGGGGGTGCGCGGCGCTGCAGACTCCTGGACTGCCCCACGCATCGTATTACGATACACCAACGAACGCTGCGTCGGCAGCGTTTCCCCGAGGGTTATCGAAAGACCACAGCCCCAACACTTCTGAGATATCTCCGGACGCCGTTTCGCAGGCTCTGCTCTATGTCTCAGATGAGAGGACTGTAACCGTATATTCGTATCCCCTCGGGAAACTTAAGGAAACTCTTAAGCATTTTTACCTCGCCTCTGGCATGTGTGTGGACAATAAAGGCGACGTATTCATCGTTGACACCGGTTATGGCAAAATCTTCGAATATGCTCATGGCGGGACGAAGCGCGTTGCCACGTTAACGAGCCCAACTCGCGACCCAGTGGGCTGCTCGGTGGACCCCACAACCGGGAATCTTGCGGTAACTAGCCTAGGATTTGGTTCGTCGCCCACCATTGCGATCTTCAAGAATGCTCGCGGGAAACCAACAATCTATGATGACTCGGCATTTTACCAGTTCTACTTTTGCAGTTATGATAACAGCGGTAATCTTTTTGCTGATGGCCTGACCTCGGCTGGTAGTGGGCACTTTGGTCTTACGGAGTTGCCCAAAGGTAAAACTACTCCGACGAACCTCAGCGTGAGCCAGTACGTTTCATGGCCCGGTGGTGTCGAATGGGATGGGAAGCACGTCCTGGTTGGCGACCAAAATGTCCCGACTATTTATCAACTCGTCATAAAAGGACGCAACGCAAATGTCGTAGGTTCGATTCGCATGAGAAGTGGGGCGCGGACCGTCAAACAGTTTTGGATGCAAGATCAGACGCTCATTGCACCTAACGAGTATTTGGCAAACGGCCTACGCTCAGATGTCCTGTTTTTCAAATACCTTGCCGGAGGACGAGCCTTTAAGAAGATTAGAGATGGCGTTGCGGCAGCAGAGGGCGCGGTTGTAAGCCTGGCCGCCAGTGAAGAGGAGTCTAACCGTTAGAAATCGAGATAAGTGCCCGGCGGAAGTCGAAAGCGGGGACGATGGGAGCCATTCAGGAGGGTTGCCGCGTTTTGTCGGGTCGCTTCAAGTGAGTGGGCCATGCTGGGAAGAAGAACGTCAAAGAATTTCGTCAATGCTCGGGATCGGCCGGGCCCGCAGAGGAACGGTTCGATTCCCGTTGGCTCTACCAAAGAATCCGCGTGCCGCCGACGTCAAGGCGCTCAGCGATTGCAAATTTGCGCATTAGTTGGCGGTTTGGCATTGGTCAGGATTTTGTCTAGAAGATCTGAGGCGCCCGCCTTTTGCCGACGATCGTAAGCGCTTTGGTCGAAGATCCAGCCGGGCAGCGTGGGCGGGAACGCTACGCGCAGGGTAGCGACGTCGAAAAGGTGCGAGCCGTACGGCCCTCCGGCGAACCAGTTTTCGCGCATAACGATCCAGTACTGCAAGGCGGGGCCAAAGTCTACGGTCATGGCGCTCCCGTTCCAGTTCGCCTTCTCCGGATGCCGTACAATGAGAAACCGGGCCCTGCGCAGATCGAACGTTTGCGCATCGATCCAAAGGTCACGCAAGTTGTATTTGGGCAGACTTCGCAGTGGCGTTAAGCGCAGGTGGTCCGTAAGATTACCGTCGATGTTTTCCGTGCTGACGAGATCAATCCGATAATCTTCACGAGTTGCGGCAACGACAGCGATCGTTTTAAGTTCGGACGCCGTGTCAGGCGACGCCGAAACGATCGGAGCCGGCGCTCGAAGAATCGTTGCGAAGATGCCTAGATACTCGTTGGTGATCGTCGCGGGTGGAAGCCACTCTTCCGATTGTGGACTCGCCGCATTTTCGAGGCCATCGCTAGTCCGAATTGCGTATCGCCAGAACACGTCATACTCGGGCGGCTGCCCGACTGAGTAGGCCAGTACGCGCCAGCGCGTACTGTATATAGCGTACGGAGGGATCGGATACGATTGCAACCGCTCGAATGTGCGCGCAAAAAGCTCGCGTGGCGAGGGTCCGGCAGTTGGCATCGGAGACTGCGCGATCGTCGAGTGCGATTCAAGCGCGACAGCGAGCGCTGCAAACAGACTCGCGAAGAAACTTGCCTTTTTGCTCCGGTATTTGCTCACGTTGCTATGGAAAATCTTCAAACCTCCGCTCACCCTTCAGAATACTTCTACGGCAACGATGCAATCCTTGAAGAAAACTGAGACTCTATTCGTACCGAGCCTTCAAAGGACGTAGCCGCGGCACAGCTTCCCGGGGTGCCGAGGCTAGCGGTTGTTCCTCTGACGGCAATCTAACGGATTCCCCAAAACTCGCCGGGGTTCGAAGGGACTAACCGGGACTCGAAAACGCAAAAAACCATACCGAAAAGGACTCTCGGAACAACCTCCCCGGTGGCCACGCCTGGTACAGTTTGAAGTGGCCGCCGGGGAACAACCTGAAACAAAACAGCGGCCTCGTTTCAATGCTGTTCTCTCCGTTCGCTTCCGGGCCAAGAACCGACTCGCAACGCCATGCTTCGGAGCGCTCCGCTGAATAAATTGGTTCGTACCCTTGTAAGCGCCGAAGGAGTCAAGAGTGCTCTCAGTAATGAAAAACAAGGCGCGGCCATGCCACCACCTGACATCCTGATGCCGGTCGCGGTCGACTGGGCATAAATCTCGTTATTCACGCTTCGGGTCGCATTGCGCATTACACAGGCCCATTGTCTCTCGGCTTTTCCGTCGCCGCTTTAAAATGAATCTGGAACAGATGTCGCAACCGCAGGCGCGCGCAATGGCGTCGATGTTTACTGAGCCGAGCGTCGTGGCAGAGGGTCTACAGACTTGCACCGCCGCTAGTCGCCGGTCGTCGGTGTAGAGTCGGGGACAACATCGATTGTGAGACCGGACGCATGGGCCGTCCCCGCGCCGACGAGCAGAAGTCCACAATACGCACCAGTTGCATCCAACGGGACGCGAAGGATGATCGCAAACGGTTTCCAGCCGCTCGTTCCGCTCAGCCAACGATCGCGCATGTTATCGAACTGCCGCGAAGGCCCGTCGATCCGCAACCAGAACCCTACTGCGCCGCTGACGTCTTGACTGCTGAGATATCCTCGGATACGAATCGTCTTACCGCGGTAACGTCCGATATCGAGCGGCGCGGTAAACGATCCAAATGGCGTGCCTGATTGCGGAGCGCCAGAACTCGCTAACGTTAGTTCGTCGGAGCCCGAGTACCCCAACCGCGAGCTCGTGGTGCCGACATACGAGCGGGTGATTACAGTCCACGGCAGGGTGAGCGCCTGCGCCTGC
>DATMKR010000044.1:0-11256 GCA_035571115.1 Candidatus Acidiferrum sp. | reverse complement strand
ATCCAGAGGGGGCCCCGCGCGCTGTGCGCGCGGGGGGCGCGCAGTCCGCAGGACGTAGCGCCTTTTAGAATTACGGGGACCCAATTGGATTGCCCGATAATCGGTGTCAAGCGAGCTTTCCTTTCGGGGCAATCCAATTGGGCTCTTTGAAATACTCTTTGAGTCTGGCTTCGTCGGCAGCGGTCGGCAGAACCGTGGGAGCGTAGGTTACCCACTCTTCCTCGGTAAGTTTGCGGCCGTCGACGGTGTAGCGTTCTCCGCCGTAATCGCCGATCTTCCGATTGAAGCTCATCTCGGGAACGTAGAACTTCGTCTCGCTCGAGTTGACCTCGTTCACGCGGGCGACCGTGGCGGAGACTTCCTCATGGAACTGCCCGCGCGCGCGCTCGTTAAGATGCTCCTTGTCGGCGCCGTCACCGGCTTTATCCTCGTCGACGCGCCCTTTGATACCCCAGGCGTAAGCCCATTGCGCCGAGCCCGAGTGATCCGTGCCGAAGAGATCGAGCGAGCCCGAGATCCATTTGTTGTAGTATTTTTGCTGAATCTCGACCGGAATGACGCCCGCCTTCGCGATGCGACGCAGCCCCGTGATGCCGGTTCCCATGTGAAAGGCCTCTTCACGAAGCATCGGCCCCATGGAGGCTGCGAGCGGTGCGAAGCTGGAGTGAGAGAGCATGCTCAGCTGAAACTTGCCGTCGCGATCCATAAAATTCGTGTACGCAAAGAAGTCGAGCCAATGCGTCACGTCTTCATTGAACGCGTTGAGCAAACGGTTCTTCTTGCCGAAAGCGCGGCGCTCGAGCATCTTCTGCGCTTCGATCTTCCCTTCGCTGCCGAAGTGCTCGACCATCAGATGACACATCTGGTAGCCGTGACGCGTCTCTTCGACCATGATCCGAACCAGCGATGCCAGATCGTACTCACTCGGCGCGTTATTGACCAAGAACCGCTGCTGTTCGTTGGAGGCAAACTCCGTGTCGCCTTGATAGACGACCATGTTGAGGACGGCGTCCTTCATGCGCTGATCGGGGATCTCACGAACGCGCTCCCAACGGCGGTCGCCCTTGAAGTCCCCAAAGTAGATTTCCGGGGTCGGCAGCTCGCCGTACTTTGCCTCGAAGATATAGCCCGGCATGAAGCGGTCGACCAGCTCGCGATCGAGCCCGACGTCGCGCCTCCACTCGTCCAGCATGGTGATCCAGTCGTCAAACGTCGCGATTCGGTTCATTGGCAGCCCCTCAACTCATATAACGGAAATTTCTCAAACGACGAGAATACCGTCATACTAGGTCCTGAACCCAGGAGGTGTCAAGTTGGACCACCGCCCGGTTACTCGGCCCAACTCGTTTATATTTACGCTCTACGGCGATATGGTACACCGCCTCGCGGGCGACGGAGCGCTTTGGATCGGCGGTCTAATTCGCCTGATGGCCGCGTTCGGAGTATCGTCGCAAGCCGTCCGCCAAGCCGTCTCGCGGATGACTCGTCAAGGATGGCTCGTCGCTCGCCGCGAGCGTAATCGCGCCTTTTATATGGTAACCGCGCGCGGGCGCCGCCGGATCGAGGAACTCAGTCCCCGCATCTACGGACCCGTCATCGAGTGGGACGGTCGCTGGCGCCTGCTCAGTTATGCCGTCGGGGAAGCGCAGCGCCAAGGGCGCGAGCGACTTCGAAAGGAGCTCGCCGCGCTCGGGTGGGCTCAACTCTCGTCCTCGACCTGGATCTCGCCGTCGGACGCGCTCGAAGCCGCCCGCGAGGCGGCCGAAGCAACCGTGGCACTCGGTGCGACCGATCTCTTCGAGGCCGAGTACCGTGGCCCGCACAGCGATCGCGCGCTACTCGAGCGTTGCTGGAACGTCGACTCGATCGCCGCGGCGTATCGGGAGTTCATCTCCCGCTACCGGCCACGTTTCGACCTTGAAATTGCCCACGGCGCGCTTAGCGACGAGGGCGCGTTCGTCGAGCGCCTCTGGCTCGTCCACGATTACCGGAAGTTTGCTTATCTCGACCCGGGTCTGCCCAGCGAACTGCTGCCGGCTCATTGGCCCGGTACCGCGGCGGCCGCGCTCTTTCGCGAATACTACGCCGCGGTTGAAAAGAAATCACAACGTTACTTTCATCTTTGCTCGCGCCTTCCAAACGGGGCCGAGCATAAAAGCGTCGAAGCGAGCCGCCCATGCCCAAACGCCTGATGATCGTTCTCTGCGTCGCCGCGCTGGCCGTCGCCGCTTGTCACAGCAGCAGCTCCACGACCCCGACCCCCTCATTTTCACCCGGCTCGCCGGCGCCCAATCCGTCCATCACGACCGCGCACGTCTTAGTCACGATCAATGGCGCGCCCAAGTCGAAGATTCCGGTCCAGGAATCGACGCCAAAGTCGACGTCCAGCCCTCGTCCGGGGAGCCCCTTTGAAACGCTCGCGACCAACCACAACGGCAAGGTGAAGTTCACCGACCTCAAGCCCGCTAAGACCTATTGCTGGGTAGCCATCCTGCCTAGGGGCAAGTCGTTTGAATGTGCCGACTGGGAAATCTGGCAAACCACTCTCATCACGCTGGGCACCTAAGGCTCCTGGACCAAATGCCTTTCTTAGGCTTCGTCTTCATCTAAATGAAGATGACATCCATCTTCCGCTTCTGAGAGCACGTCGCGCGCTTCGGCAAGCACCGCTCGTGAAAGCGGCCGGGGCGGAGGCTCGACCGAGCCCGGTTCGGCCAGGAAATCGACTTCGCTCCAGTCTTCCCAGGTTTCGAGCGGTTCGCCATCTTCCGTGGTAGGAAAGCGCACGCAGAATCCTTGGTCGAGATGTACGCCAACGACCGTCACCTCGGTACCGCGCGGAAAATAGGTTCCGTCCTTCCAGAGCGTGCCATAGCTCGTACTGTAGCGCTGGCCGATCTTGAGCGTTTCCACCATAGGCTACGCTATACCCGAAACGGGTCCATCGGTTTCTCCCCAATATAGGTGAGGACGCTCTTGGTCTCGCTGTACAGCCGCATCGTTTCCATCCCTAGCTCACGCCCGTACCCGGATGCCTTATATCCGCCGAACGGAACCCCGGGAAAGACCGAGTACGGCGTATTGATCGCTACCGAGCCGCTGCGGATGGCGCGGGCGACGCGATTCGCGCGTCCGATACTCGAGCTCCAGACGCTGGCGGCCAGGCCGTACTCGCTGTCGTTTGCCAGCGCGATCGCCTCGGCTTCATCGTCGAACCGCACCAACACGGCGACCGGCCCGAAGATCTCCTCGCGAACGATCCGGTGGTCGCTCTTGGCTTCGTAGGCAGTCGGATTCCAGAACATTCCCGATGCGAAACCGCGGCCGAGCTCCGGCGAGCCGCCGCCGAAAAGCGTTTGGGCGCCTTCGGCCGCGCCGATCGCGCAATACGAGCGAATCTTCTCGAACTGCTCGGAGGTCGTGATCGCTCCGATCTGCGTCTGCGGATCTTCGGGGTCGCCGACGCGCAGCAGCTGCGCCTTCTGCGCAAAGCGCTCGACGAACCGGTCGTACACGCCGGATTGCAGCAGTATGCGCGAGCGCGCCTCGCAGCATTGGCCGGCGTTGTAGTAGACGCCGTACAGCGCGCCGGCTACTGCCGCGTCGACATCGGCGTCGTCAAAAACAAGGGACGGCGATTTCCCGCCGAGTTCCAAAGTTACGCGCTTGAGCGTGCGCGCTGCGGTCGCAGCGACGATGCGTCCCGTCTCCGTAGAACCGGTAAACGCGATCTTATCGACGGAGGGATGATCGACCAGCCAGCCCCCGAGGCCGCCTTTCGAACCGGTGACCACGTTGAGAACGCCTTCGGGTACGCCCGCTTCGAGCGCGATCTTGCCCAACTCGATCGCCGTCAGCGGCGTCGCATGCGCCGGCTTGAGCACGATCGTACAGCCTGCGGCGAGCGCCGGCGCGACCTTCCATGAAGCCAGCAACAGCGGAAAGTTCCACGGAACGATGGCACCAACAACGCCGACCGGCTCGCGCACGGTATTGGCGAGATAGGCCGGCAGCGGCGGCGGCAGCGTGTCGCCGTAGTTTTTCGTGGCCGCGCCGGCATAAAACTCAAAGGTATCCACGATTGCGCTCAACTCGCCTTTAGCGGTCCCGATGGTCTTGCCGTTGTTGCGAACCTCGCATAACGCCAAGTCGGCAGCGCGCTCGCCGATGAGTTGCGCAACTTTATAAATGATCTTTGCGCGTCGCGAGGCCGCCATCGATGCCCACTTGCCGGCATCGAACGCGCGGCGCGCCGCGCTCACCGCATCGTTGAGATCTTCGCGCGTGGCTTCTGCGACGTCGGCGAGCTTCGCCCCGGTGGCAGGATTGCGAACTTCATACGTGCCGCCATCGGAGGCGTCTCGCCAGGCTCCGCCGATTAGCAGTTGCGTCTTGGTCATGGTTGGCGCAGTCGTCATAGCAAACGCCTTCTACTCCACCCGCTCGAATACCGTTGCGATACCTTGACCGACGCCGATACACATCGTCGCCAGGCCGAAACGCGCCTTTCGCCGAGCCATTTCGTGCAGCAGCGTCGTGGCGATCCGCGCGCCGCTTGCTCCGAGCGGGTGTCCTAGCGCGATCGCACCGCCGTTGACGTTCGTCTTCGCAGGGTCGAGCCCCAGCTCACGCATACATGCGACGGCTTGCGACGCAAACGCTTCATTGATTTCGATCAAGTCGAGCTGCTCGACGGCCAATTGCGCGCGCGCGAGCGCCTTGCGCGTCGCCGGTATCGGTCCGAGACCCATAACGTCGGGAGCAACGCCCACGGACGCGCATGCGACGATCCGCGCCATCGGCCGCAGTCCCAAGCGGCGCGCCGTCTGCGCCTCGCACAGCAGCAGCGCCGCCGCGCCGTCATTGATGCCCGACGAGTTGCCGGCCGTCACGGTGCCGCCACTTTTAAAAGCGGGCTGCAGTTTCGCTAAGCGCTCCATCGTCGTCTCCGGCCGCGGATGTTCGTCACTCGTCACGGAAGTCGCGGGTGACGAGCCTTCAATCGGCACGGAAACGAGCTCGCCGGCAAATGCGTCGCGTTGAGTTGCCGTCTTGCACTTCATCTGAGATTCGAACGCAAACCGGTCCTGCTCTTCACGCGTGATGCCATAAACTCGCGCGACGTTCTCGGCCGTCTCGCCGAGCGAAACGGTATGCTGGGGCGGCATCTTCGGATTGACCATGCGCCAGCCGAGAACCGTATCGAAGAGCCGCTGGCCTCGGCCGAACGGCGCATCGCTCTTTGGCAAAATGTAGGGAGCGCGCGTCATGGACTCGACGCCCCCGGCGATCATGACGTCGCCTTCTCCAAAGGCGATGGCTTGCGCGGCCGAGTTAATCGCCTGAAGGCTCGAACCGCACAGCCGGTTGACGGTGACGCCGGGTACGCACAGCGGCAGGTTCGCCAAGAGCACCGCCATGCGCGCGACGTTTCGGTTATCTTCGCCGCTCTGATTGGCGGCACCGAGATAAACGTCCTCAACGATCGAGGGGGTGATGCCGGTGCGCTCCACCACGGCGCGCACCGCGATCGCGGCAAGGTCGTCGGGACGAATGGTTGCCAGGGCGCCGCCGTGGCGGCCGATCGGCGTGCGCGCGGCATCGACAACCCAAACCTCGCGACTCATTGCTGCAGGCTCGGGAAAGCGCCCGGCTCGCCGCTCACCTGAGGCGCCGGCTCCTCTTCCATATCGAGGAGCCAGATGGAACGATGCGCGGCAAACCCGTCCCCCTCGGCATCGGCCAGCCGTTTTAAGATGCGGCGCAGGCGCGTCCCGCCGATTTCGCGCCCCCACGCGATCGGACCGACGGGATAGTTGGCTCCTAGGTGCATTGCTTCATCAATGTCTTCGGGCGTGGCGACCTCCTCCGCAACCGCAATCATCGCCTCGTTAACGATCGAGCCGACGGTCCGTCCAAGAAAGAGTCCGGGAACGTCTTCAACGAGCACGGAAGCCCTGCCGATCGTTGCGAAGAGCTCCTGCGCCAGCTCGAGCGTTTCGTCCGACGCATTTTGTGAATTGACGATTTCTACGGCATCCACAGCAGACAAAGAACCAAGCACGCCGAAGCCGGCCAACCGCTCGGGATGACGCAATCGAGCCGCGCACGCGGCGATGTTTGTCGCGTACGCATCGGTAAGAATAACGCATTCGGGTTCGAGCGACGCTTCGAGCCGGGCAAGGACGTCGCCGCGATCGGAACTTCCGTCGCCAGCGTCGATCAGCATCGTCGCCTCGGCCGCAAGCTCGTCGAACTCATCGTTGTCGATGCGTCGCACGTTCCGATAACCTTGCGCGACCATCTCCGCCAGCTCGTCCGCGCGATTGCCGAAGCCGACGATGGCGACGATCTCTTCGTCGTTCGGCTCCAGCGCCGGTGCGGGCACGTCGAGCTCGAACCTCTCGGCCTTGCCGTCGCGATACGAGTAGAATCCGGCACCGTTCTTTCGGCCCAGCAAACCTTCGGCAACCATGCCCCGTTGAAGCTCCACCGGTTCGAAGCGCGGAGCCTGCGTGCGTTCGTAGATCGATTCGCTCGTCGCGAGATTGACGTCGAGTCCGATGAGATCCATGAGCTCGAACGGCCCCATGCGAAAACCGACTGCGCGTGCGAGTGCGTCGAGCTCTTGCACAGAAGCCACGCCGCGCTCGAGCGCGCGCAACGCCTGCAAATAATACGGTCGAGCTACCCGATTGACGATGAACCCGGGCGTGTCGGCCGCGAGCACGGCCGTCTTCCCTAGACGCTCGACGATCTCGAACGCCCGAGCGAGTGCATCGTCGCCGGTCTGTGGCGCGCGTACGATCTCTACGAGCGCCATTCGGACCGGGGGATTGAAGAAGTGCAGCCCCAGGACTCGTTCCGGATGGGGGACGGCATCGCCGAGCTCGCCGACGGAGAGCGACGAAGTGTTGGTCGCGAGCAGTGCGTCCGGTGCGAGCGCTTCCGCCAGAGCCGCGAAGACGTCGCGCTTGATTTCGAAACGTTCGGAGACCGCTTCGATGGCAAGCATCGCGTCGCTGTGAGGCGGGATGCCGTTCGCGCAAACGACGCGTCGTCCGATCGAAGGATCGCCCGACCGCTCCGCCTGGCGCAGAATTTCGAGCAACGCTCGCTCGCGCGCCGCTTCCTGCGGCTCGACGATCTCGACGTCGTAGCCCGCCTTGGCGGCAACGAACGCGATGCCGGCACCCATCGTTCCGCCACCCGCAATCAATATTCGTTCCGTCATAAAACCGACTTCGCGAAAGGATGCGCAAACGCTTCGTCGATAGTGGTGCGGTATGGAGAAGCCGCTGTGGCGGGTGCGGAGATCGAGTTACGTCGTAGATTCGCCGTACATGCGCTTGCGCGCGGACGAGTTGGAGCTACCCGACGGGACCATCGTCCCGGACTACTACGTCCGCGAGTCGTTCGGCTTCGTCACCATTCTCGCCCTGACCGCGGACCGGCAGGTGATACTCGTTCGGCAGTATCGCTACGGAGCCGACTCAATTCACCTCGAGCTCCCGGCGGGCATGCTATCCGATGGGGAGGCGCCGCGAGAGTGCGCGCTGCGCGAGCTGGCCGAGGAGACCGGCTACGAGGTCGCGCGTTGCGAGCCGGCTGCAATCTACCTGCCCGAACCGGTACGCTCGACGGCGCGCGCTTACGTTTTCGTCGGCTTCGACGCGCGCAAGACCCGCGAGCCACAGCTCGACGCCACCGAGCACCTTCAAGTCGAGCTTGCCTCGTTGCCGCGCTTGCGAGAGATGCTCGCCAACGGAACGATCGACGCAGGCGCCTCGATCGCGGCCGGCTACCGGGCACTCGACTATCTCAAGCTGCTATGAAGAGTGAAACCTGTGCCTCGGACGGGCAGTAGGTAAGGGCGTGAATCCCACTCTCGTGCTCTTTCTGCGACTCACCGCGATCATTGCCGTCGGCATCGTCGTGCTCGTGATTGTCGCTCACCTTCTAGTGATCGCGCTCAAGGCGCTCGTCGTGGCGGCGATTATCGCGGCCCTCGTGCTCGGCGGTCTCTTCGTCTACAATCTATTCCGCCGCTCGAAGTATCCGGTTATTCGCTAAGCCATTGGCGTAGAGCTTGCGTGACAAGCTCGGGCTGTTCCATCATCGGCAGGTGTCCGCTCTGCTCGCACACGCTGAGGCGGCCCTGCGGAAAGCGCCCTACGATCTCCCGCGCTTCTTCTTGCGCCAGAGCCGCGTCACGCGCGCCCGCAATCATCACCATCGGCACGTCGAGATCCTCGGCGATGTCTTCCGCGGACGATCGCAGCGCCATGCCGCGCAGCGCAGCGGCCGCCCCGCCCGGGGAGTTGCGCCGGACGATCTCGTAGGCGCGCTCGATCACACTCGGGCGTTCCGCGGCCGTGCTGGGTGCAAAGAGCCGAGGCAGCATCGACTCGACGACCGGCTCGATACTCTCCTCTCGCTCGATGCGATCGGCCAGCTCCCGCCGCGCCTCCGCCTCTCTTGGCGTATCGGCCCGCAGGCGGCTGGGAACGAGTGCAAGACGGTCGACTCGCTCCGTAAACATGCGCGCAAAGGCCAACGCAACGTAGCCGCCCATCGAATGACCGGCGATGGACGCGCGCTCGATGCCGAGTGCATCGAGAAGCAGCGCAACGTCGGCGGCGAGCATTTCCATCAGATACGGACCTTCCGATTCGCTCGATTTTCCCGCGCCGCGAAGGTCGGGACAAACGACGCATGCGTCGCGCGCAAGCGCATCTGCTTGCGAGTCCCAGATGCTCGCGGAGAACGGAAAGCCATGGATCAAGACGACGGTGTCGACGTGTTGTCGTTCGCTTACGCGCGCGTGGATGCGCGTGCCGTCCTCGGCGAAAACTTGCATTGAAACCCGTAATACTGTATAAGGAAGGCAATACCCCTGGTCGCTTGGTGACCAGAGAAAGGATGATTCTTACCAACGATGGCAGTTCGAAAGAAAGCCGCTCGCAAAAAATCGGCCGCAAAGAAAGCGGTCGTCGGAGCGTTGGTTCGTCGAGCCGTCCGCAAGGCGGTTCGCAAGAAAGTTCGCAGGAAGGTGGCCCGCAAGGCCGTGCGTCGTAAGGTTGCTCGCAAAGTCGTGCGAAAGAAAGTTCGGCGGAAAGTAGCCCGTAAAGCCGTCCGCAGAAAGGTCGCTCGCAAGGCAGTTCGCAAGAAAGTAGCGCGCAAGGTAGCTCGTAAGAAGGTAAGACGCAAGAAGGCTGGGGCCTAGCTCCGGTCTTTCTTAATTCCGCTCCTGCGGAGTTAATTAAGCGAGTCGCACAACGCGGCTCGCTTTTTTTTGGGCCGGTTTCCAGCCGGGCGTTGTTGCCGACAGGTCACACGGTTCGGACGATTGGGGCGAAGAGCCAGATCCCAAGGAAGAGCGCGACGCAAAGGGCGCCGGCCAGGGCGAACGTTTCGCGAAGCCCAATGATCGAGCCGATTGCGCCGTCCACCAGCGATCCCAGCGGCATCACGCCGATTGCGATCATCGTGTAAATCGAGAGCGCGCGGCCGCGCAGGTCGTCGGGTGAGAGCATCTGGATCAGCGTGCTCGTCGCGCCCATCATCGCCATCGTTCCGACGCCGATCACGAAGAGCACGCAAACCGCAAGCCTCAGCGACGGAACGAAAGCTAAAACGAGGACGCCCGCAGACATCAGCAACCCGGACTGCAGCCAAAGCCGCGAGCGGCGTTCTCGTTGCGCAAAATATGCCGTGACGAGCGCGCCGCCGAAGCCTCCGATCCCGATCGCCGAGACGGCCCAGCCCAAGCCGCGCGGGCCCGCATGCAAAACGTTGACCGCAAATGCTGGGATGAGCTGCGAGTACGGTCGCGCCGAGAGCGCCGTTACGAACTGCGCCAACACGATCCAACGAAGAGCGGGGTGCCCGACGATGAATGCCACTCCTTGTTGCATGGCGTGCCACGTGGGCTCCGCTCGTCGAACCGACGGCGGCGAGGGCTTCATGAGAATCACCGCGACGACGACCGCGAGCGTCGCCCCCGCGTTGAAGTAGAAGGCGCCCGCAACGCCGATCCAGACGATGAGCAAGCCCGCAAACGCCGGCCCGACGACCGCCGGCGCGTTAAATGCAATCGAGTTGAGCCCGACGGCGTTTCCGATGTGCCGCCGATCCACGAGGAAGGGCACCCAGCTTTGACGAGTCGGCGCATCGAAGCCGTTCGCGCCCGAGTTTAATGCCGAGATCAGCACCAAGCCGACCAGGTTCAGCGCGTGCGCTGTTGCGAGCAGCGCGAGAATGAGGGCAGCGAGCGCCATCGTCGTATTCGTCACCAGCAAGACGCGGCGGCGCGGGAGCCGATCCGCGATGACTCCCGCCAGCGGCGACAGCAACAGCACCGGAACGGCCCGCGCCGCTCCCAAGATGCCGAGATCGAGCGCTGCCTGATGCGCCGATCCGGCCATGCGCGCGACGAAGAATCCCATCGCCGTGAACTGCATCCAGGTTCCGAGATTTGAAACGAGCAGTCCGATCCACAGCAGTCGAAAGTCGCGATAGCGCAGCGCGACAAAAATATTCACGCGCGAGCTTGAACCGCGGCGACGATCGATGCCGTGCTTTGCGCCACGCTAAGCCGAGCCGTGTCGATGCAGAGGTCGTAGTTTTGCGGATCTCCGAATGCCAGCCCGTACCACTGGCGGATGTGGGCGATTCGAGCGCGATCCACGCGCTCGATCTCCGCCTCCGCGACGTCTCGCCGAACGTGGGTGGTTTCCACGACGTGTGCGATGCGCCACTCGCGTGGTGCGTGCATGAAGACGCGTAGGACGTCCGGACGAGCCCCCAAGATCGCGGACGCGCCGCGGCCGACGATGACGCAGTTGCCTTTGCCCGCGTACTCTTGCACGGCGGCGGCAACGGCCGCGACGAGCTCTTCGTCCAGCGGCTCCGCGGCCGCCGCCTGCGCCAACTCGGGCGTAGCCCGCTCGAGACCATCCAGCAGGAGCTCGCCCAGCGTTCGTTGCGAGTCTTCGCTGGCTTCCACGGCCTCAGGCGTGATGTGCAGCCGTTTAGCAACCACGACCGGAAGCTGCCGGTCGACGTAATCGTAGCCTAATGCACGGGCCGCCCGCTCCGCGACGGCGAGTGCGCCGGATCCGTACTCGTTCGAGATCGTCACGATCACCGGGGAAGGAATACGTAACGACGAATCGCGGTGTCCTGCCAATCGTTGAAGCGCGCGACCTGCGCAAGGTCTTTCGCACCATAAAGCGCACGCCGGGAGCCCTCGGC
>DATMKR010000043.1:0-9808 GCA_035571115.1 Candidatus Acidiferrum sp. | reverse complement strand
GACGCTCGTCGAGCCGGGCCCTTAAAAGGAGAATGCATTGAAAAGTTCATGGGCAGCCATCATCACTCTGACGGCGGCGATCGCCCTCTTATCCGCCCCTGCAGTTTGTTCCGCATCGGACGCAAGTGGCGTGATGGCAACAATTAACGGCGCCGTGGCAGCGTTTAACAGAGGCGATATGAAGGCGTGGACGGCAGCGTGCGCTTCATCGGCTTCAATCATCGACGACTTTCCGCCCCACGCGTGGAGCGGCCCGACGGCTTGCGCCGATTGGTGGAACGCGTTCGTAGGCGCGAACAAAAAGAACGATATGAGTTGGGCGACCCTGCTGCTGGGCACCGGATGGCACGTCGCAGTGACGGCCAATCGCGCGTACACCGTATTTCCGGCAACGTATACCTACAGAGTCAAGGGAAGGCCGGCAAAAGATTCCGGCATCTTCACGCTCGTGCTTATTCGTGCGCCGGGGGGCTGGCGGATCGTGGCCTGGTCCTGGGCCCAGCACTAAGTTGACACTTTACGTACCATTGCGACAAGGGGAGCGCTGAGAACGGCCGATTCGGGCGATGATTCGATGCTCGTCGACGTTACCGACAATCGAGTGCTGTCGGCGGGGGCAGCTTCAGCAGCCGCCCTTCATGCCGAACGTCAGCGCGCCGAAGTCGAAGTTTGATCCTCCTTGGATATCTTCGAAGAGGCCCTGGCCGATGTTGCCGTGGCTGGCCGGAGCAGTGAACGTCAAGGCGCCATTTTGACTACCCGATGGTTTTACGATAGTGGCCATAAGGAGGCGGCTGACGACTACGAAGGTGCCGTCAGGGTACTTTTGGCCATCCATGACGACCGACGCGGTGCCGCTGCTGCCATTTCCCGTCAGCGTCAGGCAGTACGTACCGTTGTGGAACTGCGAGTTAGTCACGGTCACGGGCCAGTTGCCGGCGTAACTGTGCGAATCAGGAACCAGCCTATTCATGCCGTTGATGTGCGCCATGGCGGGAGCGACTGAAAAAACCATCGTCGCGGCTGCAAGAGCGGCGACTAGGATCCGTTGCGAAAAACGCATTAGCGGTTCTCCTTCTGGGTCCGAGAGGAAAGTGCCCAGAGTTTAGGCCGAGTTGATGAAAAAAGCCTGAAGGCTGAAAGCTCTGGGCACTGCTGCTTCACCAGTGGCAGCGGCTCCGAAATCTTCCCGAACATCGGTGGCTCACCGACGCTCCGCAGCGTAGCGCAGTCAGTCGTCCCTCAACCAAAACGAGCCCTCCCGACTGGCAGTGCCGCGTGGTTCCAGCTGCGCCGTGCTGCAAGGCTCGTAAGGCAAATACGGCTGCGCATCCTGCGAGCAATGCAACGGCCACGCAGACTGCATAACGCGTGGCAGGTGAAGTTAGAGTGTTTCAATGTTCTCTTTACGGTAGGCAGGGGCGGGACCAGGCCAAAAAAGTGGTGATTCCACGCATAGACGGGATCAGGAAAGGTGGCGCATCCTGAGAGGAGGTGATTCCAACGACTTTCGCCGTTTCGATAAGGAGAGTTCCCAATGAAGGCTATTTTACGTAATCGGCATTGCCGCGGCCGCTGCGATGCTGAGCGGCTGCGGCGGCTCCCAGTCACAACTAGCGCCATCGGGCCCGAACCACGGCCGACCATGGATGGCTCGCGGCGCGGGGCAGGAGCAGCTATGAGGAGCTTTCATTTTGGCCGTTACGCTCTAGCTGCTGGGCTGGCTATCGCGATGTTCGCCGGATGCAGTGCGCCGCAATTGCGTACCGTGCCATTTGGAGTTACGTCCAATGCGAGACCAGATTGGGCGCATAGGGCCCTCGCCCCGAACGGTGTCGTCGAATTCGTCTATGTGGCCAACAATGATTCCGAAAACGTTTCCGCCTATTCCATCAACAAGACGGGAGCGCTAACGCAAGTAAAGGGCTCGCCGTTCGACGCGGAAGTCGGGCCCGCAATTGTGGCAGTCGATCCCGCGGGCAAGTTCGCCTACGTGACCAACAGTGGGTCCGCTAGCGTTTCCGCTTACTCCATCGACGCTAGCACCGGTGCGCTGACGCAAGTGAAGGGATCGCCATTTGCCGCTGGCACTGGGTCGTATGGCATAGCGGTCGATCCGACGGGCAAGTTCGCATACGTGGGCAACAGCGACTCCAGCAGCGTTTCGGCCTATACGATCGACGCGAGTAGCGGCGCGCTCACGACCGTGAAAGGATCGCCGTTTGCCGCAGGCGGTGGCCCCGCCTCCGTGGCAGCAGATCCTGCCGGCAAGTTCGTCTACGTGGTCAACAATGGCTCCAACAATGTTTCGGCTTATTCCATCAACGCGACCAGCGGTGCGCTGACGCAAGTAAAGGGATCACCATTTTCTTCGGACAGCGAACCGTTTGGTATAGCGATCGATCCCAAGGGCAAGTTCGCCTACGTGGTTAACAGCAGCTCCAACGACGTTTCTGCTTACTCCATCAACGCCGCTACTGGCGCGCTTACGCCGGTCAAGGGGTCGCCATTTCGAGCGGGCAAGCAACCCTTTCTCGTAGCAATGGATCCGACCGGCAAGTTCCTCTACGTTCCGAACGTCAACTCCAACGATGTTTCTGGCTACTCCATCAGCCCGACAAGCGGCGCACTGACGCAAGTCAATGGCTCGCCGTTCAGCGCGGGCAAAGACGCGGCGCCCCTCGGCATGGCGGTCGATCCTGCGGGCAAGTTCGGCTACACGACCGACATTGGCACCTTTAGCGTCGCCGCTTATTCCATGAACGCGAACGGTGCGCTCAAAGCGAAGGGATCGCCAGTCGGCGCGGGGTCGCATCCAATCGGTATTGCCACATGTGGGGTCCAGGCCGGTAAATGCATTCCGCCGCCCTTATAGCACTCCGCGGCCGAGTTTACAAAAGGCGGGCGCGTTGGCGCCCGCCTTCCGTGGATTCGGCTTCGTACGGGTTTTAGTACGCTTTAATGCCGTTCGGGCTGCCCCAGCCGCCCGGACCCGAGTAGGTCTTGTAGCCCAACGAGCCCGTGGCACCCGCGGTGCAGAGATACTCGCCGCCGCAGGACCCGTCGCTGCCCGACGTGATGTCGTGAAGCTGCTTGTCGAGTCCCCTCCTTCTGCGTCTCCAGAAGTGCTTACCGGCGTTCAGTTTCGTGGCGTTGCCCATGAGCGCAATGACGCCGGCGGTCCATGGCGTGGCGACGCTGGTGCCGCATACGTCGAACCAACCGCCGTAGAAGTCGCTGTATTCAGAAACGCCAGGCGAGCAGCCGGCCTCCGACGAGACGTCGGCGTCGGTGCGACTGGAGCAATCGGGATCGTGTTGCCATGAGGGTTTCGGAATGGCCGTTCCGACCTCTGCGGCGTCGGCGCAACCGGCGCCCGCGCCATCCCAAATCGATTCGGAGTACGTCGAGCCACTCTCGGCAAGCTGAGTGCCGCCGACCGCAATGACGCTGTCGAGCGCCGACGGGCCGCCAATGTTGTTATACCCGGCGTCGCCGGATCCGGCAACGTACGCGATGCCCGGCGTGTCAAAGTAGTTTTGGAAGTTCGTGTCGCCGCAGTTGCCACTGCCGTAGCAGATCCAGCTGTTGCTGAGGATCGTCGCGCCTAGCTTGACGGCTTCGGTTTCCGTGGCTTCGAAGTCGCTCGTGCTCGTGCTGCTTCCTTCCATGAGAAAAACCGTGCACTTCGGACATGAGGCCGCGACCATCTCAATGTCGAGGTCCGTCTCCACGCACCATCCGAAGTCTTCACAACTCTCCGGATAGTTGCTGGTTTGTCCTTCCTCGTTGTATTTCACCAGTGTGCCCGTTCCGAGATTGTATTGGCTGCGGTACGTCGCGAACGTTGTCGCGGCGTCCGGGTCATCGCCCACGTCGATGACGGCGACGATCTGTCCGGATCCTTTTCCTAACGAGCCGGTAATATTGTAGGCCGCCTCGAGTTGGCTCGGCGTCCAGCCGCAATTTGACGACGGATTGCAGCCGGAGAGAGGGGACACGCCGATCTTGTTAGAGATGAGCGCGAGGCATGTCGGCTTGCCGACGACTTGCGGGCATGCGGGATGCGCGAGATGCTTTGCCTGCCACTGTGGGATGTGGGTGAATGCCGACCGACCCATTAAGGACGTGCCGGCACCGGTCGGTACGTTCGAAGATCCGCCTGAACTGCAAGCGGCGAACGCCAGCACTGCGACGAGCGGTGCTGCAAATTTTAGGAATTTCACGTATGCTCCTTAAATAAAGTTCGTCTGAGAGCGGCGCTACGAGAAGCCAGCGCAAACGTTGCGTCCAAAGTGGAGTTGAGCCACGATGTCAGTGACTGCCGGCTCGGCGATCGACGCAGCCGTTTGAAGATCGATCCACAATCGCTCCCTTAGTGTGAGTCGAGTGAACGGTTCTTCTCGGGCCGACCTCCACATTGCCTGCCGGTCCACGGGGAAAGCGACTCTCAGACTTGGCGGCATCGCTCGTTGTCGAAGCTTCGACATTATGTTCGAGGGCCTTTCCCAGGGCCCGCACTTCGTCGACCGGAAAAGCCCGTTGATGCCGCCCCTAACCTCCTGGTAAGGCTGGCCTCTGCCGGAAAGCTACGCTTTACGTTGCATTTCCCGACCATTAATGACTCAGGTTCCTGCCACATGCGGAAAAGGCGGACGCCGGCCGCTCGTTCTTGCAGGCGACGAGAAAACCGTTGCGAAGCCGACCTTCTCACCACTGCGTTAGAGCGAGGTTCGGGATGTCAAGTTTCAACAATCGCGCGCGTATGCTCGTTGCAAGCATACTTCTTGCGACGCCGGCGTGCGGCGGAAACACCGCGGTTCCGGCCGCCGGTTCGAATCCTTTGCCGGATTTTGTCCGTACGGCGAGTGCCGGCGGCTTGACCGACATGAAGTCAATCCTCAAGAAGCTCACGAAGGACGTGGAGATCGGTTCGACGGTCGACTCGAAAAACGGCGACACCGGCCCACGGGCGATCTCGCTGGTCCACTCGACGTTTGGACTCAAAAAAGGGCAGTTGCTCGTGTGCAACTTTGAGGACTCGGCCGGCACGGCCGGCAAGGGCACGACGATTGAAGTCTTCGATCCGAAGCCGAAATCAAAGCCGAGAACCTTTGTCCAGAGCAGCAAGATCGAAGGCTGCGTTGGAAATGCGGCGACGGTTGCGAATGACGTATACGGTGCCGGAATGGCGAGCGGGATTGCCGCGCAGTTCAACCAGAGCAGTAAGTTCCAGTACAGCTACGGTTCGCCGATCGAGGAACCGTTGGATGACGCCGACGCATCCTGTGGTCTTGCGTACGCGCCGGAAGACATCTACGTTTCCGATGCGAAGACGGGCGCCGTCATTAAGTTAGCGAAACCTCCGGTGAGCAGCGGTCCTGCAACAGAGACCCAGGTGATCGCCGGTTTCGCCGTCAATAAGGGCTCCGGCTGGAGCGCCCTTGGCCCGTCGGGAATCCAATACAATGCGACCAGGACCGGCAGTCTGTGTAATGATACGCTGTATATGGTGGACGGGGTCGATAACACTGTCGTCGCGATTTCTAACGCCAGCCAGCTCCTCGCTAAGAACGAGATCGTCGTCGAGCCGGGCGGCAAGAAGTTCAAATGCGCGTACGCATCCCGAACCTGCGCGACGCTGGTGTATAGCGGTTCGCCGCTCAACGCGCCCGTGGCCCAAGCGCTACTCCCGAACGGCAACCTTATCGTCGCCAACGGCAAAGGTGGAAACACGCTGGTGGAGCTGACGCCGACCGGGAAGATTCTCGCAACGAAGACGATCGACACGAATAAGAGTGCCGACATCTTCGGCCTTCTGGCAGAGGGAACGGACGACAGTAATACGGTGCTGTTCTACACGGACACCAGTACGAACACGCTGCAAGAACTCGAGCAGTAGTAAACGGATTGGCGACTACGGTTCGGCAGTGCTGCTCAGTGCCATCGCAAGAGTGACGGGAGCCGTGTGCTCGCCCTCGAACCCTCTCAAACCGTAGGGTCATCTAAAGAATGACCGACGTAACTTAAGGAGGGCTTTTCTGTTGCGTTTCCTCAGCGTCATACTCGGCGTTGCGATCCTATGTTCGAGCCAGTCCGCGTCGGCATGTACCGGAATCCGTTTGATCGCGAAGGACGGCACCGTCGTCGCCGCTCGGACCATGGAGCTCGGGCTCGACCTGAAGTCGCAGGTCATCGTCCTTCCCGCTGGCACTCAAATGACCGGCACGCTGCCGGACGGCACTACCGGTATTCGATACACGACGAAGTACGGCTTCGTCGGAGCGAATGCGTTCGGTCAGCCCGTGAGCGTTGACGGCATGAATGACCAGGGACTCTACGTCGGCGAGTTCTTTTTCACCCCAGAGGCGCACTACACGGAGGTCACCCCGCAGAACGCGTCGAGGGCAATGGCCGGTTACGAATACAGCGACTGGATCCTCGGCAATTTTGCGACGGTGGCCGAATTAAAAGCTGCGTATAACCGTGTCGTCCTCACTGCAACCACGCGTGCCGAGATGGGCGGGATTGCACCGCCGCTGCACTTTCGCATCATGGACCGAACCGGCGCGGCGGTCGTTATCGAACCGCTTCCGGGCGGCTTGCGGATCTACGACGATCCTCTCGGCGTGATAACAAATACCCCCACTTTCGATTGGCACATGACGAACCTCAGGAACTATGTCGGGCTAACGCCGTACCTGCGGCCTTCCGTCGACATCGGCGGCTACACGCTAAACAGTTTGGGACAAGGCTCGGGCTTCTACGGGCTGCCGGGAGATGTATCGTCGCCATCGCGTTTCGTGCGCGCGGTTGCCTACCAGCAGACAGCGGTGCAACCCGAATCGTCCGCCGATGCCGTTCTGCAAATATTCCACATTCTCAACAATTTCGACATTCCTATGGGCTCGGTGCGCCAGATCATTCACGGCAAGGAATTCGACGAGTTCACGTCGTGGACGAGCGCGAACGACCTAAAGAACCTGGTCTTCTACTTCCGGACATACCGGGACCAGACGCTGCGCAGTATAGACGTTCGAAAGGCGCTCGCTGCCGCTGGCGGCAAGATCACGTCGCTGCCGATGGAGTCAGGTCAGACCACGCCGATCGTGCCGGTCGGTCCATAGCCTAACGACACTTGTCACGCGCGGGCATTCCAGGGGGCGACCTTCAGACTTTTTTCATCGGCCCAGCCTAGACTCTGCGGCATTGTCCCTCTTGCTCGCACACAAGGAGAATGGCCCATGAGCTTTTCGCAACGGATTCTCGTTGCCGTTATCGCTACGACGGCAATGGTCGTCTCGGCCGGTCCCGGGTTAGCGCACGGGTACAACGGCAGCGCCATGAATATGTTTGTTCCAGAGTCGCACAGTTTCAGCGGCAGCTGGCCGGTGACCGTGACCCGCTCACAGCACAGCAATTGGACGGGCTGCCTCACGCTAACCGAAAATGGCAGCGGCCGCTCGGCGTCGCTTGTCATTGGCAGCCAAAAATACCCTTCCGGCTCATTCCTCGTCATTAACCGGACCATCGTGGCGACTATCACGGCGCAGGCGTACAGCCAGAACGCCGGATTGGTGTTCATCGGATCGGCCGACCGAGACAAGATCGGCCCGGGCGTCTTTGAAGACGTCTACGGCGGGTCAGATTTCGACTCGGGTGCGTTGACGTTCGGCATGAAGGGCGGCTGCTGAAGCGCTGAACTGGCAAAAGGCGGTTCCGCAATTACGACAATCAACGTTAACGGCTCTGCGGGTTGGACCGGGGGACTGCAGTGGGACGGGAAACACCTCGCTCTGGGCGATCAGTTTGCCGACAAGTTTGTTCCGTCACGGCCCTATGTCAATGCAGTCGATAAGCTTTCGGTCGTAAGTGGTCAAGCAACCCCTACACGACGGCGCCTCTAGATGGTCTGGATTCTACGAGCGGGTTGGCGCAGCATTGAGCCAATGACCCACGTCGGTTATCGGCTAAGCGCTTTACGTTAGCGGCAGTTCCATGAACGTCGGGCATTCGTAGGAGACCTCGGCGAAAGGCGCGCACTCCCCAAATCCGAGGGAACGGTAGAGGCGGAAAGCGGGCTCGAGCGCAGCTTTGTTCGTGTCGAGAACGACGCGGCGATATCCAAACGTTCGCGCGAATCCGATCGCGGCTTCAACGAGCGTTCGCGCCGCACCGAGGCCGCGCCGCTCGGGCTTGACGTAGAGGCGAATAAGCAGGGCCGTCTCCGGATCGAATTTGCGCACAGCCACACAACCGATCGCAATCCCGTCAGCGACCGCCAAGAACGCGCGGCTTCGTCCCGAATAGACCTTCACGAGTTCCCCCAACTCGGGTACGGTTCCGTGGCGCAAATGCGGCGGCAAGTCGGCTTCATACTCGACGAAAAGGCCGCGCAGCGCGCGAAAGTCCGGTTTCGTTTTGACGACGCGAACTGCGAGTGCCACACCACTGCATTCGGCTATCAAGTTCGTTTCACAGCTTCAACGGGAAGAGCGCTGTCCTGGCGCCGAAGCTACGGAGCACGGTCAGACCGCCGGACCCCGGTCACTACGGTCACCCGTTGTTATCGATTGCCACCGCTGCGCTCGGCGTCTTCGGATTCCTCTTCAAGCGGTACGCGAAGCTGCACCGAACCCAAGAGGTGAGGCGTTCCCAAGCGACGTAATCCTTACATCCCATTGCAGAGCGCTCATGAAAGGTCGATGCATTGAATTTTCCACGACTAACCGCAATTGCGGTTTTTTCGGTTGCCTTATCGGCGTGTTCCAACTCCACGCAATCTTTACCGGCAACCGGAACCGTCGCGAATCCCACGGCCGGCACTGCTAGTAGCATAGCATCCTGGCGTAATTCGCTCGCACAAAACAAACTGCCAGGAGCAGGCTGCTTCAAAGCAATATTTCCCTCCACTCAGTGGCAGCGGGTTGCTTGTACGACTCCTCCACGTACTTGGTTTCCGGTTCCGCGTTCGCGCCACCCGAAGTTAAGGCAGGCTGTGGGCGACGGCGACGATTTTACGGCCGACACAACCCCGCACTTGATTTCAACGGCGATCGGCGCGTTCCCGAAAGTCAAGGGCGTGGAGACGGTACAGAGCGGGGGCGCCTTGGACGCTTACTCGCTGCAGCTAAACTCGAATTTCTTCAGTACGGCAGCGTGCGGGACTCTTCAGGACTGCGTCGGCTGGTCACAGTTTGTCTATGAAAATCCGCCAGGCTCGAGTCAAGGCACGCTGTTCATTCAGGATTGGCTGGTTGCCACGAACCCGTCGGGCTTTAAAAGTTGTCCGCCGGGCAAAGGCTGGGAAAACCTCGGAATCGGCTGCGTCCAGAACAGCCCGTACGGGGTAAATCTTCCCAACGTCGATGTCACGGAATTGGGCAGCGTAATCGAGACCGGAGATGCGGACCCGAGCGGTGACAGTATCTATATTTCGGTCGGTACGACGGAATACGGCATGAAAAACGTGCAAGGCGATGGCATCACGGATCTATCGCAGCACTGGGAAGGCGCCGAGTTCAACATCCTGGGCGACGGCGGCGGAGATCAAGCGAACTTTAATTCAGGATCGAAGATCACTGTGAGTATTCAGGCGGACGACGGCGTCAAGACCAAGCCCACCTGTCCGGCGAATACCGGAACGACCGCCGAAACGAACAACCTGTTCTTCGTGAAAGCGCCTGCTAGGGCGCCGAAATTACAGTATCCGTCGATCGAGTTCACGATGAGCTCGAAATCGGGCGGCACAGCGACCTGCGACACGGAGAAAGGCACCTAGTCGACCCGCTTCTCTATCGCGACCACC
>DATMKR010000042.1:0-9196 GCA_035571115.1 Candidatus Acidiferrum sp. | reverse complement strand
GCCGTCGTCGGCGACAAAGCGGGGAACCTATACGGTACGACCAGCGCCGGCGGCAAGTTCGGCGCTGGTACGGTCTATCGGATGGCGCCGAAAGGGTCAAGCTACATCGAAACGGTGTTGTACAGCTTCCGGGGCGGGACTGACGGTGATCAGCCCTATGCCGGTTTGATCGTCGACGAAAAAGGCGGGCTCTACGGAACCACTGTAGGCGGCGGCTCTACCGGTTCTGGAACCGTTTTCAAGTTGACGCCATCCGGGAGCGGTTATACCGAAAGCATTCTCTATTCATTTCAGGGTGCGCCGTATGACGGTGCCGAGCCCTACGGCGGGCTAACAGCCGTCGGCACCCTACCCCTGGCAGCCGGCGGGAAGGTCGTTGGCATGGCCAGTAGCGGCGGGAACCAGGGATACGGAACGATATACGAGCTCACGCTTTCTGGCAGCCGCGCCAAGGAGAGCGTGCTTTGGAATTTCGGTAGCGTCTCAGGAGACGGCGCGTATCCATATGGGGCGCCGCTGGTCACTAAGAAGGGCGTGATCGCTGGGACAACCTATGGCGGAGGCAGCGGAGGCTCAAGCGGTCTCGGAACGCTTTTCACCTTGACGCCCTCAAGTAGCAGCACGTACAAAGAGAACGTCTACAGCTTCACCGGCGCCAACGGTGCGAATCCCTACGCGGGACCCTCGGTCGACAGCAACGGGAAGATGTACCTAACCGCCACCAAAGGCGGGGGCAAAGTCCACGGAATCGCGGCTGGCAGCGATTTCTTACAAACGGGACTGCCGTAGCCAACTCGACCGTTGAGCGCGTAGCTTCGCCTCACTCGAAAGAATAACGAGGAGCGGCGTCTTCTTGAACGGCTTCGCGAATCGCGGGGCCGTTTTCATTTTCATCAGGAATCGGTATACGAAAAGCTTTTTTGCTGCGCTTCTTTTCGTCGCGTCTGTCACAGTGGCCGACGCTGCCGATCGCACGATTAGAGCGCCGCACTACTAGCCGAACGCGTATCGGTTAACGCGGCCTTAATTCTCAATGGTGAATTACTGGTGAGTTACCGGCGGCATTCGAGCGGGTTCAAGGATGCGCTTCGTGATTGTCGTATAGCTACCGTCCCCACTCACGACCGATGGCTTTGTTTGCGTCTTTGGAGGACAAAATGCCCGCTTCGAACGGTTCGCCAGATTCAGAAAAACTCGTACAGCGCGAAGTACTACCGATCCCCGATAAGCCTTACGCCGGCTTCGTTGCTTACGATGCGAAAGACCCGGACTCAAAGTTTCCACCCATTAAGCCGTTGCGACCGCCTAAGGGCGCTCCAAACGTGCTCATCGTGCTGATAGATGACGTTGGTTTTGGCGCGTCGAGCGTTTTCGGCGGCCCATGTCAGGCACCTACCGCCGAGCGAATCGCGAAGGATGGCCTGCGCTACACGCGCTTTCATACGACGGCACTGTGCTCTCCGTCGCGGGCGGCCTTATTGAGCGGACGCAATCACCACACGGTTGGGATGGGCGGGATCACGGAGATCGCAACCTCGGCGCCCGGCTACAACTCGATGCGACCAAACTCGATGGCACCGCTGCCCGAAATTCTTCGGCTCAACGGATATTCCACCGCGCAGTTCGGGAAGTGCCATGAGGTGCCGGTATGGGAAGCAAGCCCCGTTGGGCCATTCGATCGCTGGCCGACTGGCTCCGGCTTCGAACACTTCTACGGTTTCGTGGCCGGCGAGACCAATCAATGGTATCCCGCGATTCACGAGGGCACGAAAGTCGTCGAACCTTCGAAGACGCCCGAACAGGGCTATCACTTCATGGAAGACATGACGGATCGCGCGATTGCCTGGGTTCGGCAGCAACGACTGCTCGCGGGCGACAAGCCGTTCTTCATGTATTTTGCGCCGGGGGCTACGCATGCACCGCACCACGTACCAAAAGAGTGGGCCGACAAGTACAAGGGCAAGTTCGATCAGGGATGGGACAAACTGCGCGAGGAGACCTTTGCGCGTCAAAAACAACTCGGCGTGATCCCGCAGGACTGCGAGCTCACGGCGCGCCCAGCCGAGATTCCTTCGTGGGATTCCGAGACGCCAGAGTTCAAACGCGTGCTCGCGCGCGAGATGGAAGTCTACGCCGGGTTCTTCTCGTTTGCCGATTATCACATCGGCCGCCTCATCGACGCGCTCGAACAAGTCGAGGCGCTCGACGATACCCTGATTTACTACATCATCGGCGACAACGGCGCATCGGCCGAAGGCACGCCACAAGGCACCTTCAGCGAAATGATCCCTTTTAACGGCATGAACGCGCTCGAAACCGCCGACTTCCTGACGCAGCGCATCGACAAGCTTGGCGGTCCCGAAGCCTACAATCACTACGCGGTCGGCTGGGCTCACGCCATGGACACGCCGTATCAATGGACCAAGCAGGTCGCTTCGCACTGGGGCGGCACGCGAAACGGCACGATCGTGCGCTGGCCTAAGGGCATCAAGGCGAAGGGCGAGGTGCGCCACCAGTTTCATCACGTCATCGACGTGGCCCCCACCATCCTGGAAGCGGCTCAACTTCCGGAGCCCTATATGGTCAATAGCGTCGGACAGGTTCCGATGCAGGGCGTCAGCATGCGCTACAGCTTCGACGACCCTGCGGCAGCGGAACGTCACGAAACGCAATACTTCGAGATGTTCGGCAATCGCGGAATCTACCACAAGGGCTGGACGGCGGTCACGCGCCATCGGACGCCATGGATCATGACCGGGACGACGCCGCCATTTGACGACGACGTATGGGAACTCTACGACACGAACAAGGATTGGTCGCAGGCACACGATCTCTCGAAAGAGATGCCGGATAAGCTTCACGAGTTGCAGCGGCTGTGGCTCATCGAAGCCACGCGCAACAACCTCTTGCCGATGGACGATCGCATGTCCGAACGCATGAACTCCGACACTGCGGGGCGACCGGTGCTCGTTCGCGGCACATCCCAGGTTCTTGCTACCGGAATGGGCGGCCTCAACGAGAACGGGCTCATCAATATCAAGAACAAGAGCCATTCGATTACGGCTCAGGTCGTCATTCCCGAGAGAACGACGGCTAACGGAGTGATCTTATCGCAAGGTGGGATCGGCGGTGGGTGGATGTTCTATGTCAAAGACGGGAAGCTAACATACATTTACAACTTCCTTGGGCTTCAGACGTTCGTCGTCGCTTCTACGCAAGTGCTTTCTCCGGGTAAGCATCAGGTACGGATGGAGTTCGCCTACGACGGCGGCGGTCTCGCCAAAGGTGGAAACGTGACGCTCTACATCGACGGCAAAACCGTGGGTGAGGGTCGCGTCGAACGGACCGTTCCAGCGGTCTTCTCCGCCGACGAGACCTCCGATGTCGGTATCAAGCACGGCTCCCCGATAACGCCGGACATGCCGCCGGAAAAGAGCGCGTTTAATGGGACGATCGACGTCGTTGTTATTGAAACAAGCGGTGAGAACACCGACCACTTGCTCGATCGCGAACAGGTGCTCAATATGATCATGGCGCGACAGTAACTCGCTACGTCAACTTAGGCGAACGAAAGGGCTGTTGGCCGTGTGCAGACGCGGCACAGCTCGTAGAGTCTTTAAGGAGGTTGTCATGCCTGAAAGGACGCCAGACGAATCGCAACGGCGCTCGGCCGATGCTTTCGAGATTGCCAGCGCAGCGCTGGGCTCGTCGGAGGCTGCAGCGCGCGCGTATCAGGCCCCGGATAACCCGGAGATGATCCGCGCCGCCGTCAACCCTGGACCAAAAAACGTGCCCCTGATGAACCTACAACCCGACGCGTATTTCCCGCCGCCCACGGATCACGGCCTACCGCAGAACTTTTGGCAGTCGTACGGAATGGCCCATCGGCGCATTCAACCGGGTGGCTGGACCAATCAGCTCAACGTCAGCGACTTTCCGATATCAACCGACATTGCAGGCGTCCAGATGGCGCTAACGCCCGGCGGTATTCGCGAACTGCATTGGCACGTGCAGGACGAATGGGCGATCATGTTAGCGGGACATGCGCGTATCACTATTTTAGACGCCGGCGGCCATATGTTCATCGACGATCTCGCGCAAAACGATCTATGGTACTTTCCGGCGGGCTTCCCGCACTCGATCCAAGGACTGAACCCGGATGGTTGCGAGTTCTTGCTCGTCTTCGATGACGGTAGGTTTTCTGAAGAAGATACAACGCTCGTTTCCGATTGGCTCAAACACGTTCCTCGCGAGGTTTTGGCGAAAAACTGGGGTGTTCCGATCGAGAAGATCGCTCCGGCGATGGATTCGATTCCATCCGGCGGCAAGTACATTTTCCAAGAATCCGTTCCCCCGTCACTCGAGGCCGCTCGCACCGCAGCGAATCGCGGCCGCTCGCCCAGTTCGTCACAGTTTACGTTCCGGTTCAAGGACTTGAAGCCGAACAAGGAAGATCGCGGCGGGCGCGTCCATATCGTGGATTCGACGACCTTTAAGATAGCGAAGAAGATTGCCATGGCACACGTTACCGTTCACCCGGGCGCGCTACGCGAGCTGCACTGGCATCCACAGGCCAACGAGTGGCAATACTACATTGCCGGCAAGTCGCGCATGACCGTCTTCTTCAATCACTCGCAAGCGCGCACGGCAAATTTTCAAGCCGGCGACGTCGGCTTCGTCCCCGCAACGTTCGGCCATTACGTCGAGAATACGGGCGACGAAGACCTCGTCTTTCTCGAGCTCTTCAAGAGCGACGTTTATCAAGACGTTTCACTGAATGACTGGCTAACGCATTTGCCGCCCGAGTTCGTAAAGCAGCACCTCAACATCAGCCAGGAGGTTCTCGACGCGATCCCTCCCGGCAACTATGGCATTCTTCCGTGCTAGACTCGGTCCGAGCTTACGGCTTGTACTTATATGTCGGCACCATCAGCCAGTCTGGGAAGTAGGCGGTCAGCGAGTTTTTCTCGAGCTGGTTGACGTAGTCGCGCGGTTGCTCGACGGTAGATTGTGGCTGGAACGAGTACCAGATCCAGTGGCCGTTTGGGACTACTTTACGAGGTTTCGCATAGACCTTCTTCGTCGGCGTGAGCAAGATGTACGGATTACCCAACGTCGTGGTGAACCCGTTTGGATAAAACTGGTCGACGATCTTTACGGTGGTTGTTTCGAGAGGATTCTTAAACACGACGCCGTGAACGCTGCCCATCGTAACCTGGTAATCATAGACGAGGCGGTGCGTGTATCCTTTGGGCGCCGCGTCCTCCGAGAGCCCCGCTCCCGAGTACTTATAGGTCGGAACGCATAGTGCGAAAGGCTGGACCCAGAGGAGCGATGCGGCCTGCAACTGGTTGGTGTATTTCGTCGTTACGTTCACCCCCTGCGGCGGGTCCTTGAGCGGATAACAGACGAAGTGGCCGTTCGGCGTGAAGCCCGTGATCGGCTTACGGTACAGTAACGTTTTCTTGGCGGGCGTGCACGCGGCTTGCGTCGGACCGGTTACCGCCGTCTGAAAGCCTTTGGGGTAGAACTGGTCGGTCAGGGTTACGCTATACGGCATCGTCTGGCCATATTTGACGTTGTAGCAGAGGAGGTGGGTGTAGCCCTGCGGCGCTGCGTCAGGACCGATATTCGAGAAATTCCGCTGCATCGCGGAAGCAGCCTGCGTCGACGCCGCAGTGGCAGCGGCGAGCAGTGCAACGACGGCGGTGAAGCGGAAAACACGTGAGAGTAGTACCATCTCTCGTTCTCCTTAGGCTGAGGCTTGGCCAGTGAAGGCTTGTCGCGTGCGGTGGTTTGGCTCAGCCGTGCCCCTACGATACTCCGGCGGACCCGTGGTTGCAAGGGCTGCCGCCCGGGTGTCGTGCGGAAAAGCAGCTCGACTTGGAATGCCCAGCCCAGCCCTTCGAATGCCCAGGTGAACTGTATCGACTGTGGCTGTTGACGCCGGTCGATATCGCGGTACCATCTCTCCGAAGGCCTAGGAGCCTCCAGCCGAATTGGAGAGATAAAAATGCCCGAACAAAGCAAATACGATCGCCTCGACTTCTTGCGCGCCGGGATCGCCCTCGCCGGGGCCCAACTGGCGGCGACGAGCCCTGCGCGCGCACAGGCCCGCAAACTGCTCGCTGCAAACGCGCCCGCGACGGCGGCGGGAACGCACACGTCATTCGCCTCTCTTAAGCAGATCAATGCAGGCCTGCTGAATATCGGATATGCCGAAGCCGGGCCGGCCGACGGTCAGGCGGTAGTTCTACTCCACGGCTGGCCCTACGATATCCACAGTTACGTCGACGTCGCTCCGATGCTCGCCGCGGCGGGCTATAGGGTCATCGTTCCATATCTGCGCGGTTACGGCACCACGCGCTTTCTTTCAAGTTCGACATTGCGCAATGGCGAACAAGCGCCGGTTGCTCTGGACGTCATCGCGCTCCTGGATGCCCTCAAGATCAAGCAGGCCATCATCGGCGGCTTCGACTGGGGAGCGCGGACCGCCGATATTGTCGCAGCACTCTGGCCCGAGCGATGCAAGGCGCTCGTCTCAGTGAGCGGTTATCTAATTACGAACCGCAAACTGACCGTACAGCCGTTGCCCCCAAAGGCCGAATTGGGATGGTGGTACCAATATTACTTTGCTACGGAAAACGGCGTGCTCGGCTATACCAAATACCGACACGATTTCGCAAAGCTTATCTGGACCATCGTTTCCCCGAACTGGCACTTCAGCGATGCAACCTTCGATCGAACCGCTGCGGCGTTTAATAACCCGGATCACGTCGCTATCGTGATCTCCGATTACCGCTGGCGGATAAACCTCGTCAAGAGCGAGCCGCAATACGAGCACCTGGAAGCGAGGCTCGCGCTAGGTCCGGTCATCTCGGTCCCCACGATCACAATCGCCAGCGATTTCGATGGTCCGGCCATGAGCGGAACGGCCTATCGAGACAAGTTCTCCGGAAAATACTCGCACCGGATCCTCAACGGTATCGGCCATAACGTGCCTCAGGAAGCTCCGCAGGCTTTCGCTCAAGCCGTGATCGACGTCAGCGGTTACGCCTCTTGACTATCCCACTTTCGCACGATTGACGTCCAGCGACGGCGCCTCTATGCTCGACGCAGCGAGAGGAAGAATAACGTGGACGAGCATCTACACCCTGGCTGCACTTGTGCGGGCGAACCCATCGGTCGAGGTAAGTTCCTGACGATGGGCGCTACGATGGCAACTGGCGCCGCCGCGGTACTGCCTGCCCTCGCTCGAGCCGCCGCGGATCCGGCGCCCTCGCCGCTGTCCGCTGCGAAGATCGATCACTTGGTCATTCTCGGCACGGCGGCCGGCCCTCCGGCGGTGCCCGGCCGATTCGGAATCGCGTCAGCGCTCGTCATCGGCGGAAAAACGTTCGTCATCGACTGCGGTCGCGCTGCCGTAACACAGTACGTAAACTGTGGTCTGTTGCTCAAGGAACTCGGCGGCATATTCGTCACCCACCTGCACGCCGACCACACGGCGGATCTCTTCAACTTCTTTCTTCTCGGCTCCGGATCGTCGGCGCACGACAGTCTGCTGCATGCGATCCCCGTATACGGTCCGGGGAGCGCGGGAGGACTGCCGGCCGCGTTCCCACCCGGCCGAGCGGTGGCGACGATCGACCCGCAGGATCCGACACCCGGCATTGCGACGCTCTTGCACGACTGCAACGACGCGTTTGCTTATAGCACGAACATTCTGATGCGCGATTCCGGCACGCAGAATATCTCAAACTTCATGGACGTTCGCGAGATTCCGCTGCCGAACGTCGGCGCGAGCCCAACTGGAAACACCGCCCCATCGATGCAGCCGGTCACGATCGCGACCCTCGCCGACATGACGGTCAAAGCAACGCTCGTCCTCCATGGCATCTGCTTCCCCTCCTACGCCTTCCGTTTCGACACCCCGCAAGGCTCGGTCGTGTTCTCGGGGGACACCGCCCCCACCCCGAACCTCATCACACTCGCACGCGGCGCCGACATCCTCGTGCACGAAGCCATCGACCTGGCGTATTTCAAGAGCCACGGCTTGGCCCCGAATTTCCTCCACCATGCCGAGACCTCGCATACGGACATTGCGTTGGTCGCCGGTATCGCGCAGCAAGCTGGGGTGAAAACGCTAATCGTGAGCCATCTCGGGCCTGCCGACCCGCGCATGGTATCGGACGCGCGCTGGAAGGAACTTGCGCTTGCCGGCGCGGCGAAGTCAGGTTTTACCGGGCGAGTCTTCATCGGCAAAGAGAATATGCGGTTCGACCTCAAGGGGCGCCCCATCGCATAAGCGGCGCTTTGCGCGACCGACGGGCTACGAATGCCCAGCAGCGACGGCGTCAGGAAAACTGCAATAAGGTGTACTGACGCTCCTGGATCGCGTGAATGGCCCAAACTCCGGCGGGCACGAGCATCGCGTTTGGAATCAGGTGGCCGGCGAGGTCCTCGTAGACGTCTTTCGCGGAGAGATGGAGGTGCTTGGCAAACCGGGAGGCATACCCGTGCGTTGCGAGGTTACAAACAAAGAAGCGCGTGTTGGCATCGGCGACAAGCGCCGGAATCGACGAGTCCCAATCGCCGCCTTTCTTCTTCATCAGCGGATTGCCGGTGATCTTCTCCTTCGAGTCGCTGGCCGGCGCGCTGTTGGTCGGCACGACGTAACGAGTCCACATTGCATCGTCGAAGGCCGACAACACGGCTGCGCCGTGGTAGAACACCACGACCGGCTGCACGTCGGTCGCCGGTACGCCGAGAACATGATACGCGTTGAGCGTACTGCGAGTTGCCGCCAGCGCTACGCTGGCCTCCGTGATACATGCGAAAAGGTGCCGCTGCTTCGCCGGCGTCGCAAGCGCGGTGTCAAAAGCGCCGAGCTGGAATCCACGCGGAAGAACTTCTTCCATGGCAGGCGGCCCAACCGACTCGCTGGGCTGCGGCGTTCCACCGGACATTGGAACCAATGCGGCAAGCGAACCGGCCGTCGTCAAAAAGTCCCCGCGTGTTTGCATCTATCTATAGCCTTTCGCTTAAATCAGTGTCTGATGACTCCGAGCACGCTTGCTGTGGCAGACCTCGAACGCTCGCTCGGTTGCTCAGGACGGTCTCGGCCTCCCCTCAGAGAGGCAGCGTGGGCACGGAATATACCGACGATCACCGGCGCCGCCGGTGCCATGGGCTGCGA